>NZ_POTY01000240.1 GCF_003236315.1 Micromonospora craterilacus
GGCGGGATCACCGCCCCCACCTCATCGGTCAACTCGCCGTGGCGCACCACCGGCACATCGTCGACGGTCAACCACTACACGATCGGTTTCCCCAGCCGGGCGCAGGTGTTGGTGCCGCCGGTGAGGGCGGGGAACTTCAGGGACGCGCGTGACTGCGGCCCGAACTGGCCGTCCGAGCTGATCCCCTCCTTGCTCTGGGCGAACTTCAGCGCGTTGAAGGTCAACTCGCCGAAGGACCCGTCATCGGAAAGCAGCTTCTTGCCCGCGGGTTTGAGGTAGCAGTCGTTCAGGGCCCACTGGAGGGCCACCGTGCCCGGCCCGCCGTCGCCCCAGAGCAGCGAGCACGGCAGGACGCCGTACTTGCCGATCGGCGCGGCGACGTCGTAGCCGGCCTGGTTCTTGACGTACGTGTAGGACTCGCACTCGGGTTGGCTGCGAGCGTAGGCGGGGTTGACGGAGACGAGCGTCCCCGCGATCACGGCCGCGAGCAACGTGCACAGTGCTGCCAGACGTTTCATGGAATCCCCGTTCATCGCTTCTCCTCTGAACTCTCAGCTGCCATGGCTCGTGTCGGTCCACGATGTGTCGCCGGGCATCTTGAACCACGTGACGCCGTCCGAGATCCTGTCCCGGATGAGGAAGGTTCGGCCCGGCTTACGCCCGTAATACGTGTAGTACAGGTAGGTGCCGTCCGACCTGTCGAAGTGGTAGCCCCAAACGGTGTTCTGGCCTGCCGCTTCCCAGGTCTGGGGACCAACCCAGCCGTCGGCCTTGATGTCTACCGGGTGTGCGGCGTTGTAGAGCTGCTGCCAGCGGACCGTGGCGTCATGAGTGTTGGGTCCGAACACGCCGTCCACATCGCTGTAGCCCTCATCCGCCCAGAGGTGCCGCTGCCAGAACCGCACCAGATTGCCGCTGTTGATGCACGGGGCGGCTACCTTGCAGAGCGTGTGGTAGCCGGGCCAGGCGGTGTGCGCCGACGCAGGGCTTGCGGTGGCCAGGGAGGCTCCCAGCACCACAGCCAGCGCGAGGACCACCCGCGATGCAAGTACTCCGCTGCGCAGCCGGACCCTCCTCTCGGTCTGATTCATGTAGATCCCTTCTCTTCACGTTTGCGGCCGAACACCGGGATGCGAGGCCCCATTGGTCGTCGGGCCGCAGTTGCTTCAGCGGCCAGATACCGATCCCCCCGTGGGCTTATGGCGGATCTCGCACGGCAATGCCCGGTGTTGGCGCCACCAAGGTGGTTCGCCGAGTCCACGGTGGCCTATGCGTGAGTTGACCGGTAGCGCCGCACGTGCCGGACAAACAACGTCGGACAAAACGTGGCGCCTGCGCGGGCCAGAGGCGAGCCCGCGGGCCACCCGGAGCGACCACCTACCGGTCCCGTGACCGGCGACCCCGGGCCGCAGCCGGCACACCAGGTCCCTGATACTGCCCTCGATCCAGAACGACGGGCAGCGGACGCGCCTGTCGGTACGAAGCCCGCCACGGGCGCGCGGCGGGAGTCTGCCTGGCGGCAGGACTTGGAGGTTGGTGTTGGGCCGTCGGGAAACGCCCCTGGACCCGAAGGCGGGCCCGGTCCAGCGGCTGGCATGGCAGCTGCGCCAGTTGCGGGAGCGGGCCGGCAGCCCCAGCTATCGGCTTCTGGCTCGGCGCGCGCACTACTCGGCCAGCACCTTGGCGGAGGCGGCAAAGGGTGACCGGCTGCCCTCGCTGGAGGTGACGTTGGCGTACGTCGAGGCGTGCGGCGGCGATGCCGACGAGTGGCGGGCCAGGTGGTCAGCCATCGCGGATGCAACGGCCGCGTCGACGGTGCCAGGTCGCGATGAGGAGCGCTGCCCCTATCAGGGGTTGACGTCGTTCCAGCCGGAGCAGGCGGAGTGGTTCTTCGGCCGCTCAGAGCTTGTCGAGCGGCTCCTGAACCGGGTCGAGCGGCAGCCACTGAGCTGCCTCATCGGGGCATCCGGTAGCGGGAAATCCTCGTTGCTGCGGGCTGGTCTGCTGGGCACCATCGCGGCCGATCGCCGGGGCGCGCAGCGTTGGCGGATCATGTTGATGACGCCGACCGAGCACCCGCTCGAGGCATTGTCGGCCGAGGTTGCGAAGTTGTCCGGTCAGGCCGTCGAGCAGGTGCGCGACGACCTGGCGGAGGATCCAGCCGGCCTGGACATCGCCGTACGTAGCGTTCTGGCCGCCGGTCACCCGCAAACCCGGGCACTGTTGGTGGTGGACCAGTTCGAGGAGATCTTCACCCTCTGCACCGACAAGGACGAACGCCGCAAGTTCATCGGGGCGCTACTGGACGCCACCCAGGGTTCGGACCGTCGTACCACGGTGATGCTCGGGGTTCGCGCCGACTTCCTCGCTCACTTCATGCAGTATTCGGAGCTGACCGACGCACTGGGCGACGAGGGGCACCTGATGGTGGGTCCGGTGACCGCCGCTGATCTGCGTGAGATTGTCACCCGGCCCGCCGCGCATGTCGGGATGGGAGTGGAATCCGACCTGCTGACCACGGTGCTCGCCGATGCCGCCGACGAGCCGGGCGCGTTGCCGCTCGTGTCGCACGCACTGCTGGAGACGTGGCAGCGACGGAGCGGGCCGACTCTCACCCTGTCGGCCTATCACGCGAGCGGTGGCGTACGGGGGGCGGTCGCCCAGACCGCCGAGCGGGTATATGCCGAGTTCGGGGCAGCGGAGCAGCGGGCCGCTCGCCGGATCTTTCTCCGGCTCACCGCGTTGGGTGATGGCACCGAGGACACCCGGCGGCCGGTCGCGCGAACGGAACTCGACGGCATCGCCGACGAGGCTGTCATGATCGAGGTCCTGGACCAGTTGGCCGCAGCCCGGCTGGTGGTCCTGGGCGACGGCACGGTGGCGGTGGCCCATGAGGCGCTGATCAGTGCCTGGCCACGGCTACACCGATGGCTCACCGACGACCGTGCGAGCCTGCTCATCCACCGGCGGCTCACCGACGCCGCACACACGTGGACTTCGTTGCGCCGTGATCCCGGAGCCTTGTACCGGGGCGCCCAGTTGGCTGCCGCACGTGCGTTCGCCGATGACCGTCGCGACGAGTTGAACCAGCACGAACGAGATTTCCTGCGTGCCAGCAACGCGGTCGCCGAAGCCGAACAGGACAGTGCCCGGCGCCACGCCCGCCTCCTCAAGCGTCTCGTCGCAGGCGTTTCCGTCCTCTTGATGCTCGCCCTGCTGGGCGGTGCCGTGGCGGTGCGGCAGCGTCAGGACGCCCGCCGGCAGCAGGTGGTCGCGCTCTCCAGCGAGCTGTCGCTACAGGCGCGATCGCTGCTCGCCACCGATCCGGAGTTGGCCGGCCTCCTGGCCGTCGAAGCGGATCACCTCCACTCCAGCACCGAGACTCGGGGGAGCGTGCTGAGCGCGGCAGCTGCGCCTCGCCGCACAGAACTCAACGTCGGCGGACCGTCGATCTACGCCGTCGCGTTCAACCCCGACCATTCCCTCCTCGCCTCCGCCGCCGGTGACGGCACGATCGGCCTGTGGGACCCGGTGCGCGGCGAACGCATCGCCACCCTGCCGGGGCACGCCGGCCGGGTGGCGAATCTGGCGTTCGTCGACGGTGGAAAGCTGCTCGTCTCCATCGGGGTCGATGGAACCAGAGGTTCCATCATCTTCTGGGATGTCGACACCCGCCAGCAGATCACCCGGCTGGAGGAGGACAACCTGGCGGCCGGCACGGCCTTCAGCTCCGACGGAACGAAGGTCGCCGTCGGCATCGGGAGCAGCCCGGACGGCTTGCGGACCAGCTCGGACACCCCAAAGGCCGGCGACATTGCCCTACACGATCTGCGGGCCGGGACCCGCACGCTGCTCCGCGGGCACCAGGTGCCGGTCGCGTCCCTGACCTTCAGCCAAGACGGTCGGTTCCTCGTGTCCGCCAACGGGAAAGAGAACCCGATCGTGTGGGACGTGGCCACGCGTAGATCGGTTGCCCACCTGCCCACCGGGCACATCTTCTCGGTCGCCTTCGGACACTCCGGACACATCCTCGCCGGGTTGGCGCACGAGCGAGGCGTGTACCTGTGGGACCTTGGCGGCGACCGGCCGGTTGCGCTCCCGCCGTTGCCCATGTCGGGCCGCTACGCGTGGACGATCTCCGCTGCTGCGGACGACAAGCTGGCCGTGGCCGACGAGAACGGCGCGATCACCATCTGGGACCTGCAACGCCGCGAGCCCCTGCAGACCTACCAGGACCGGGGTCGCAGCGAGACGGCCTCGGTCGCGCTGAGCCAGGACGGGGCCATGCTCGCCTCGGCCGGGTTCAACGGCACCATCGTGGTCCACGATCTCGGCCACGCCCCGTTCATCGGATTCGCGGCGCAGGTGAAGGATGTGAAGGTCAGCCCGGACGGAAACACCATCGCTTCGGCGGGCAGCGACAGGACAGTTCGGCTGTGGGACGCGCAGGGAAAGTTCGTGGCCGCGCTGGGTGGGCATCCAGACGAGGTGCAATCCGTGGCATTCAGTCCGGACGGACGCCTGCTCGCCGCGGTCACCCGCAACAACGTCGTCACACTCTGGGACATCCAGCGCCGACAGCATGTGACCCGGCCCTTCCCGACCGGAGGAATCGGTGCCTCGACGGACGTCGACTTCGACCCCAGTGGCCGTCTCCTCGCCGCGGCCACTCTCGGCCCTGACCTGTGGGACATCACGGACATGAAAGAACCGTCCGAGATAACAGCCAGGTTTCCGGCCCGCATTGTCACGTCGTTGGCCTTCACCCCGGACGGGCGTCGACTCCTCGGGGCAAGCGTGGGCGGCTACATCAACACGTGGGATATCGCCACTGGAAAGCTACTCAACCGGGTCAACGCCCAGCAGAGCGCGGTGCAGGATATCGCGGTCAGCCCCGACGGCAGCTGGCTGGCCACCGCGGGTGACAGCCGCGTCATCAAGCTGTGGGACGCCGCGACCGCTGGGGAAACAGCCGTACTGAGTGGCCATACCGCGCCCGTGCAGGTCCTCGCCATCAGCCGAGACGGCCGCCGTCTCGCCTCCGCCGGCGACGACCACACCATCATCGTCTGGGACGCCGGCACCCGCCAGCGTGTCGCCACCCTCACCGGCCATAGCGCAAGAATCCGCGGACTCGCCTTCACTCCGGCCGGAACCCTCATCTCCGGCGCCGAGGACGGCCGAATCATCAGCTGGTCGTTTGATCTGCCTGCTGCCGAAGCCCAGATCTGCGCCGGTGCCGGCCGCAACCTGACCCGACAGGAATGGGCTGTACACATTCCCTCGGAGCCATACGAACCCTCCTGTGCCACACCGGGTCGCTGATGCGGCGTACCAATGCCACGCCGCTGGCCGGCCGAACGGGTGCCCGTCGCCCGGACAGCGGCGATCAGCCGAGCCGGTCGTCGAGTTCTTCGAGGTCGGCGACGAACCACACCTGGCTGCCCCGGTTGGATTCGGTCACCAGGTCGCGTAGTGCGGTGCTGGCCGCGACCTGGGCGGAGATGTCGCCGACCACCACCAGCCGGATCCGGTAGTTGACGAACTTCTGCATGATCTCCCCGGCCAGCCCGGTACGCAGGACGAAGAACCGTTCGTCGAACCGCCCGGCGGGCACGGCCACCACGTCGGCCCGGGCGTAGGTCGCCCCGATCACGTCGAGCGCGTCCTGCACGCCGGCGATGGGCGGCCCGTCGCTGTCGCAGACGAGCACGGGTACGCCGCGACGTTCGGTCACCACGTCAGTCATGGCCCACCTCCGGGGCGGTCGGATCGGTGTGGAACATTCCGTTCTCCTCGGTGAGGACATCCTCGATGAACCGCAGGATGTCGATGGTGGCCGCCAGGTCGCCCAGGACGATCACCTTGAGCCGGCCGCGCCCGTCGTCGTACACCGTCCGGACGCGGAGCGGCTCGGTGGCACCGCGACGTTGTTGCGCGCTGGCGACGAGCAGGGTGCTCAGTCGGTCGGTGGCTCTCGGGCCGAGGGCGTCGACCTCCACGACGGTGGAGACCTCGACCCGGGGCGGGGCGGTGTCGGCCGCTCGCCCGGTGAACTCGTCGAGGTCGGTGCGCGCGATGCGGTACTGCTTGCCGATCCGGACTGCCTTCAGCCGGCCGCTGCGGATGTAGCCGCGCACGGTGCGTACGTGCAGGCCGAGCCCCTCGGCGACCTGTTCGGCCGACAGCCAGTCATCCTGCATGGTTCCCTAACCTACCCCAAGCAAGGGTTAATAGGGAAAGACAGGTGATGATCAGGTAGCGCCGGTGACGCCAAGCGGCGTGGCGGTGCTGGCCCGTGCTGGCTCGCGGCGGCATGCTGTCTGTGGTTTGGGTCACATGTCTGGTCGTGGTGTCGATTCCCCGTCCGGTCGGCCGTCGGCACAGTGAAGGGCGGCACGGTGCCGCCCGCGATGGAGGTAACGACCATGCGACTCACGCTCACCACGTTCCTGACCCTGGACGGCGTGATGCAGGCGCCCGGCGGCCCCGACGAGGACCGCAGTGGCGGGTTCGAGCTGGGCGGCTGGCTGCCGCCGCACTTCGACGACGCGGTCGGCGCCTACATGACCAGCATCTTCGAGCGGGTCGACGCGTTCCTGCTCGGCCGGCGGACGTACGACATCTTCGCGGCCTGGTGGCCCCAGCACGGCGACCCCGCCGACCCGGTCGGGAACGCGCTGAACGTGCTGCCCAAGCACGTCGCCACCACCCGGGACGACGAGCTGACCTGGTCCGGTGCGAAGCGCCTGGACGGCGACCTGGCCACGGCCGTCGCCGAGCTCAAGCGCCAGCCCGGCCGGGAACTCCAGGTGCACGGCAGCGGCCGGCTCGCCGCGTCGCTGATGCGCGAGGGGCTGATCGACTCGTACCACCTGCTGGTCTTCCCGGTGGTGCTGGGCAGCGGGCGGCGCCTGTTCGCCGACGGCGTGCCCCCGGCCGGCCTGCGGCTGGTCGACAGCCAGACCTCCGGCAGCGGGGTGGCGATGCTGACCTACCACAGTGCCGGTGCGCCGACCTTCGGCACCGTGGAAGGGTAACGACTACCATTACCCGGACGTCCGGGGTCCACAGCGGACGGACCACCGACGAGACGAGGTGGGCGATGGCCGCCGAGACCGACTCCGACGCCGGCCGCGGCGGCCGGGAGCTGCTCCGGTCGCTGGTGCGTTCGCAACGACGCCGGCTCTCCACCGCCGTGCTGCTCGCGGTCGCGGCGGTGGCCTGCCAGCTCGTGCCCTACCTGATGGCCTACCGGGTCGCCGTCGAGCTGGTCACCGAGGTGACCCCCGACGGCAACGCCCTGGTCCGGTACGCCCTCGTCGCGCTGGTCGCCATCGCCGGCGGCACCGCGCTGATGGGCGGTGCCCTGGCGATCAGCCACGTCTGCGCGTACTGGCTGCTCTACCGGCTGCGCCAGCGCATCGCCGAACGGCTCGCGGTGCTGCCGCTCGGCGAGGTGACCCGCCGGGGCAGCGGCGGGATCGGCAAGCTCGCGATGGAGGACGTCGAGCGGATCGAGGTCTTCGTCGCGCACATGCTGCCCGACGCGGTCGCCGCGCTGACCGTGGTCGCCGCCACCACGGTCTGGCTCTTCGTCATCGACTGGCGGTTGGCGCTGGCCGCGGTGGCGGTCGTCCCGCTGGCGATGCTCGCCATGCGGCACGCCACCCGCGGATCAGGCGCCTGGGTGGCGCAGTGGCACGGCGCCGGCATGGCGATGAACCAGGCGGTCACCGAGTTCCTGCACGGCATCAAGGCCGTCAAGGTGTTCAACCGGCAGACCGACACGGTCGCCCGGGCGACCGACGCGGTACGCCGGTACGTCGACGCGGAGACCCGTTGGGGCACCGCCTTCCTGCCCGGCGGGGCGGCGTACTTCACGGTGATGGCCGCCAACGTGGCGGTCGTGGTGCCGGTGGGGCTCTGGCTCTACCGCGACGGTGCCGTCGACCTGCCCACCCTGCTGCTGTTCCTGCTGCTGGCCCTCGGCTACACCGCGCCGCTGACCAAACTCACCGGCTACAGTTCCCAGCTGCGCCAGGTCCGGTTCGGCACCGACGAGATCGCCGCGCTGCTGGACACCCCGGCGCTGCCGGACATCGGCCGCCGGGCGCCGCTGGGCCCGGCCTCGGTCGAGCTGGACGACGTCACGTTCGGCTACCAGCCCGACCGGCGGGTCCTCGACGGGGTGAGCATCCGCGCCGACGCCGGCCGGGTCACCGCCATCGTCGGCCCGAGCGGATCCGGCAAGACCACCGTCGCGCGTCTGGTCTCTCGGTTCTTCGACGTCTCCACCGGTACCGTACGGGTCGGCGGTGTCGACGTCCGGGAGATGTCCGTCGACCAGCTGATGGACACCGTCGCGGTGGTGTTCCAGGATCCGTTCCTCTTCCACGACACCGTCCGGGCCAACCTGACCCTCGGCCGGCCCGACCTGGACGACGAGGCCGTCCACCGGGCGGCCCGCGCGGCCCGCTGCCACGACTTCATCCTGGCCCTGCCGCAGGGCTACGACACCGTGGTCGGCGAGCGGGGCGCGACGCTGTCCGGCGGGGAACGCCAGCGCATCTCGATCGCCCGCGCACTGCTCAAGGACGCGCCCGTGGTGGTGCTGGACGAGGCCACCGCCTCGACGGACCCGGAGAACGAGGTCTCCATCCAGCAGGCGGTGGCGAACCTCGCCGCCGGGCGCACCCTGCTGGTCATCGCCCACCGGCTCACCACCGTCCGGGACGCCGACCGGATCGTGGTGATGACCGACGGCCGGGTGGTCGAGAGTGGACGTCACGACGACCTGTTGCGGGCCGACGGCACGTACGCCCGGCTCTGGGCCGACGCGACCTCCAGCGCCCAATGGAGTCTCGGCGCCACCGGCGAACGGAGCGGAGCCAGCAGATGACGACCCTGACCTCCGCCCCCAGCGGCTCGACCGCGCCGCCGGCCGGCACGGTGGCCGGGCGCACCATCGCCCTCATCCGGCGGCTGTGGTCGCTGTCCGACCCGCGGTTGCGCCGCCAGCAGCTGTGGGGGATCGCCGCCCGGATGGCGGCGGCGGTCTGCACTGCGGTGCCGATCTGGCTGCTCGTGGTGGTCCTGCAACGGCTGCGCGAGGCCCACCTCGGGGGCCCGGCGATCAGCCAGCGCGAGGTGCTGTGGTGGAGCGTCGGCGTGCTGGCCGCGGTGCTCGGCCAGTTCGGCTTCGACCTGCTCGCCCAGCGGCAGAGCTGGGTGGCCTCCTTCGAACTCCTCGGCGAGCTGCGCCTGCGGGCCCTGGAGCACCTGCGCCGGCTGCCGCTGGGCTACCACACCCGGCGGCAGAGCGGCGACCTCACCGCGCTCGTCACGCACCACCTCAGCGAGCTGGAACCGGTGGTCTTCGGCGCCATCCCCACCATCATCGGTGCCGCTCTGCTGCCCCTGGTGATCGCGGTCGGTCTGCTGCTGGAGGACTGGCGGATGGGGCTGGCCGCGCTGGCGACCATCCCGCTGGCGATGCTGGTCTACGCCTGGTCGCAGCGCACCTTCGCCCGGCTGGCCGCCGAGCGCGCGCAGGCCAGCGGCCAGGCCGCAGCCCGGTTCCAGGAGTACGTCTCGGGCATCGCCGTGGCCCGCGCGCACGGCGCCACCGGTGACCGGGCCGGCCGGCTCGCCCGCGCCCTGGTCCGGCACCGGGAGGCCAGCAACGGGCTGGTGAGCCGGCTGGTCGTACCGCTGGTGCTGTTCCTCACCGTGATCGAGCTGGGCCTGCCGGTGGTGCTGCTCGTCGGGGCCTTCCTGCTGATCGGCGGTGATTTGGCGCCGGCCACCTTCCTGGTCTTCGCGGTGCTGTCGCTGCGTATCCACGGCCCGCTGCGGGCGATGGGTGAGCAGACCGAGAGCCTGCGGGTGGGTGAGGCGGCCGTCGACCGGCTCGGCGCGCTGCTCGCCGAGCCCGCGCCGGCGGAGGTCCGCACCGGCCGGGCGCCGCAGGGACACGACGTGGCCTTCGAGAACGTCTCCTACACCTATCCGGGCGCGGTCCGGCCGGCGCTGCACGAGGTCAGCTTCGCGGCCCCGGCCGGAACGGTCACCGCGCTGGTCGGCAGCAGCGGCGCCGGCAAGACGACCTGCCTGCACCTGCTGGCCCAGTTCTTCGCCCCCGACGCCGGCACGATCCGCATCGGCGGGGTCGACATCCGGGAGCTGGACAGCGCGACCCTGTTCGACGCGGTGACCGTGGTGTTCCAGGACAGCTACCTGTTCAGCGAGTCCGTATGGGACAACATCCGGTTCGGCCGGCCGGGCGCCAGCGACGAGGAGGTGCGGCAGGCCGCCGCGCGGGCCCGGGTCGACGAGATCGTGGCCCGACTGCCGCAGGGCGGGGAGACCATGGTGGGGG
>NZ_POTY01000241.1 GCF_003236315.1 Micromonospora craterilacus
CCGCCCTGCCGGCGATCGCCCTGACCTGGACCGGCAACGGCAGCCGCCCGGCGGCCACCAGCCACCTGCTGCAACGGGCCACCGACGCCACGTTCACCAACGGGCTCACCGAGATCACCGTGGCCGCCACGGCCACCCGGTACACCGACGCCTCGGTCACCCCCGGGGTGACCTACCACTACCGGATCCGGGCGGAGAACGAGGTCAGCTGCTCGGCCTGGTCGAACAGCGTCCCCGCGGCGGTGCAGCTCGCCACCCCGGCCGGCTTGACCGCGGCGATCCCACCCGCCGCACCGCTCCGGGTCGCGTTGCGCTGGACCAACCGCTCCTTCGCCACCGGGATCGACGTGCAGCGGGCGACCAACCCGACCTTCACCAGCGGACCCGGCACCACCGCGATCGGCGTCGGCGACCACCACCTGGACGCGGCGCTCGCCCCGGACACCAGGTACTACTACCGGGTACGCACCACCTACCTCGGTGCGGCCTCACCGTGGTCCACGGTGGCCACGGTGACCACCCCACCGGCACCGGGGACCCCGACGTCGGTGAGCGTGGCCGCCAGCGCGCCGGGACCGGACACCGCGACGGTGGTCCTGGGCTGGGCGGCCAGCACCCCCGCCGGCCAGGGCGCCGGTTTCACGGTGGAACGAGCCCTGGACCCGACGTTCACCCGGGAACTGGCCACCTTCACGGTCACCGGCCGAGGCTTCACCAACACCGGGCTGGCCCGAGGCGTCACCTACCACTACCGGATCCGCTCGTTCAACGTGGTCGGCGCCTCCCCGTTCACCGGCCCGATCCCGGTCACCACCCCGGAGTGATCGTCTCCAGCGGCCCCGCAAGGCCCGTCGTGGTCCTCGCGGTGCCGACACCGACCAGCACCGCCGACCACGGCGTCACACCAGACTCGCGTACGCACAAACTGGCGATCCTGTGATCAGAGGCGCAGGCCATCGCCCCGACGTCCACGGCCCAACGTGGTGATGCAGGCCCAACAGGACATACGCCGTAGGTCGAATCGCCCTGGCTTCACCCATCGGTAACAGCGGGGGCAACGAATCCCGTACACCCGACCAGGGGCAGGGGGCAGTCGCAGCGCCGACCGGAGCGCCGCCTCCAGTTCCCGCAAGGCGTGCCGCACCCCGGCCAGACGAGAGCGGAACGCCAGGGCCAGGGCACCGACGAGCATCGGCAATCCGGCGATCAGGGCAGGGTGATTTACGGTGGGCATCACGCCCTCCTTCACGCAAGAGGGATGGGAGAGCACGAGGCGGGCCAGGACTCTTGGCTGGGGAACGACCCGCCTCGCGCAACTGAGAAGCCATCGAGCCAACACTCTCGGGACCCGGTGAGCGACGGTTCGAGTGTTTGACAAGTTGACTTGTTAAGTTTATTCCAAAGTAGATGCGGCCGACTTGACTTGTCAAGCAATGAATCGACCTACGTCAGTCGAGTGGATAGACGTCTTCGAGGTCGTGCCGCGGAGCTGGCAGGAGGAGATCCACAGCCAGCAAAGGCTTGCCGGACCGGTCGCAGACGGACAGAAGCACCGTCAACACGGCATCCTTTTCGCCGATCTCCAGGAGCCGGGCCTCGTCGACATCGGGGAGGCGAGCCGAGATCCGCTCGCTGACGTGGTCGAACCGAACGCGCTTCCGCGACGCGACGTGCCGGAGCAACCCCTCAGCCAGAACGCCGGCATCACCGACCCGTGTGCCGTCCGCCAGGTCGACGGGCAAGAAGGCCGTGCCCAGCTCGACCGGTCCCAGACCGTCCATCGTGATCAGTCGGCGGCGCGCGACGACCGATGTTCCTGGCTCGATTCCAAGGGCTACGGCCGCCCGGGGTGGAGCTGGCAGCTCACCGGCCACCAACAAGGTCGAGCCAGCCCGTTCCTCGTCTTCCAGCACCGCGTAGCGGCGTTCCCGTCGCTGGTCGGCTCTCACGGGTCGGCCTATGACGAAGCGGCCCTTCCCTTGCCGGCTTTCGATCCAGCCGTCTTGACGCAGCAGGTCCAGTGCTCTGACCACGACCGGGCGCGATGCGCCGAACTCCCGAATCAGTTCAGTCTCGCTGGGCAGCATCGAGCCGGGCGGGTACGTGCCGTCTTCGATGCGTTGTTGCACCGCGTTGACGATCACGACGTACTTTGGCGGCGCAACTTCGATCGGCACCGTTTCACCCCAGACGACAGCTCAGCTTGTCAACAGGCTATCTGCGCTGCTCAGGTTCTGTCCAACGCCCCGCGTCGGCCATCTGGCCCGGTCTGGGAGCGAAATTGCTCTGCCACTCGCGTAGCGCACCCTTCAATCGCGCGTTTTCCGCGCGCAGGCCCGCTTCCACGCCCTCGCGCGCGGTCAGCTCGTCGACGACCGCGCGGAGGAACGCGTACACCTGCTCCTCGGCAAGGCCGCGCCGCCCGAACCTGGTGCGACGGAACCGGATTCGCTTCACCTGCCCCGGACAGAGCCGGGCCAAGCGCGACGCTGCCCGAAAGACGCCAACCGAATGTGTAGTCACCGCAACCTCCTCGAAGTTGAGACCGCCGTAGGTGCCTTCCGACTCACCCCGCTCTGCCAGGCACGGCCCGGTGGGGTGGGTGGAGTGCGTCCGGTGACGGGAGCGGCAGCCGATGCGAGCAGCCTCAAACCGGCGTGCTGCACGAAGATCTCTCGCCGGTCCACGGCGTTGCCGGCCCGGTCGAGCGCGTAGCCGATCAGCCAAAGCCAGCCGTCGTATGTCGGCCGGTCCCAGACCTTGATAACCCGGAAGATCAGCGACCGAGCGCCGCCGAATTGCACCGACGCATCGACGCCGACGTGCAGAACGTCGCCCGGCTTTGGGTCCATCACTGCCCGCTCTCACGCACACTTGGATGGGCACCGAGGCAGGCGGGCTTTGGCCACGACCGACACCGTGATTCGCCTGCCAGCACCTGCCCCGGTGCCCTGCTCAGGACGCAGCCGCTACGACAACCGCCGATGATCGCGTCTGCCTACCGGTTCCGGCGCAGTCCGGGCAGCCCCGTCGTTGCAGCCGGTTCGGATCACTCGGCGCGCGAAGCGAACGCCGAGGACTGGCCATCTTCCATCCCCGCCCCTCGCAGCCCGAACAGGCGACGAGGAGCGGCGAGGCATGGCACGTTCCCCGGCGCGAACGTCCGCCATCCACGCACCGAAGGACCCGAACACCGCCCCCCGCCACGGCCGCAGCCGACCCGACACGGGCACGAGCGGCCCGGTGCCATGTCGGCCCGTGCACCTGCGCGGCCAGTACATGCACAATTGCGGTGGGTGAGACGTCCATGGTGGAGATAGAACACCCGGTGACGAAGACCGATCGAGGACCGAATTAGCACCTCTGGCGGACATCGAGCGGACACCATGAGGACCTGCGTTGAGTTCAGGACCTCCGACAGGCGAGCGTGGAGATAGCCCATCAGGAAGGCATCGAGATGGCCCGAGACCGCCGCGAACCTCGCACCGTGCTGGAGCACCTGATCCAGCAAAGCGATCGCACGTACGAGGAACTGGCCGACGAGTTCAGCCGCATGGACCCGCGTGCGGCGATCAGCGCCCGGCACCTCGGCCGGTTGGCACGCGGTGAACGGGACCTGGCCTCATCGACCCCCGCCACCCGGCGCGCGTTGCAGGCCATGTTCGGTAAGACCATCGATGAGTTGCAGCGTGCCTGGGCACCCCACCAGTTGACCCCTGCGCCGGGCCGACAGCTCATTGTCGAGCCGTTCGGCGCCGGCCCGGAAAGGAACCTGCTCGCCATGGCCGCACAACGCGCCCGCCAATACGCCATGCTCGCCGCCGAGTCCACCTCCCCGGCGGCCATCACCCAGCTCACCGAGGACGTGCAGCGACTCGCCCTGGCCTACCCGCAACGCCCGATCAGCCAGATTCTGCCGGACCTGGTCGAGACGCAGGACACCCTGTTCACCCTGCTCGAACGCCGTCAGCAGCCGGCCCAGTCGCGGGACCTGCACTTCCTCGCCGGCATCACCAGCGGCCTACTCGCCAAGGTCTCGCACGACATGGCCGACCCGCACTCCGCGATGCTGCAAGCCCGTACCGCAGTTCTCTGCGCCGACCAGGCCGGACACCCCGGCCTGCAAGCCTGGCTCCGCGGCCTGCAATCCCTGGTCGCCTACTGGGCCGGCCGGTACGCCGAAGCCGTCCGGTACGCCGAAGCCGGACGCGAGTACGCCACCCAAGCCGGCGGCACTTCCGCCGTGTGGCTTCCCGTCAGCGCCGCCCGCGCCTACGCCGCCCTCGGCAACGCCGAACAGGCCAAGGCCGCCATCCACGAGGCCGAAGACGCCTGGTCGCGGGTCCGCCCCGACGAGATGGACGAGATGGGCGGCATCTGCACCTTCAACCAGCCCCGCACCCTCTACTACGCCAGCGACGCCCTCGCCTGGCTCCCCGGCGAAGCCGCCACCACCGAGCGCTACGCCCTGCAAGCCGTCCAGGCATACTCCGACCGCTACGACCCCGCATGGGCCTTCGGCGATCAGGCCGGCTCACACACCAACCTCGCTATCGCCCGGGTGGCCAACGGCGAACTCGACGCCGCCGAAGACGCCCTCACCCCCGTGCTCGATCTCCCCGCCGACCAGCGCATCAACGGCATCGTCCACTCCGTCCGACGCGTCCACCAGGCCATCACCCGCGCCGGCCACGCCAGCGACGCCCGCGACCTCATCGACGGCATCGAACACTTCACCCACACCCCCGCCAACGCTCTGCCCCGATAAGGCACCATCAGCGCATGTACCCGATCACCATCCCCGGCCGCGTCATCACTCTCCGCGAAATGCGCCCCGATGACGCGGCCGACGCCTTGGCGATCATCGGCGACGACCGCGTTACCCACTGGCTCTCCTTCGACAGCCGCGACCGCGCCGCCGCCGTCGCCATGATCGAAGGCGCAGTGACCCGGGCACAGCTCACCCCCCGCACCGAGTACTACCTAGCCGTAGCCGTAGCCGACACCGAAGACCGCATGATCGGATTCGCCCGCCTCGGACTCACCGGCCACCAAGCCGCCAAACTCGGCTACGCCATCAACGCCGACCACTGGGGCCACGGCTACGCCACCGACGCCGCCCGCACCATCATGGGCTACGGCTTCCACGAGCTGCGGCTACACCGCATCACCGCCGCCATCGGTCCCGACAACGCCGCCTCCATCGCCGTCGCCAAGCGGCTCGGCATGCAATACGAAGGCCGACTCCGCGACCACGTCCACACCAACGGCGCCTGGCGCAACTCCCTGCTCTACTCCATCCTCGCTCCGGAGTGGAACAGCATCGCTGGCTAACTGCGCCCGTCAGCACTGCTCCCAGCACACGGCAACCGGCCCAATCAAGCCGCCGGTACGATCGCCGCCATGCGCGACGCCGACACGCCGCCGCAGCAACCCGCCGACCGCCCCCACAACTCAGCGCTTACACCACGCGAGCGAGCAGCCCTTATCCGAGCCGCCGCAGCCGAGGTGCACGAACGCGTCCAGGAGTGGCGGAACTCGCCCGGATGGCAGCACACCCCCATGAACGTCCATCGCCATCAGGCGACCGTGAGCGCACTCGCCACCCTTGACGCACTGCCCGAGCCCGCGACAACCGAGGACCTCACAGGCCTCCTCAATGCCATTCGCCCTCTATTCCTTGAATGGCGACCGAGTCGACCAGGTCCTGAACAGCAAATATTCGTTGCGGTCGAGCGGCTCCGACGCGCCTCTCAGTAAGCAGCGGCGGTCAGAGTTTCTCCAAACGGTCAAGGCCGCCCGCAACGGGCCGCCCGCCGCCGCCTGGACGCGCGTCCGTCGCTCCGCTGGCGCTCCGACTCCGGCCACGCAACACGCCCGGCGGCTGGCGCGGAAGGCGGGAAGCCCGAGGGCCGCCGCAGCATGACAGGGACGTGAACGGGTGGTGGTGGGCCGGCAGCCGGCCGGGCCGCGCGGCCACGAGCCCGCGTGGCGTAGGGGAGGGCACGCCGGCCGCGTTGGCGAACTGGCGGCGCTCGGGCTCCGAGATGGCCCGGGGCTCCGGCGGCGGGGCACGGTCCGTGGGTGGTTGCGGTAGGCCATCCAAATCGCTCGTGTAGTTTCGTCAGGTAGGCAGCCCCAGCTTATCGAAGAAGGCCCGGTTCCTCTCGTGGGCGGCGTTAAGAAGTCGATCGAACGAAATGACTTCGATATAGGCCTTATAATTCTCGTTATATCCAAAGAAGCCTAGTTTGTCCTGCGTCATCCTGAGCCCCATCATCCTGCAGTGCTCCATTACCGAGGGAGTCAGGTCCGAGATGACGTAACAGAACCCAGGGATTTCGTCAGAGGCTGGAATCGGCCGCCCTTGCGTTGTACGCACGTTCCCTCGACGAACTCTGTCCAAATAGCCGAGGGCTTGAGAGATTGGGCCGCCATCCTGCTTGGAGTCCCCGCGCATTGGCCGCTTTATCTCGACGACCACGATCGACGCCAAGGGCAGTTTGCTCCCTTCGGAAACCAGAATCGGAGAGTCGCAGACCTGCAGAGCAAGAAGGTCGGGTTCTTTTCGATCCGGTGAATCAGTTATTGGGTAGGCTGCCAACGGCTTGTCAGATGCCAGATAGTTGTGGAACGCCAGACGTTCGTCGATTATCCACAGATTGCAGACGTCAAGGGATACGTCGTCAGACGTCTTCCGCATCGGCATGATCAGGTTGTGGATAACGTCCTCTCGGACGTACTTTCCATCTTGATCGGCCGCTATTGCCTTCTTCAGCATGTCGAGGACGACTCGTCGCTTCGAGACGTAGGAAGCCAAGTCTGACTTCTTTACGTCGTCGACCTTCTCAAGGTACTCCCGAAGGCGCTCTTGTTGTTCAGCGGAGTCATCCAACAGCTCTGCCTCCAAGACCTCCTGACCCTCGACCAGCAGCTCTGTTTCTAGATCCCAGAGTTGGCGATGCAGCAGAAGTTCGAGGTCCCTCTCGGAAATCTCAGGGCTCACGCACAGCTTGTTTTGATCAATGTGACGCAAGATTGGACGATAGCGAGGAGCTTTGTGATTCACAAAGGTCTCCACTCTGGCGCGCCCTGCTTGCTTGGACTCGTTGAGTAGGTCGCCCAAGTACTCTTCAGCGGCATCCAGAACTGCCGTTCGAATCTCTGACATCCCTAGGTCGCTAGCGAGGATTGTGCCTTGTGTCTCCTCAGGGATGTCGAACCCGGTTCGTTCGGATCTCACATTTTCGTTAAGGAAGGTCGACGTCACGTAGCACGAGTAAATGAAGGAGGTATCGCCATCATTCAGCCTGCCGTGTAGCCCTGGAATCTTGTCGGTGATCTTCTCCTCGACCACCACTCTGTTAGCGGCACACCAGTGAATCTGCGGCTCAATCCCTGTCCGAGAACGCACCTTGAGGTGAACTAGGTCGAATTCCTGTCCCTTAACGGTAAGCGTTTGAGTTTGAGAGGAAGAGAGCATGTGGTCTGCGAACAAGTGAGTGAGGTTGACCTGCTCTTCCCCGTCAACGACAATTATGTCGGGACATCCGCCAGGTCGAACGAAGTACCAGAGACAGTGCTCTAGCAGGTTCCTTGCGATTGTCGAGTGACTCTTGGGGGACGTGTCACGGTAAATGGGACGGAAATCCAAGAGTTTTACCGTCGCTCCGGCCTCCCGGGAGGCTGTGGCGCCTACAACCTCATCGGTGACGCCCTTCTCCGCCGTGAATGAGAAGGCTCGCTCAAAGGCCTGGCCGACTTCATCTAGGAATATGCTCGACACCTCAACCTTTTTGAAGGCCTTGAGCCAGAGCAATCGACCAACACCGCGACAGCCATACTCCGCCTTGTACTCGCTGTCGAGCGTTTCGAACGACTGCAGGTTGTCATCATGGAAGCCGGCACCATTGTCGGTGACTCTGAACGAGAGGATTGGTTCCTGCGGAACCGGGCCACGTTCACTTCGGCCAACTGAATCAAAAAGGTTAAGCTGAGGAAGCCGCTCAATCTCGACGACAATTCTACCCGAGTCCCCCTCAGGGTTCGCGGCGTCAATTGACTGGATCGAGTTGACTACAGCCTCAAACAGGGGTAACAGGCCGTGACTCTTGGGCAACGAGGTGTTCCGAAGGCGACCTGACAGGGATGTGCTGAGAGTCATCGTTCCCCCTGCGCGACGTAGCTCAGTGTCCGACTGTAATCGTTCGATGGCTCAGGGGAAACCCTGGCGCGACCCGAACCCTATCCGTGAGGCTCTGCTGGCCGCAGCCCTCCGTCCAGCCCTTCCGACCCGCCGGCTACTCCGTCCTCGGCAGGACCGCCATGGCAGAAGCCGGAAGACGGCCTCTCTGGGGCTACCCGCTTAAGTGTTCTGCCAAGTCAGTCCAAGCGGCTTGCTCCACTTCGGGCCGTCCCGCTGCCGCCTGTTTCACGAACCAAATCAGCTCGTTGTTCTGAGCGGCCTCGCCCGGGAGATGACCTGGAGGACGGGCTTCCATCACGCGCCGTACTAGCGAGACGATCTCGCCCGAGGCGTCGATGATGGGTGCACAGGCCTCAAGGGCTTGATGCAAGTTACGAGCCGTGAAGGTCGGCAGTTCCGCAGGGCTGAACAGCAGTCCTGTCGCAACGCCGATTCTGTATGCCGCTGGCCAGGCGGTAAGGTCCGGGTCGGCAACGCAGGCGTTTACGCCCTCGATACGCACGTTGAACGTGTCCATGGCGGCGCGTTGACCGACGGCGACCCCAATAGCGCGTGCGTGCTTACCTTCCAGGCGCGGCAGGTTCGCGTTGCTGAGCCGCTCAGTGAGGTCGCCGCTGTACCAGTTGATGGAGCCGTAGGGGTCCCCAACGAGGTCGCGGATCAAGGCTTCCGGGCGGCCTTGGGCGAAGTAGCCGAGCCGGCGCAGCGCCCAGCGGGTCCACAAAAGAGACCCGTCGATGGCGAGATCGAGCATCTCGCTCCGCATCTCCGGCTGTCGTGCGCGTCCATGCCCGGCGCCAAAGTTGTTCCGGATAGCGCCCATCGCGGTGGCCATCTTTCGGGCCTGGGTAGCCAAGATCCCGAAGGGGGTCTGGTAGGCCAGCTCATGGCCGGGCTGACCCGCAAGCAGCTCGTGCGCCCGAGGGACGAGCGTGTCGAAATTTTCGTTCCCACCGGCGGGCGTGCCGTTGATGTCTAGTACGACCTTCGCGACTGCTTCTACGAGGCACTTGAGGTAACCGATCGCCTGCGGGTCATCGTCAGACTCTAGGGCACGGGCGAACCTCACGATCTCTACGTTGATGGCCTCCCAGTGTGCATCTCCCACATGTTCCGGGCGCATCAACTCGAAGCGGGCGTACGAGTTGTGACTCATGCCGACAGGATGCCAGCTAGACGGCGTTGCTTGACAGGGCCCTTCGACGCCAGAGGCCATCCGTAAATACTGAAACTGAGGCACGTCAGACCGAGTCGCAAGATCTGGAACATGCGCGGAATGATCAAACGTGTCGCAGGAGACCAGTTTGGCGTATGTCCTGGTAGGACGAGCGATGCCTCAACAGGCGCAACGCCCTTCCTAAGCCGTGTGTCGGCCCGCCCGTCCTCAGCCAGTGTCACGGTCGCCTCGGTCGCCCTCACTGCCGAATCACTCTCAATAGGATCAAGGGGCCGCGCAAGAGCGATCAGGGCCCGCCGCACTCGGCCTGCTGGCGGCCTCCGGCCGGCATCGGCCGGCGCGGCGGGCCCTGATCGCTCTTGAGGGTGTAGAACTACGCCGTGGATCCTTCGACCCTCGGCCGTGCGCTCGATGACGTGTACGACCAGGCGCTGGTGTACCACGGGTTCACCGACTACATGCGGGACTACGAGGCCATCGTCTACGCGACCGCAGATCCTCGCACCGGAGTAGCACCAAAGCACCTGCGCTACCTGTTCCGGTACTGCGTCGAAGCACGCTGCCAGACGTCGGTCGCGCCGGCTACGTGGCGGGAGTCGCTGGACGATCGCCTGATCGACTACAAGACCGGCGTTGACTTGGACGGCTACGTCTGGGGCGTGAAGTGGCAGTCGCTCTACCCGGGCGCCAAAATCTTGGAGGAATCACCTGCGGCCCGGAGCTGGGCCGAGGCGATCGGGCTTGAGTTCCACGAGGTACGGATCCAAACCAACGCCCACGACCTCACGCTGGTCTTCTCCGACCTGCAGGTCAGTGACCTACCGCCGGGGTACCGCCCGTTCGCTGTCGACCAGGACAGCTAGTACGGCAGCCGCCGTTTGAGATGTCGCTGGTGGGGCCTGGTAGGCGAGGTGCGGCCACCGCGTGATCGTCTGTCTGCTGTGGACATAACTTCAGATGTGGCGGTGGCCGCGTGCCACAGCGTAAACC
>NZ_POTY01000242.1 GCF_003236315.1 Micromonospora craterilacus
GTGTCGGGGCGGTGGGCCACCCGGGGCGGTGGCGCGTTGCAGATCCCGAAGGTGGTCCGCCGGGCGGCGGTGGCCGATCCGGGGTGGCGGTTCGTGGTGGCCGACGCCGGGCAGCTGGAGCCCCGGGTGCTGGCGGCCGTCTCCGGTGACGCCCGGCTCGCCGAGGCGGGCGCGACCGGAGACCTGTACGCGGCGTTGGCCCGGGATGCGTTCGGCGGCGACCGGGGCCGGGCCAAGCTGGCCCTGCTCGGGGCGATGTACGGGCAGACCGGTGGGGAGGCGGTGCCGGCCCTGGCGGTGCTGCGGCGCAACTATCCGACGGCGTTCGGCCACGTCGAGGCGGCGGCGCGTACCGGCGAGGCCGGCGGGCTGGTGCGGTCGTGGCTGGGGCGTACCTGTCCGCCGGGGACGGCGGGGTTCGGCGGCGACGACGGGGTGGCGGATCCGGACGCGGCGGGTGATCCGCAGTCGCCGCGGGCCCGGGCGGCCCGTTCCCGGGGCCGGTTCACCCGCAACTTCGTCATCCAGGCCACCGCCGCCGAGTGGGCTTCCACGCTGCTGGCGGTGCTCCGCGGTGAGCTGGCCGGCACCGGTGCCGAGCTGGTCTTCTTTCAGCACGACGAGGTGATCGTGCACTGCCTGGCGGAGCAGGCGGAGCGGGTCGCCGAGGCGGTCGAACGGGCCGGGCGGCGGGCCACCGCGTTGCTCTTCGGTGACACCCCGGTCCGCTTCCCGCTGGATCTGTCGATCGTGGAGTGCTACGCCGACGCGGCGTGAGTGGCACCCGGCCGGGCTGACTGCCTGACCGCGACCGGCCGTCCCCCTGCTGTTCATGTTGGTGTGCCAGCCTGTGCGCCGCAAAACCTGACCGCTTCGATCAACTTGGTGAAGGTGCCTCGGGAGGCAGCATGGCCAGACGCGTCTACCTGCACATCGGCGCTCCGAAGACCGGAAGCACCTATGTGCAGAACGTGCTCTGGAGCAACCAGCAGGTGTTGGAGGACGCCGGCATTCTGCTGCCGAGCAGCGCCGTGGCCCACGATCAGGCGATGGCCGACCTGCGTCAGGCGCGCTGGCGGGACACCGACGTCTACTGGACCTGGGACCGGCTGGCCGAGAAGGCCGGCACATGGTCCGGTGATGTGATCATCAGTAACGAGGGGTTGGGTGCGGCCACCACCGAGCAGGCGACCCGGGCGGTGGAGAGCCTGCAACCCGCCGAGGTCCACATCATCGTGGCGGGGCGCGATCTGTGGCGTACCTTCCCGTCGTTCTGGCAGCAGAGCATCAGGGCCCGGAGCGGATGGCGGTTCGGGGCCTTCATGGGCGCCGTGGAACAGGGCAAGGCCGAGACCTTCTGGGAGAACCACACGGCCCTGCGCATGCTGCGCCGATGGGGTGACCTGGTGCCGGCCGAGCGACGGCACCTGGTGACGGTCCCGCCTCCCGGCGCCCCACGCGACCTCCTGTGGCACCGGTTCGCCGGCATCATGGGCATCCCGGACGGGCTGTGCGAGTTGGCGGAACCCACCTCGAACCCGTCGCTCGGCGCCGCCGAGATCGAACTGCTCCGGCGCGTCAACCTGGCGTTGGGCGACAGCTACCCGCTCCGGACGCCGTACCAGAAGGTCGTCCACCGCCACCTGGTCGACTCCGTGCTCAAGCAGCGGGCCAACGAGCTGAAGTTCGGCGTCGGCCTGGACCGGGCCGAGTGGGTGATGGAACTCGCCGAGCAGCAGATCAAGGAACTCCAGGACTACCCGTGCCAGATCGTCGGGGACCTCGACGAACTGCGGCCGACGAAGATGAAGCAGACCGGCACCCCCGACGACCTCGACGACAGCCAGTTGCTCCAGGTCGCGATCGAGACCATCGTCGGCATGCTGGGGCACGCGGAGTCTCTCAGCGAGCAGCCCGACGACCACAAGGAGAAGGTCTTCGCGCGACTCAAAAACCGGGCGGCCGGCGGCGTCAAGCGCCGGCTACGCCTCGCCACCCGCCGCGACGAGTAGTGCTCATGCACCAATAAAGGAAAGCTCCGGTGGGCGCTGACGACGATCACCGCGCCGCGCCGCGCAGCGTGCGGATGCGGCCCTGCCATGCCCAGGCCTCGCTTGACCCGACGCCTTGATTCCGCGCCGTAGCGTGGCAGGGTGGCAGCACCCGCATGGCACCGCCGTCGGAGATGAGCCGCCGGCTGACGTTCCTGTTCGCGGTGGCGGCGGGAGTGGCCATCGGCAACCTGTACTGGGCGCAGCCGCTACTGGGCTTGATTGCAGGCGATCTGCGCGCCGCGACCGCGACGGCCGGCTGGCTCGTCACGGCGACGCAGGTCGGGTACGCCGTCGGTGTGCTGCTGCTGGTGCCGCTCGGTGACGTCCTCGACCGCCGTCGGTTCGTCCCGGTGATGCTGCTGGCCTCGGCCGTCGCACTGCTGTGGTGCGCGCTGGCGCCGTCGATCGGCGTGCTCCTGCTCGCATTGGGCGTGCTCGGCGTGACGACGATTTCCGGGCAGGTCCTCACACCGCTCGCCGGGGACCTGGCCGGCGACGCCCACCGCGGTCGGATCGTCGGCGTCGTCGGGTCCGGGACCCTTACCGGCATTCTGGCTTCCCGCACGATCAGCGGGTTCGTCGCCGGCGCCGCCGGGTGGCGGACGGTCTTCGCCCTCGCCGCGGTCGTCGCCGTCCTGCTCGCCCTCCTGTTCTATCGCGCGATTCCACCGCTGGCACCGCAGACGCGCATGCCGTACCCGCAGCTCATCGCCTCGGTCGGCGCGGTGGTGATGGGCGAGCGGGCGGCCCGATGGACGCTGGTCCTGGCCGCCACCGGGTTCGCCGTGTTCGCGCTGTTCTGGACGGCGCTGACGTTCCTGCTCAGCGGCCCGCCGTTCGGGTACCCGGTAGCGGTGATCGGGTTGTTCGGGTTGGCTGGCCTCGCTGGTGTCCTGTCCGGCCTGCACGGCGGTCGGCTGCACGATCGCGGTTGGTCGCTTCCGGCCACCGGCGCGGCCTGGCTACTGGCCCTCGGCGCCTTCGTCGTCGCGGCGTTCGCCGGCCGGTCCGTCGTACTTATCATCGTCGCGATCGTCATGATCGACGTGGCGCTCCAGACGCAGGCCCTGCTCAACCGGGCGCGGCTGTTCGCCCTCTCTCACGAGGCCCGCAGCCGGCTCAACACGGCGCTAGCCACCGGCAACTTCATCGGCGCTGCTTTCGGCTCCGCCGCCGCGACCACGCTCTGGTCCGCGGGCGGCTGGACAGCGGTCACGATCACGGGAACCGCGCTCTGCTGCTTCGCGCTCACCGTGTGGGCGCTGGGACGTCGTGGTCCACTCGTGATCCGCTTCGCCGGGACGGACGGCGAGGTAACGGACCGCGGTGAAGCATTGAGGCATTGAAGAAGACGCGCTCGCGCATGGCCTTGGCATCGTGGTGGCTGGTCACCACCTGGTCATCAGCTATGGCGGGAAGCTCGGGGAGCAGGGGCCGTCGTGGTCGGCCCGGCGGGCGCACCGACCCCGGTCCGGCATGGCCCGGTCGCAGAACACCCAGTGTCGTACGTGCTGGGCGTCCTCGGCGGACACGGTCACGCCGGCCGCCTCAATCCCTGGTATCAGGGCCAGCGAGCGGGTCAGGGTGTACGCGAAGCGGAGCGCCCCGGCCAGATCGGCGACGGCCACCGGCAGGTGGATCACGTGCCGGGTCTGCGGGCTCATGACATTCGCCGCTGCGTCTGGGCGGTCTGCCAGTCGCGCAGGGCCCGCTTGATGCGGGAGTTCTCGTCATTGAGCCGGGCCACGTCCTGTTGCAGGGTGGCGAGTTCCAGCGCGACGCGGTGCAGGAAGCGCCGTACCTCCTGCGGGTCGAGGCCGCGCCGGCGGAAACCCACGGTGGGGAATTGCCGCTCGCGGACAGTGTGTGGGTGCAGCCGGGGTGGTGCGCCGCCGTAGACCGTTCCTCGGTTCATCGGTTGCCTTCTTTGGTGTGGAAGGGGCGGCCCTGCGGCGAAGGGGGAATTTCGGGCAGGGCCGCCCCGCCCGGCGACCGCAGCCTCATTCGGCGGTACGGCCACCGGGCTGCCGGTGGGTGTTGCAGGATTCCCGGCCAGGCAGGGTCGCGGGGACTCGCCTTTCCGTGATAGGTATTTCAATAAGTCGGTCGGAGTCGATATGCGCCGTGGCGCGGCTCCATGTTGAGACCCGACGAGAGCCGGTATGCGTCTGCCACACGCGAAGCCGTCTCTCGTCACCTTCTCGGCTGTTGGCACAGCCGCGGTCATCGTGCTTGCACCGGGCGTCCCCGGGGGTCGGTGATCACCCTCACCCGAAGACCACGTTTCCAGTGGCTTCGGCATTGGTGCAACCAACCCCAATGGATCTCATTCAGAGATGGCTCGGAAAGAGGGGATCATGCCCGTCAAACGCGAATCCTTTGTGCAGACGCTGCGTGCTCAATGGCTCGGGCAGCAGATGAGGCAGCTACGCGAGGAGCGTGGCATCACTCTCAAGCAGGCAGCGCACTTCCTCGAACGGGACTTCTCCTCGATCGCCCGGTGGGAACGCGCCGAGTGGCCGTTCCGCCGTGGCGTCGTGGTGTCCCTCCTCGACCTCTACGGCGAGCACGACGGGCGGGAGCGGAACCGCTTCATCCAACTTGCCGAGGACGCTTGGCGTACGGATCGGTGGGACGACGACTACGACGAGCTGGTGGACGCGTCCTTCATCGACTTCCCGTGGTTGGAGAGCCGAGCGGAGCAGATCTGCTCGTGGGACGCAATGCTCATGCCGGGGCTGATGCAGACGCGCGACTACGCGGAGGCGGTGATCCGTAACGCCGAGGGCGAGAAGGCGACCGACTACTCGGTCGGCAAGTGGTTGCAGTTGCGGCTGGACCGTCAGCGGGTGCTCGATCGGGAGCCGCCCCTTCGTATCACGGCGGTCATCGACGAGAGTGTCCTGCGTCGCCCCGTCGGCGGAGCAGCACTGATGCGTGATCAGCTACAGCACCTCGGTGAGCTGCTTTCGCGTCCTAACATCGATGTTCGCGTAATGCCGTCGAGAGTCGGCCTGCACCCTGGGTTGGACGGCTCGTTTTGGCTGTTCAGGATGCCGAAGCCATACCCCGAGGTCGCATACGCAGAGCACCTTGGGGGCCGCTTCTTCATGGAATCTCCGAAGTCGAAGCGCTATGCCGTTGCGTACGATCGGCTGCGAGGGGTCGCCCTCGACCCGCAGGAGTCGGCGAAGCTGATCACGACCATTGGGGAGAATCTTCCATGAGTGAAATCCTGCCCGCAGTGGCTTGGCACATTAGCACCAAGAGCGCAAGCAACGGCGGTAGCTGCGTCGAGGCCGGGCCGCTGCTCGACGGGTCGGGCCGGGTTGCTGTCCGGCACAGCAAGGCTCGCGACGCCGCGACGATCGTCTACACCGCTGAGGAGTGGACAGCCTTCGTCGGCGGCGTCAAGGACGGCGAGTTCGACTTCACCCCGGCCTGACACCAGCCCTCATGGAGTCAAGGATCTTGGTACGGAACCGCCCCTATAAGGGCAGTTCCGTACCAAGATCCCGGACTGGGTCCAATCTTGTGGATTACTCGTGCGGGAGCAGTTTGTCGAGGGTGATGGGTAGTTCGCGGATGCGTACGCCGGTGGCGTGGTGCACCGCGTTGGCGATGGCGGCGGCGGCGCCGACGATGCCGATCTCGCCGAGGCCCTTGGTGCCCATCGGGTTGACGTACGGGTCGTCCTCCTCGACCCAGTACGCATCGACGGTGCCGACGTCGGCGTTGCTGCTGACGTGGTACGTGGCCAGGTCGTGGTTGACCACGTGCCCGTAGCGCGGGTCCAGGATGCTCGCCTCGTGCAGCGCCATGGACAGGCCCATGGTCATCCCGCCGATCAGCTGCGAGTGGGCGGTCTTCGGGTTGACCACCCGGCCGACCGCGTACACCCCGAGTTGGCGGGGCACCCGGATCTCGCCGGTCTCGTCGTGCACGCGTACCTCGGCGAACTGCGCGCCGAAGGCGTGCATCGCGTACTGCTTGAGGTGGGGGTTCTCCGGCATGTCGACGGTGACCTCCAGGCCCTCGGCCGGGACCGTACCGCCGTGGTCGGCGGCCAGCCGTCGGCGGAGTTCGTCGGCTCCCGCGCAGATGGTGGCGCCCCAGCTGGTGATGCCCGCCGACCCGCCCTCCGGCGCCGCGGGCGGGTACGCGGTGTCGCCGAGGCGTAGTTCGACCTGCGCGAGGTCGACCCGCAACGCGTCGGCGGCGACCTGGGTCAGCGCGGTGCGGGTGCCGGTGCCGATGTCCACCGCCGCCATCAGCACGGTGTGCCGGCCGTCCGGCGTGACCCGGATGGTGACCTTGGAACCGGGCAGCCGCAGGGTCGGATAGGTCGCCGCGGCCACTCCCGTACCCACCAGCCAGCCGTCGTGGCGGCGGGCCCGGGGGGTGGGGTCGCGTGACTCCCAGCCGAACCGGCGTGCCCCCTCGCGCAGGCAGGCGGGCAGGCTGCGGCTGGAGAACGGCAGCCCGTCCAGCGGGTGAGTGTCCGGCTCGTTGCGGATGCGCAGCTCCACCGGGTCGAGACCGCCCGCGACGGCGAGTTCGTCCATTGCCGATTC
This sequence comes from Micromonospora craterilacus, assembly GCF_003236315.1. Classification (GTDB taxonomy): domain Bacteria; phylum Actinomycetota; class Actinomycetes; order Mycobacteriales; family Micromonosporaceae; genus Micromonospora; species Micromonospora craterilacus. Next base: position 6,629 of record NZ_POTY01000242.1, read on the forward strand.
GAGGGCGAACATGCCGACGCACTCGCCCGGTGCTCGCATGATTGCGGGCGTCGGCAGATCCAGCGCGGCCAGCTGCTGCCGGACCTGGAGGTGGGGCGTGGCGTACATGGTCGGGGTTGCCCGGGTGGCGTGTTCGGCGAATTCCTTGAGCCGGGAGGTCTGTTCGATCGACTCGTGGGCGACGGCGGTCAGCCGTCCGTCGGCGTCGGCGCCGAGGCGTACCCGTTGCATGGTCGGGGACCGGTAGCCGGTCTGGGAGAACATCTGGTGCCGGGTGAGCGCGAAGCGTACCGGCCGGTCCGGGACGAGTTGGGCGGCCATCACGGCGAGGATGAGGTCGGAGTGACGGGGGCCTTTCGAGCCGAACGCGCCGCCGACGTGCGGGGAGAACACCCGGATCTGGTCCGGTTCGAGTCGGAACGCGGTGGCGACCGTGGTCTGGACGCCCTGCGGGTGCTGCGTGGAGACGTGCAGGGTGAGCCCGGCGGAGGTCCAGCAGGCGATGGTGGTGTGTGGTTCCAGCGGGTTGTGGTTGTACCAGGGGGTGCGGTAGGTGGAGTCCACCTGGACGGCCGCCGCGGCGAGCGCGGAGTCCACGTCGCCCTTGTCGGTGTCCATCGGGAAGAGCGCCATCGTCTGCTGCGGTACGCGCAGCTGTCCCCGCTCGCGGCTGGACTCCAGGTCGACGTCGTGGGGCCGCTCCCGGTAGTCGACCCGGACCAGGGCGGCGGCGTGCCGGGCGATCTCCGAGGACTCGGCGATCACGCCGCCGACGAACTGGCCGCGGAAGGCGACGTCGCCGGACTGGAGGATGCGCAGTTCACCGTCGTCGATGCCCAGCCGGGGCGCGTTCAGGTGGGTCAGCACCGCGAGGACGCCCGGCTGGGCGCTGGCCTGGCTACAGTCGATGCCGATGATCTCTCCCGTGGCAACGGTGCTGCGCACGGCGGAAAGGTAGGCCGGATGCGGTACCGGATGTTCGAAGGCGTACGTCGCCAGTCCGCGCACCTTGTCCTCCCCCTCGAACCGGCTGAGCGGCTGGCCCATGGCGCGTGGGGCGACGGCACTCACCGCGCCGTCCCGGTCAGGTCCAGCACGGTACGGACGATGGCGTTGCGGGCCAGCGGGATCTTGAAGGCGTTGTCCGACTGGGGCTGGGCGTCGGCGAGTTCGGCCTCGGCGGCCCGGCGCAGCCGCTCCTCGGTGGCCGGCCCGCCGCGCAGCAGGTCCTCGGCCCGGGTCGCCCGCCACGGCTTGTGCGCCACGCCGCCGAGCGCGATCCGGACGTCGCGCACCTGCCCGTCGGCCAGGTCGATCGCGGCGGCGACCGAGACCAGCGCGAAGGCGTACGAGGCCCGGTCGCGGATCTTGCGGTAGTACGAGCGGGCGGCGAAGGGCAGCGGGGGCAGGTCGACGGCGGTGATCAGCTCACCGTGGGTGAGCACGTTGTCGTGTTGGGGCTCGGATCCGGGCAGCCGGTGCAGCTCGGTCAGCGGGATGGCGCGGCTGCCGTCCGGGCCGACGGTCTGCACCGTCGCGTCCATCGCGGCCAGCGCGACGGCCAGGTCGGACGGGTGGGTGGCGATGCAGTCCGGGGAGGTGCCGAGGATGGCCAGGTCCCGGTTGTGCCCCTCGATCGCCGAGCAGCCGGAGCCGGGTTCCCGTTTGTTGCAGGCGGTGCTGACGTCCTGGAAGTACACGCACCGGGTGCGTTGCAGCAGGTTGCCGCCGACGGTGGCGAGGTTGCGCAACTGGGTGGAGGCGCCGGCCAGGACGGCCTGGGCGACCACCGGGTAGCGGCGGCGGATCAGCGGATCGGCGGCCAGGTCGCTGTTGGACACGCCGGCCCCGATGCGTACGCCGCCGTCGGGCAGTTCCTCGATCGCGCGGGAGGTCACCCCCCGGACGTCGACCAGCAGATCGGGTCGGGCCACGTCGAGTTTCATCAGGTCGACCAGGTTGGTGCCGCCGCCGAGGTACGCCGCCTGCGGCGAGCGGGCGAGCAGGGCGACCGCGCCGGCCGGGTCGGTGGCGCGTTCGTACCGGAACGGCCTCATGACCGGGCCACCTCCTGGATCGCGGGGATCATGTTCGCGTACGCGGCGCAGCGGCACAGGTTGCCGCTCATCCGTTCGCGGATCTCGTCGGGGTTGGTGGCCAGGTCGACCGGGCCGGTGTCGGGTTCGCCGGCCGTGCCGTCCGGCGGGCTGAATGTCACCGTGCTGGGCCAGCCCGTCGCCGCCTCTTCGAGCATGGCGACCGCGGAGACGATCTGCCCGGGGGTGCAGTAGCCGCACTGGAAGGCGTCGTGCTCGATGAAGCTGCGCTGCATGGGGTGCAGTTCGCCGTCGGTCGCCAGCCCGGCGGCGGTGACGATCTCGGCGCCGTCGTGGGCCACCGCCAGCGCGAGGCAGCTGTTGGCCCGTCGTCCGTCGAGCAGCACCGTGCAGGCGCCGCACTGGCCGTGGTCGCAGCCCTTCTTCGGGCTGGTGTTGCCGAGCCGTTCGCGCAGCGCGTCGAGCAGGGTGGTCCGGGTGTCGACGGTGAGCCGGTGGTCGGCGCCGTCCACCCGCAGCGTGATCTCGGTATCCATGATGTCCAGCCCCTGACGGTCGTGGGTTGCCGACCAAGTTATCGGCATTAAACGGATCCGCACGGCCCAACCTGTCTAAAAGCTATAAAAAGGTACGCAAGTGGCTCGCGGCGGGAGGGTGGCGGCAGTGTTGGCGGAGGTGTGGCCGTTCGTCGAGCAGCGGCACGGCGCCGGGCAACGCGTCGTGCTGGCCCGGCTGGTCCGCCGCGCCGGTCCGGGCTCCCGGCCGTTGGGGGCCACCATGGCGGTGGCCTCGGACGGCGGCTGGACCGGATCGGTCTCCGGCGGCTGCGTGGAGGGCACCCTGCTCGACCAGGCCCGCTCGGTGCTCGACGGGGCCCGCCCCCGGCTCACCGCGATCAGCCCCGGCGCGGACCTGATGCCCTGGGAACCCGCCCCGGCCTGCGCCGGCGAGCTGAGCGTGCTGATCTGCCCCGCGCCGGCCGGCCCGGTGTACGCGGCCATCGGCGCGGCGCTGGCCACCCGCCGCCCGCTGGCGCTGGGCATCGAACTCCGTCCGCCGTTCCCGTGGTCGACGGCGACGAACCGGGACGGCCTGCCGGGCGGCGCGGAGCACTTCGTCGAGGAACTCGGGCCCGGCCCGATGCTGCTGCTGGTCGGTGCGACGGACCTGGCCGCCGCGCTGGCCGCCCTGGCGGTCCCGATGGGCTACCGGGTGGCCGTGGTCGACCCGCGCCCCGCGTACGCCCAGCGGGAACGGGTGCCGGCGGCCGACGACGTGGTCTGCGCGTGGCCGGACGAGTGGCTGGCGACCGTCGCGCTGGGCCCCCGCGACGCGGTGCTGGTGGTCACCCATGACCCGCGCATCGACGATCGGGCGATCCGCGCCGCGCTGGCCGGACGCGCCGGGTTCGTCGGCGCGCTGGGCAGCCGGGACACCCATGCCCGACGGCTGGCCCGGTTGGCCGGCATACCGGGCCTCGACCGGCTCACCGGCCCGGCGGGCCTGGACCTCGGCGCGGCCTCCCTGGCCCAGACCGCGCTGTCCATGCTCGCCGAGGTGGTGGCGATCGGTAACCGGCGGACGGGCGGCCGACTGCGCGACGCCCGGGGAAAAATCCGCGCTGTCGATGCGGCCTCGCCGCACCCTCGGCGGTGACCGGTGGGCGGGGGAGCGC
>NZ_POTY01000243.1 GCF_003236315.1 Micromonospora craterilacus
GAACCCGGAAGCTAAGCCCTCCAGCGCCGATGGTACTGCACCCGGGAGGGTGTGGGAGAGTAGGACACCGCCGGACACTCTTTCGTTTAGGGCCACCCCGCACGGGGTGGCCCTAAACGCATTCCCACACCTGATTCCCAGCGGTCATCGCCAGAACGGCGTCCCATTGGCGCGGGCGCTCTGGCGGCGATAAACCGGAGGCGGGTGGCCGACGCCGGCGCTAGCGTCACGCGGGTGACGGCGCGTACGGCGGAGACGGACAGTTCTCCCGCGCTGTGGCGGGACCGCGACTTCGCCGTCTTCTGGTCGGCCCAGACGCTGTCCGTGGTGGGCGACGGGTTCGCCTCGGTGGCCGTACCGCTGCTGGTGCTCCAAGTCACCGGGTCGGTGGCGCTGATGGGCCTGCTCACCGCGGTCGCCGGCGTCGCGGCCGTGGCCACCGCGGTGTTCGCGGGCGTGCTGGCGGACCGGGCGGACCGGCGACGCCTGCTGATCGGCTGCGACCTGGCCCGAGCGGTGCTGTTCGCCGCCGTACCGGTGGCGTGGCTGTGGGGACCGCAGCTCTGGCTTCTCTACGTCGTACTCCCGGCGAGCGCCGCGGTCGGCATGGTCTTCCGGGTGGCGTACGTGGCGGCGGTGCCCGGGCTCGTCGACGTCCGGCGGATCACGGAGGCCAACGGCAAGCTGTCGGCGAGCTACGCCATCGCCGGCATCGGCGGACCGCTGCTGGCCGGGGTGGTCGCCGCCAGCTTCGGGTACGCCACCGCAGTAGCGGTAAATGCCGCGAGCTTCACCGTGTCGGCCCTCGCGCTGTGCGCCGTACGCCTGCGGCAGGTCCGGGTCGAGCGGACCGCACCGACCCTCGCCGGCCTGCGCCGCGAGCTGCTGGACGGTGCCCTCTTCCTCTGGCATCACCCGGTGCTGCGCAGCTTGACCGTGCTGCTGTCGGTCTTCCTGTTCCTCACCTACGGGCTCGACGACGTGCTGATCTACCACGTCGGGCACAACCTGGGCGGCTCGGACCGCACCGTCGGTCTGGTGCTGGGGCTCGCGGCCGGCGGGACCGTGGTCGGCTCGCTGGTGGTGGCCCCGCTGCGGCGCCGGATCGGGTTCGGGGCGACCTGGTCGGGCAGCATGGCGGTGGCCGGCGTGGCGGTGGCGGCGGTGGGCTCGGTGCGTACCGTCCCGGCGGTCACCGCCCTGGCCGCGGCGTACCTCGGCGGGTTGGCTGTCGGTGCCATCTGCTCGTTGTCACTGCGGCAGGAGGTGACCCCGAACCATCTGCTCGGCCGGGTCACCTCGGTGTTCTGGGCGACCCACTACGCGCTCGGGCCGCTCGGCGCGGCGGTCGTCACGTGGGGCGCCGAGGCGTACGGCGTACCTGTGGTGTGTGCCGTGGCCGGCGGTGGGTGCGTCCTGGTCGCCCTCGCGGCGCTGGCCACCCCGGTGGTCCGCACCCGTCCCGGCTGATTCGGCGACCGGCCGACCCTGGGTATGCCCGCAGGCGTCAGTCGCGGGTCTGGACGGCCGCGCGGATCTCCCGCAGCAGTGCCGCGGACTCGTCGACCGGCCGGAAGGGGAACATGGCCATCACCACGCTGCCGTGGTCGGCCCAGCCGCAGACCGCGAAGTCGCCGCCGTCGCCGCTGGTGATGCCGCACCGCATCACACCGCCGAGCTTGCCGGCCGACACGCCACGCAGGCCGGTCACCGCGCCGGTCTCGTCGGACATCAGCGCGAACAGGCTGTCCAGATCCCGCTCCGGCTGCCAGAGCAGGGTGGTGCCGCCGAAGATCAGCACGGAGCGTCGGGCGTCGGCTGGATCCTGGTAGACGGCGCCGAAGCTGCTGTCCAGCTGGATGTCGGCGGCGAGGCCGCTGCGCAGGTAGTCGGCGGTGCTCGACGCCCGTTCGCTGTCGTCCCGGGTCAGCCCGGCGACCGTGTCCGGGGTGGTGATCCGGGCGTCCTTCTGCTGGGTGATTCGCCAACCCCAGGTGCCGAACGCGGCGATGCCGGCGAGCGCGAGGACCGACAGCAGCACGACCACGACGCGCCGTCGGCGGCCCCGGACCGCCGCCCGGTCGGTGGCCTCGTCCGGGGCGCGGTTGCTCAGCTCGATCGGCTTGTCGGTGAGGTCGACCGGCGGGGTGCCCTCGTCGAGCTGGCGGGCGGTGAGATGTGCGTCGGACATAGCCGACACCGTACGCGAACGACCGGTGGCGCACGTCGGGTCCGCCGAAGCGCTCCGTAGACTTTCAGGGTGACCGAGAGACTGGATGCCCGACGCCCCGACGCCCCGACCCTTGCCGGCCAGTACCAGCCCGGCGAGGTAGAGCAGCGACGGTACGAGCAGTGGGTAGCCGACGGTCGGTTCCGGGCGTCGGCGGACAGCGACAAGCCCCCGTACACCATTGTCATCCCGCCGCCGAACGTCACCGGTTCGCTGCACATGGGTCACGCGCTCGACCACACCGTGCAGGACGCCCTGGTCCGGCGTAAGCGGATGCAGGGCTTCGAGGCGCTCTGGCTGCCGGGCATGGACCACGCCGGCATCGCCACCCAGAACGTGGTCGAGCGGCAGTTGGCCGCGCAGGGCCTGTCCCGCCACGACCTGGGCCGGGAGAAGTTCGTCGAGCGGGTCTGGCAGTGGAAGGCCGAGTCCGGCGGCGCGATCCTCGGCCAGATGCGCCGGCTCGGCGACTCGGTGGACTGGGACCGCGAGCGCTTCACCATGGACGAGGGGCTGTCGCGCGCCGTCCAGACCATGTTCAAGAAGCTGTACGACGACGACCTGATCTACCGGGCGAACCGGATCATCAACTGGTGCCCGCGCTGCCTGACCGCCCTGTCCGACATCGAGGTGGAGCACACCGACGACGACGGTGAGCTGGTGTCGATCCGCTACAGCGACGAGGTGGTGGTCGCCACCACCCGGGCCGAGACGATGCTCGGCGATACCGCCGTGGCGGTGCACCCCGACGACGAGCGGTACCGGCACCTGATCGGCACCGAGGTCGAGCTGCCGCTGACCGGGCGGCGGATCCCGATCGTGGGTGACCCGCACGTCGATCCGGCCTTCGGCACCGGCATGGTGAAGGTGACCCCGGCGCACGACCCGAACGACTTCGAGATCGGGCAGCGGCACGACCTGCCCGCCCTGACGATCATGGACGAGCGCGGCGTGATCACCGCGCACGGCCCCTTCCAGGGGCTGGACCGGTTCGAGGCCCGCCCGGCGATCGTCGCCGCGCTGCGCGAGGAGGGGCGCATCGTCGCGGAGAAGCGGCCGTACGTGCACGCCGTCGGCCACTGTTCGCGGTGCCGGACCACCGTCGAGCCCCGGCTGTCGCTGCAGTGGTTCGTGAACACCTCGCCGCTGGCCAAGGCGGCCGGTGACGCGGTGCGTGACGGCCGGGTCCGGATCGAGCCGGCGGAGTTGGCCAAGCGCTACTTCGCCTGGGTCGACAACATGCACGACTGGTGCATCTCCCGGCAGCTGTGGTGGGGCCACCGCATCCCGGTCTGGTACGGCCCGGACGGCGAGGTCGTCTGCGTCGGGCCCGACGAGCAGCCGCCGACCGGCGAGGGCTGGCATCAGGACGAGGACGTGCTGGACACCTGGTTCTCCAGCGGCCTGTGGCCGATCTCCACCCTCGGCTGGCCGGAACAGACCCCGGACCTGGCCAAGTTCTATCCGACCAGCGTGCTGGTCACCGGGTACGACATCCTCTTCTTCTGGGTCGCCCGGATGATGATGTTCGGCCTGTACGCGATGGACGGCAAGCAGCCGTTCGACGTGATCGCCCTGCACGGCATGGTCCGCGACGAGCACGGCAAGAAGATGTCCAAGTCGTTCGGCAACGTGGTCGACCCGCTGGACTGGATCGACCGCTACGGGGCCGACGCGACCCGGTTCACCCTGGCCCGGGGCGCCAACCCCGGCGGCGACGTGCCGGTCAGCGAGGAGTGGTGCCAGGGGTCGCGGAACTTCTGCAACAAGCTGTGGAACGCCACCCGGTTCGCGTTGATCAACGGCGCGCACACCAACGGGCCGCTGCCGGTCGCCGACCGGTTGTCCACCGTCGACCGGTGGATCCTGTCCCGGCTGGCCCACGTCACTGCCGAGGTGGACGAGCAGTTCGAGGCGTACGAGTTCGCCAAGGTCTGCGACCTGCTGTACCACTTCGCCTGGGACGACGTCTGCGACTGGTACGTCGAGCTGAGCAAGCCGGTGCTGGCCGGTGGCGGCGAGCCGGCCGAGGTCAGCCGCCGGATCCTCGGTCACGTGCTGGACGAGTTGCTCCGGCTGCTGCACCCGGTGATCCCGTTCGTCACCGAGGAGCTGTGGACCGCGTTGACCGGCGGCGAGACGCTGCTCACCGCGGCCTGGCCGGCGGCCGACCGGGCGCTGGTCGACGACGCCGCCGAGGCGGAGGTGGCCACCCTGCAACGGGTCGTCACCGAGGTCCGCCGGTTCCGCTCCGACCAGGGGCTGCGCCCGACCCAGCGGGTCGTCGCCCGGCTCGACGGGCTGGCCGGTGCCGGTGTCGCGGCGCACGAGCCGCTGATCCGGTCCCTGGCCCGGCTCGACCCGGCCGGCGACGGCTTCCAGGCCAGCGCGACGCTGGCCATGCCGGGGGAGGTCAGCGTGGCGTTGGACACCCGGGGCTCGATCGACGTGGCCGCCGAACGGGCCCGGCTGACCAAGGACCGCGCGGCGGCGGAGAAGGAGGCCGGGCAGGCCCGGGCGAAGCTGGACAACCCGGCGTTCGTCGGCAAGGCCCCCGAACACGTCGTCGTCAAGATCCGCGAACGGCTGGCCGTCGCCGAGGCCGACCTGGCCCGCATCGACGCCGCCCTGGAGGCGCTTTCCTCGTGACCGACCGCACCGACCGCACCGACCGCACCGACCGCACCGACCGCGCCCGCGCCAACTCCCGGGCGGGCGCGGAGCCTTCCGACCGGACCAACCGCGCCGGGCACGCCGCCTTCGCCGAGGTCGAAGCCGAGCTGGCCGGGCGTGGGTTCACCCGGATGGTCTTCGAGCTGGACCGCATCTCGTCCCTGCTCGACCTGCTGGGCAGCCCGCAGCGGGCGTACCCGTCGATTCATTTGACCGGGACCAACGGCAAGACCTCCACGGCCCGGATGATCGACTCGTTGCTGCGGGCGTTCGGGCTGCATACCGGCCGGTACACCAGCCCGCACCTGGAGACCGTCCGGGAGCGGATCAGCCTGGACGGCGAGCCGGTGGACGAGGCCCGGTTCACCGCCGTGTACCAGGAGGTCAAGCCGCTGGCCGAGCTGGTCGACGACCGCTCGGCCGAGCCGCTGACCTACTTCGACATGACCACCGCGCTGGCGTTCGCCGCCTTCGCCGACGCCCCGGTCGACGTGGCCGTGGTCGAGGTGGGTCTGGGCGGGGCCGAGGACGCCACCAACGTGATCCAGGCCGGGGTGTGCGTACTGACCCCGATCGGGCTGGACCACACCGAATGGCTCGGTGACACGCTGCAGGACATCGCGGTCGCCAAGTCCGGCATCATCCATCCCGGCGCCACGGTGATCTGTGCCGTTCAGGAGGAGGAGGCCGCCCGGCCGATCCTGCAACGGTGCGCCGAGGTGGGCGCGACCGTCGCCCGGGAGGGCTCCGAGTTCGGCGTACTGCGCCGGGCGGTCGCGGTCGGCGGGCAGGTGCTCACCCTGCAGGGTCTGGGCGGGGTGTACGAGGAGGTGTTCGTCCCGCTGCACGGTGCCCACCAGGCGCAGAACGCGGCGCTGGCGCTCGCTGCCGTCGAGGCGTTCCTCGGCGCCGGCGCCCGCCGGCAACTGGATGTGGAGGCGGTGCGGGAGGGCTTCGCCGCCGCCAGTTCCCCCGGGCGGCTGGAGCGGGTCCGCAGCGCCCCGACGATCCTGCTGGACGGCGCGCACAACCCGCAGGGGATGGCGGCCACGGTCACCGCCCTGCAGGAGGAGTTCGCGTTCAGCAAGCTGGTCGCGGTGGTGGGCGTGCTGGCCGACAAGGACGCGGCCAGCCTGCTGGAGCTGCTGGAGCCGGTGGTCGACCAGCTGGTGGTGACCCGGAACAGCTCGCCACGGGCGCTGCCGGTCAAGGAACTGGCCGCGCTCGCCGCCGAGGTGTTCGGGCCGGATCGGGTCGAGGTGGCCGAGGAGATACCGGACGCGATCGAGGCGGCGGTGGCGCTGGCCGAGGAGGACGTACCGGGCGAGCTGGCCGGTGTCGGGGTGCTCATCACCGGCTCGGTGGTGACCGTGGCAGACGCCCGCCGGTTGCTGAAGCGATGACCGGGCCGGACACCGCGCCCCGATCGGACGATGCCGGCCAGTCCGGCGATGCCGGCCAACCCGGTGGCGCGCCGGGGTCACGCCGGTCGGGGTTGCGTGACCCGCAGCGGGCGGTACGCGGCCTCGGCGCGGGCACCCTCGCCCTGGAGGCGCTGGTGCTGCTGCTGGCCATCCAGCCGATCAGGGTGGTCGGCGGTGACCTCGGCGGCCCCGCGATCGGGGTGGTGGTGGCGCTGGCGGTGGCCTCGGCCGTGCTGGCCGGCATGATGCGCCGGTCGTGGGCGTGGCATGCCGGCACCGTCCTGCAGGGGCTGCTGTTGCTGTCCGGGCTGCTGCACTGGTCGCTGTTCGTCCTGGGCGTCATGTTCGCGCTGGTGTGGGCGTACGCCCTGCACGTGCGCCGGGTGATCCTGGGCTGAGCAGCTGGGTGACCCGGCGGGCCGGCAACAGCTGAACCGCCCACAATCAGTTGCGCGGAGCGACTACGCCTCGGCGCGCTCCCGCCACTGGGTCAGTGCGATGCCATGACCGTCCGGGTCGCGGAACGCCGCCGCCCACACCTCCAGCTTGGTGCCCCGGTTGACCACCCGTGGGGCGTAGGTGAACCGGACGCCGGAGTCGCGCAGCCGCTCGTACGCCGACTGGATGTCGTCCACGTCGAGGTTCACGTGCACCAGGCGACGGCTGATCGGCTGGGCGCCGGTCACCTCCCGCAGCACCAACCGGGTCGCCCCAGAGGCGAGCACGGCGTTGCCGGTGCCCCGGTCGACCTCGCTGAACCCGAGCCGGTCCCGGTAGAACTCCAGGGAGCGGGACAGCTCGGTGACCAGCAGGGTGATGCCCACGCCACTGATCGGCGCGGCCGGGTCGGCGGCGTCCGGGTCGAAGCCGAAGATCGCCTCGTCCAGCTCCCGAGCGCCGACCGTCTCTGCCCGGCCGCCGGCCGGCGGAACCCGGGTGCCGACCGGCCGGTCCCCGGTGGCTGCGGCTCCCGCGCCACTGGCCGTACTCGGGCGCGGCGCCGGATCGTCCAGCGGCAGGTCGAGCGGGTCGAGCGGGTCCATCGGATCCGTCGGGGCGGGCGGCGGCGGGTCGGCGAGTCGCCCGGCTGGCGGCGGGTCGGAGAGTCGCCCGGCCGGCGGCGGGCTGGAGAACTGCTCGGCCGGCGGCGGGCCGGAGAATTCCCCGGCCAGCGGCGGCTCCTCCTCGGCCGGTGGCGCCGCGAAACGCTCCTCGTCGGATGGCGCCGCGAACCGCTCCTCGGCCGGCGAGCGGGGTGCGGGCGTGGCCCGGCGGGGCAGCGGTTGGTCGCTGGCGTGCTCCACCACGGTCCCCTCCAGCACGACCGGGCCGCCCGGGCGCTGGCGTACCCGCACCGTCTCCCGCTGTTCGACGGGCTCGGCCGGGTCGTCGCGGCGCGGGTCACCCAGCGGATCGCCCAGCGGGTCGTGGAAGTCGTCCTCGGGTGTTCGTCCGGCCCACGGCGGGGCCTGCTGCCCGATGAGCACCTCGTCCGGCGGGCCCTGGCCGACGAACTCGCTGGCGAACTCCGGGGGCAGCTCGGCGGTGCCGGCCTCGGCGTGGGTGGGCACCTCGTCCCAGAGGACCCGGACGTGTCGCGGGTCGTCCAACGCCACCCGGATCGGCAGGGACTGGCCCAGTGACGGCCACTTGGAAACCGGCACCCGCGGCTCGATGATCTTCTTCGACCGGGGCGGGAGTCCGGGAGCGTCGATCACCAACTGGAGTTCGCAGCGCCCGAAGGCGTACTGGGTGGGCGGCTCGGAGGCGCGGTGCACGTGCCCGGCGCCGACCACCCAGGTGCGGCCGCCGCCGCGTACGGTGGCCAGCGCGATCGCCAGCACCAGCAGGGCGACCCCGAGCGCGACGATGGCCCAGCTGGTCATGCCCAGGCCGAAGAGGATCACGAAGGTGGCCACGGTGCCGAGCACCGCGGCGATCAGCTTGCGTACCGGTGCGATGGGCCGGCTCCCGCCATTCGCCACAGTGGACCTCCCGGGTGGTCAGGGCCAGGCTAGGCCGGATCGGAGGCCGGGGGAAGGACCGACCACCGCGCCGGCGCCGGGACCGGGTCGCTAGGCTGACCGTACCCAGCCCGACCGGCTTCCGCCCTGAGGAGGAACCCAGCGTGTCCAGCAGCAGCCCGGACGAGCGCTCGCTCGTACTGATCAAGCCCGACGCGGTTCGCCGTGGAATCGTCGGCGAGATCATCTCCCGCTTCGAGCGCAAGGGGCTGCGGATCGACGCGATGGTGTCCCGGACGATGGACGCCGCGCTGGCCGACGAGCACTACGCCGAGCACGTCGACAAGCCGTTCTACCCGCCGCTGAAGGCGTTCATGACGGGTGGCCCGCTGGTCGCGCTGGTGCTCTCCGGCGACCAGGTCATCGAGGTGGTGCGCGGCCTGATCGGGGCCACCGACGGGCGCCGCGCCGCCGCCGGCACCATCCGGGGTGACCTCTCCCTGTCCAACCGCGAGAACCTGGTGCACGCCTCCGACTCGGCCGACAGTGCCAAGAGGGAGCTCGCGCTCTGGTTTCCCGAGCTGGGCTGATCCACCGAGCTGAGCCGACGCCTCAGGCCAGCCAGGGCAGCTTGTCGGGGTTGGCCACGATGAAGACGTCGGTGATCCGGCCGGCGGCGGTGCCGAGGGTGACCACGTACCTGCGGCCGGCTGTGGGCACCATCACGGCGGCCGGCTGACCGTTGAGTTCCGTGCGGTGCACGGTCAGCAGCCCGCCCCGGTCCCGGATCCCCAGCACGAACCGGGCGACCCGGTCGGCCCCGGTCACCGGGTTGCGGGCGGCCCGCACCCGGCCGCCGCCGTCGCTCCACGCGGTCGCGTCCGCGGCGACCAGGTCGGTCAGGGCGGCCAGATCGCCCTTGTCGGCGGCGGCGATGAACGCCTCCAGTAGCCGCTCCTGCTCCGCCCGGTCGGCGGTGAACCGGGGCCCACGCCCGATCCGGAGGGTGGCCCGGTGGTGCAGCTGACGGCAGTCCTCGGCGGATCGGTCCAGCAGTTCGGCGATCTCGGCGTACGGCAGCTCGAAGGCGGTGTGCAGCACGTAGACCGCGCGCTCCGGCGGGGTGAGCCGCTCCAGCAGGTGCAGCAGTGCGGTGGAGAGCGAGTCGCGCAGTTCGACGCGTTCCAGCGGCCCGAACGGCGACGGCGCGGTCGGTACGGGCTCCGGCAGCCACGGCCCGACGTACGCCTCCCGGGTGGCCTGTCGGGCCCGCAGCCGGTCCATCGCCAGGTGGGTCACCACCCGGGACAGGTAGCGGCGTGGCTCGGTCACTCCGGTGCGGTCGATGCGTACCCAGCGCAGGTACGTCTCCTGCAGCACGTCCTCGGCGTCGTGCCGGCTGCCCAGCAACCGGTACGCCAGCCCGAGCAGCATCGGCCGGTGCGCGTCGAGCGCACCGGCCGCCTCTGCCGCGTCGACCGGGCTCAGCCGTCCGTGGGGGGCTGGCTGCGGAAGGTCACCGCGATTCGGTTCCACACGTTGATTGTGGCGATGGCCAGGACCAGGTCGGCGAGGGCCTTCTCCGGCCACACCGCGGTGGCGGCCGCCCACACGTCGTCGGGCACCCCGTGCTCGCCCAGCCGGGTAACCGCGTCGGTCAGGGCCAGTGCGGCGCGCTCCCGCTCGTCGAAGAAGGGCGCCTCGCGCCAGGTGGCCACCGCGAACAACCGGCGGTTCGACTCCCCGGCAGCTGCCGCTTCCCGGCTGTGCATGTCGACGCAGTACGCGCAGCCGTTCAGCATCGACGCGCGCAGCTTCACCAGCTCCAGCACGGTGTGGTCCACGTTGGCCCGGACATACTTCTCCAGCCCCAGCACGCTCTGGTACGCCTCCGGCGCCACCTCGGCCACGTTCATCCGCTGCATGACGACCTCCCTGTCGGTGGATCTGACACCGACCCGACGGCCCGGGCGCGCCGCAGCGTGACAGCCCGGCCCTGTGACGCCGGTCATGCGCCGGTGGGGAGGGGGTTATCGGGGGG
>NZ_POTY01000244.1 GCF_003236315.1 Micromonospora craterilacus
CCACAACGCCTACCCGGCCGACTCCCGCCTACGCTGCGGACCGAAGGCGAGGCGCTGCGGACCCCGAGGGGACCGCAGCGCCTTTACCGCAACGTTGTCGTCAGGTGGAACTACTCTTCCCGGCCGTTCCCGGGGTCGCCGTACCGCGTGTTGTACAGGAAATTGAGGGCGACGCCTCCCAGTGTCGCAACCGCCACCACCGCGAACGGCACCCACGTCGTCGACACGGTGACCGCCAGGATGCCCACAGCGATTGCGACCAGAAGCAACACGGTCAGGCCGTGCACTGTGCCGAAGATGAACCGCGCCTTAGTCATGACTACCCATCTGCTGGCCCTCTCGACATCCGTCGACCAACGCTCGGAGTGCTGTCGCCTAGAAGCGCCTGAGGTAGCGCCCGCGATGCTTGGGTTGCCAGCCTCCCCGGGCGTGCTTGCCGCTGGTCCATCGATGCTTTGGTCCACCTCGGAGGTATCGTAGGCCATTCAGCTTTGTTCCGAATCCTCCGGTGAGACCGCCGGTAAGGGTGGCGATACCGGCACCTCGCCAGCTCCAGTTGCGAGTACCGGCGTTGGATGCGGCGTACGCACCGAAGCCGGCGGCAGCTCCGACCGCCACCCCACAGACCACAGACGCGGCGCAGAAACCGAGAGCGACTGCTCCGGCCACACCTACTCCGACAGCGGCGTAAGTGCGCCAGTGCTTCTTGAAATGGCCACCTACTGCCCGGCCGGCGTTGCAGGCCCACCTGGCCCAGCGCGAACACTTGCGCTTGCCGTCCAGGTCGGTGGCGTTGATCGGATCGGCGCAGGTGTACTCGTAGGCGTTGCAGCTTCCGCCAGCGACGGGGTCGACCTGGAGGAACCGCCCGAGCGCGGGCGAGTAGAGACGGACGCCCATGAGGATGACGTCGCCGATCGCCTCACCGGAGCGCTGCTTGCCACCCAGCCAGCCGTACCGCTGGTTGGCCTGGCCGGCCACCGGCAGACCGTATTCGTCGTAGTCGAACAGCTCCGGCTCGGTCAGCCCGGTGTCCACCTGCGCGGCGATGCCGCCGTGCAGGTTCGTCAGCTGTAGCACCACGTCGCCGGTCGCCGAGGTAGTGGCGACCAGGTCGTTGTCCGGGCCGGACACGTTGCGGGTGACGTTGCCCAGCGCGGTGTCCTCGACGATCCACTGCGGACTGTCGGAGTCGTCGCCGTAGTGGTTCAGCTTCGAGGTGGCGTCGACCCAGTTCCCCTCGACCAGACTCTCGGTCGTGAAGGCGCGGAACCGGTGCGCCGGGTCCAGCGTCCACGTCTGCCGCGCGTCATCGAGCTGCTGGCGTTGCACCAGGTCGTTGGCGAAGTAGCTGTTGACCAGCCCGCCCGGCAGCGCGGTCGTACGGCCGAACGCGTCGTAGACGTACCCGTCGTCGGTCAACCGGTCCGCCGTGTCGTAACCGTGGGTCCGCGTCGTGGTCGCCGTCGACGCGTCGCACTCGCCCTCGGCGGCCGGGGCGAACTGTGAACTGCCGGACCGGTTCGTCCGGTCGTCGTAGGAGTACGTCCGGGTGACACACCCCTCGGTGATCGCGCTGTCGTGCTGCGCCCGCACCAGGCGGCCGAGCCGGTCGTAGCGGTAGGTCTTGCTGCCGCCGGTGTAGGTGTGCTCCACCCACTGGCTCGCGGTGTTGGTCACCACCGACTCGGAGAAGATCACCTCGCCGTCGGAGTCACGGGTGTAGGTCCGCTCCACCGGCCGCAGGTTCACGTCCAGCCGGTCGGTCCGGGTCAGCCCACCGGGGTACTTCATCTCGGTGAGCTGCCCGTCCGGCGAGTACTTCGCGGAGAACGTGCCGGCGACGCTGTCGGTCACGCTGGTCAACAGGCCGCGAGGTTCGGCCACCCGGTCGTAGGCGAAGGTGCGGTGGCCGGTCGGGTCGGAGACCTTCACCGACTTGCCGAACCGGTCGAACTCGGTGACGGTGGTGCCGCCGTCGGCGTCGGTGTACGACACCTGCCGGCCCAGCAGGTCGTACTCGCGGGCGATGGTCGAACCACCCATCGTGGTGGCGGTGGCCTCACCCGAGGTCGGGCTGTAGGTCGTCGTCACCGTCGGGATCGCTGCGCCCTCGTCGGAGGTGATCGCCTTGCCGGTCACCCGGGTGGCGGCGTCGTAGGTCGTGGTGGTGGTCCGGGTCTTGCCGGCCGCCGTCTCGGTCACCACCGCCTCGTCGCCGTGGCGGGTGTAGGAGACGACTCGCCGAACCGGGAGGTTGGTGGCCATGCGGGCCGGGTCGTGTCCGGTCACCGCACCGGCAGCCCGGGTCACGCACAGCTTCCCGGCCCACTCCGGCTTGTTGCCGCATGCGCTGTCCTGGGCGTTCGCGCCAGCGGTGAAGTAGACGGACTCCTGGGTCCCGGCGTCCGACCCGGACGATCCGATCCCCACCGTCTTGACCGTCCGGCCGGAGGCGTCGTACACGACCCCGGAACTCAGGTTCTTGCCGCCCGGGATCGCGTCGACCGTCTGCCTGGTCGACTTCTTCAGCGTCCAGCCGGAGACCCCGCCGTACTCGGCGTCGTAGCTCTTCCTGGTGACCCGTACGTCACCGTCGGGGTAGCCCACCACCTGCACACCCTTGGTCTCCCGGGTCAGCAGGTGGTAGGTGGCCCCGTCCGGCTTGCCCTCGTCGTACGTGTTGACGCTGCGGGCCCGGCCGATGACCGTGGCACCGGCGGGGATGGCCGCCAGCGGCCCGCCGCCGTCGGGGTCGTCGAGCGGGTTCTCCAGGACCAGGGTCGAGGTCGGTCCAACGGTCTCCAGCAGGTCGACGCCGTCGGAGCTGTAGGTGTTGATGGTCGACAGCGCCAGCGCACGGGTTGCCGTATCCGACCCGGCCAGGCCCAGCTCGGCGAGGAAGGTGTCGGCGTTGGGCAGGGCGCCCAGGGCCAGGGCCCGGTCGGTGGCCTCCAGGGTGCGGATGACGTTGCCGAACCGGTCGTACTCCTGGGTGTCGATGTGGCCGCCGGGGGTGGCGGTGTTGACCTCCTTGCCGCCAGCGGAGAGGTAGTGGACGGTGGCGTGCTTGTAGCCGTTGGTGCCGGGTGCGGCCGGGGTGGCGCTGTTGCGGCCGGGGTTGTCCTCGGGTTCGAAGATGGCCGTGGCGTCGGTGGGCAGGTCGACCTGTCCCCAGGCGGAGATGGCGGTGGAGTTCAGGTTGTACGGCCCGCCGGCGAGTTGGCTGAGGGGGACGTTGTAGACGACGTTGGTGGCGATCTCACCATCGGTGGCCGTCTTCGAGCCCTGCTGGAGCGCGGCCCGGCGCACCTTGAGCAGCCGGCCGGCGTTCTCGTCGCCGGCGAGGTCGGTGACCTGGTCGTCGGTGAGGGCCTTGCCGTAGACGCGGACGTCGTCGATCTCGCCGTCCCAGACGTTGGCGGCGGCACCGGCCCACTTGGCGCGGCCGATGACGAACCCGCCGGTGGCGTTCCAGCCGCCGACGGCGGCGGTGGTGCTCTGGAGTACGCCGTCGACGTAGAGCTTCATCCGTCCGCTGGCGGTGTCGTAGACGCCGGTGAGGTGGGTCCACCGGCCGGCCACCGGGGCGGTGTTGGAGGTGGCCCGGATCGGGGTGGCGGCGTCAGTGTCCGCGCTGACCCGGGAGAAGGCCCACCGGTCGTCGGCGGCGACGTAGTTGAGGAAGAAGCCGCTGGTGCGTGAGCCGTCCTTGGACACCGCGGTCCGGTTGGCCGTCTTGGTCTTCAGGCGTACCCAGGCCGAGACGGTGTAGGAGGAGGTGTTGGAAAGGGCGGTGCCGGCCACGCTGATCTGCTGGCCGGAGCCGCCGGTGAAGACCGCGGCCCGGTCGGCCGGGTTGTCGGGGTCGTTGCCCTGGCCCCAGGTCACGCCGCTGGCCATGGTGCCGGTGCGGCCGCTGCCGGAGGAGTCGGCGACGGTGCTGCCGGAGCCGGCGTCGAGGTCCCAGCGCAGTGCGGCCGAGTCGACGTCGGGGTTGCCGTGGTCGAGGTGCCACGGCAGCTCACCGGGCGGAGTGACCTTGGCGACCCGACCGTCGGCGTACTCGTAGCCGGTTTTGAGTGCGGGGCTGACCCGCGGGTCCCACACCTCGCGCAGCTGGCCGAGGTTGTCGTAGGCGTACCGGGCGATCTGGGTGGCGGTCATCGCGGAGGTGTCCGGATCCCAGGCCCAGAGTTTCACCCCGGAGACGCGGTCGGTGTAGTCGCCGAAGACGGTCTGGCTCAGCCCGGCGGTGGTGGCGGTGGCGTACTCGTATTCGAGAACCTCGCAGCCACGCGCCGGGGTGGCGGTGGCGCAGTTGTTGGTGTCGTCGACGCCCGGCTCGACCGGGTTGATCACCTTCTTGAGCAGCAGCCGGTCGCCGCTGGTGTCGTAGGTGTACCGGGTGGTGGTGTTTGCCTCCGCCGTCCACGAACTGGCCGCGGCCCACACCCCGCCCTGCTGGGTGAACTCGGTGATCGTGCCGTCCAGCTCAGACAGCCGGTACGCGGTGCTGCCCAGCCGGCTCAGCACCATCCCCTCCGCACCCGGCTCCGGGGTGAAGGTGGTGCCGTCGGCGTTCTTGGCGAAGGTGATCCACCCGCCGTCCATGGTGTTGACCAGGGCCATCGACGGCTCGGGCAGCTCAAGGGTGGTGTAGTCGACATCTGCCGCCCCGCCGGTCGCGCCGCCGTTCCAGGCCGGCCCGAAGGGGGCGACGATCTCGGTGAAGGAGAGGTTGTCCCAGTAGACCCGGCGCCCGGAGCCGCCCTGGGCGCCGTTGTAGAGGCGGAAGAACGCCTCGGTGGCGCCGGCGGGGACGGTCATGTCCACCGACAGTTCCTGCCACCCTTCGGTGTAGGCGGCCATCGGCGAGACGACCTCGGTGTATGCGCCGCCGACCCGGTGGAAGCCGACGATCCGCAGCCCCCGGTGGGTGTTGTCGGGCACCAGGCCGGTCGCGGCCGGCACGAAGATCCAACCCGTCATCCGGTACGTCTTGCCGGCGGTCATGCCCAGCCGCAGCGCGCCACCGTCTCCGCCGACCGCCACGTAGGTGTCGTTGCTGGTGGTGGTGACCGGAGTGATCTCCAGCGAGTCGGCCGGGGTGGTCTCGCCCTGGCCGCGGACGGTGGAGCGGACCGCCGAGGAGGTGCTCGGCACGGTGAAGCCGGTGAGGTTGGTCGAGACCTGCTGCTGGTTCGGCGTCAACCGCTGACCCATCGGCAGATAGCCGCTACTGCGGTTGCGCGACGACGACGTCCGGGACACCGACAGGCCCAACTCGTCGGCGTCGGTGGGGGACAGCGCGTAGTCGCCGGTTAGCAGGTTCACCGCCCCCGGACCGACCTCGTCACCGGCGGCGCCAGCGCCGCTGGAGTCGACCGTCACCCGCACCCACGGAATCGTGTACGCCGGGGTGCTGCCGCTGGCGGTGTAGAGACGTGCCCGTACCTCCACGACACCACCGGTCAGACCGAGGGTGTCGGTGGCGTTCCAGATCGCGTAACCGCCCAGCGACGACAGGACGACCGGGCTGGCGGCGGTCGCCGTGATCGGCGCGCCGGTGGCCGAGGTCAGGTTCGCCGACGGCACCGGCAGCACGGCCCCACCCGGCCCACGTCGGTACTCGAAGTACGCCCGGGTGTAGCCGGCGACCGGCGTGGTGATCCGCAGCTTCGTGCGCTTGACGACGGTGGCGCCGGGCAGCGGCTCGACGAGGGCGGCGTCACCGGCCTCGAAGACGTAGAGGTTCGGGTCGGACAGGTTTCCGGCCGAGTCCTTCGCCTGCACGGTCAACGTGCGCCGGCCGTCGCGCGGACGCAACGTCACCGACTTCGCGCTGGTCGCCGCGATCGTCGTGTCCGCAGCGTCGTGGTCGAGCCGGTAGACGAACGCGGCGAGGTCGTTGGTGCCGGCGGCCGGGGTGAAGGTGAAGGTGTCCGGCGCCTCCGCGCCGCCGTGTGGCAGCCCGTCGTTGAGGTAGATCGTCGCCGACACGAACGGCACCCCGGGCTTGGTGGTGTCCACGGTCAGCGTGGTCCACCCGGTCCAGGCGCCGTAGGAGTGCGGGTCCTTGGCGCGCACCCGCCACTCGTAATCGGTGCCGTTGGCCAGGTTGACCGGCAGCTGCCAGGAGGCGGTCGACCCGTTGGTCCACGCCGGGCTGCCCGAACGCAGACCGGAGGTGCTGACCACGGCCTGGGTGCTCTTGTTCCGCACCTCGAACTCGGCCTGCAACGTCTGCCCCGCGTTGGCGTCGGCCAGTTTCGCCGACAACGTCGGACGCAGCGAGGCGGTCCGCGCACCGGCGCCGCAGGCGGTGTAGCAGGGGGCGACCGCCAGCGCGGACGGCGCCGACGGCGCACTGTTGTACGTGATCGTCAGCAGCGGCGGGCGTCCGCCCTCGGCCGAGTCGAACCTCTTCCACCCGGCGGTGCTCGACTCGGAGGTGGCCCGCAGCATCACGCTGGCGCTGGACAGGTTGTTGTCGGCGCTGTGCTGCAACGCACCGCCGACCTCGATGTAGACGTACCCGTCGTTGCACGACGAGTTGTAACCCTTGGTCTCGGTCGACGTGCCGACCTTCGCCCGCGCGGTGGGCTGGTTCGTCCAGCGCACCGAGGCGTCGACGTGATCCGTACGCCAGGCCTCCCAGGAGGCGGCGGTGCAGGACCAGGAGTGGTAGTTCCACAGCCGCAGCTTCGCAGTAATGATCTTGCTGCCGGCGAATCCGGTCGTGTTGAACCGCAGGTACGACCGGGCGTAGAAGGTGCCACCGTCGTTGGAGTAACCCAGCTTCAGATCGGCGGCACCCGACTGGTCGCTGGAGTAGCTGTTCTGCACGAACGCGTCGAACGACGGCGACAACGACGTCGGCGGGTCGATCGTCACCGGGAAGGTGAGATCCTCGCGGGCAAGGAACTTCGCGTCGGGCGTCAGTTCCAGATCGGTACGGCCCGCGCCGGACGGCGTCGCGCGCAGCGCGACCGGGGCGGTGTTGAGGTGCTCGGCGGACTGCGGGCCTACCTTCGCGTCCCACATCAGCGGCTTCTGCGCCCGCCCGACCTGCTTCCCGCGGGAGTTCTTCAGCACCAGCCCGCCCATGCCATCGGCGGCGGCGGTCAGCTTGCCGGTACGCATCGACAAGGCCAGCTTGCGTACCTGCGCCAGGCCGGCCCGGTCCTTCACCACGAAGTGCTGCTCGAAGCCGGAGGCGTGGGCGTGGAACACCAGATCCACCCCGGGACGCACCTCCGGGTACGTGATGGTCCGGCCGTCGAGGACCGGCTCGGGCAGCGGACCGGCCCACGCCAGCGACGTCCGTTCCGCACCGGTGCCCAGCGACACCACCTCGTGCTCACCCGACCCCGAGGACGCACCGGCGAAACTCAGGTCGCGGGCGTGCGCCTTCGGCACCACCGTGCCGTCGGCCCGGCGTTCCAACGTGAGGTCCACCGGCACCCACGTGCTGTCGCCCTGACGGACCCGCACCGGCGCGAGCGCCTGCTCCTGGGTGAGAGTGCCGTCCGGGTTGGCGAAGACCTGGACGGTCTCCGACCGCCGGTTCGCCACCTCGACGCGCTCGCCACACAACCGGGCGGCCACCGCCGCCGACACCTCGTCCGGACGATCCTCCGGACACGCCTGCTTCTCGGCCGGGTTCGGCGCGGCGGCCGGCTTCGGCGCGGCCACCGCCCGATCAGGCCGGACCGGAACGTCCGACATGGTCACGACCATCAGCACCGCCAGCGCCACCGCGACCCGTCTCGCCCAGCGGACGAAACCGTCACCCGCCAACGCGACAAACACGCCGCCACGCACCCACTGCTCTGGCACAGCCAGCCTCCCCGTAAAACCGGACACAGCGAAAGTCAGGGCAGCCTAGGGAGATCGACTAATCGAGATCAATGCATTGACGAAAGCCGACGTGGACGCTAGAAGGCCGCCCAAATGCGCCCTGCGGCGACCACAAACGGCCGATGATGTAAATCGGACAGATGACCATCCGTCGCCGACATCGTCACCGCCAGCAACCGACACGGGCCACCCGGCCGCACGACTCCCGCCGCGAATCACGGGGCAGCCCACGGCAGGTGCGACACGATCACGCCGACTGCGGAAGGCGCAGGGCGACTCCCGTGCCGCTTACTGACAGTGAAACCGCCGACGCCAACAAGGCCCGGCTCTGGTCAACGATCAAGAGCAGGCAATGTGATAATGATCACTATTCGGCGGAATGAACAGGATGGAAACAGCCAGGGTGCCGGGATGCGGCGAGTGGCGAGCGCCTGTCATGATGCCGCGCATGCCACTGCACCGCCGTACCGTGCTCGGCGTCGGCCTCGCCGCCGTCACCGCCGTCGTCACCGGCTGCCGCGACCAGGCACCGCCGTCCTCGGCGACCGGCCCCGGCACACCGTCGGCCACCAGCGGAGCGGCGAGTGCCCCCGGCGCCGGAGCGTCCCCCGCCGCCTCGGCGGGTACGCCGGCCGGCGCCTCCGCCTCTCCCGCGGCCACCGAAGCAATGGGCGCGGCGCCCGGCACGTCGGCGTCCGCCGCGGAGGGCGGGGCGGTGACCGGGCAGGGAGGCGTCGGGGCACCGACGCCGCTCAGCCGCGCCCTGGGCACCGAACTCACCCGGCACCTCCAGCCGACCAGCGCCAACCCGAACCACCCCGCGTACGCCGGCGCGGTGGCG
This sequence comes from Micromonospora craterilacus, assembly GCF_003236315.1. GTDB lineage: Bacteria > Actinomycetota > Actinomycetes > Mycobacteriales > Micromonosporaceae > Micromonospora > Micromonospora craterilacus. The sequence goes on from NZ_POTY01000244.1 coordinate 8,705, forward strand.
CTCTGCCAGATCGACGGGAAGCTCGCCGGCCGGGCGGCGGTCGGCAAGGCGCTGCGCTACGGGGCCGGCCCGGTGCTGCTGCCCGAGGCCAAGCAGGTCGGGATGAACCACGACTCGATCTTCGACACCGCGTCGCTGACCAAGGTCTACACCGCGATCCTCACCCTGCAACAGGTCGACAAGGGCCGCATCGCCCTCGACGCCCCCGTGGTGGACTACCTGCCCGGTTTCGCCGGCCCCGGCAAAGAGAAGATCACCGTGGCCATGCTGCTGGCCCACACCAGCGGCCTACCCGTCGGCGCCAAGGTCACCGGCCTGTCCGACGACGCGGCGCGCCGGGCGGCCGTACTCGGCACCCCGCTGATCAAGGGCGCCACGCCCGGCACCGTGTTCCGCTACTCCAGCGTCGGACTGATGGTCGCCGCCCAACTCGTGGAGAAGGTCACCGGCCAGCGACTCGACCAGGCACTCAAGAGCGGCATCACCGGCCCACTCGGCCTGCGCGACACCGGCTTCAACCCGAAGACCTGGCTCAGCGCTGCCGACCAGGCCAACCGGCTCGTCGCCACCGACGCCCGCTCCTCCCGCGGACTGCTCCGCGGCACCGTGCACGACGACGTCGCCAACCACCTCGGCGGCATCGCCGGACACGCCGGCATCTTCAGCACCGCCGCCGACCTGGCCGTCATCGGCCAGATGCTCCTCGACGGCGGCACCTACCGGGGCACCCGCATCCTCTCCGAGGCCACCACCAAGAAGATGCTGGCCAACGTCAACACCGGCCTGCCCGCCGTCGACGCCGAACGCCCCAACCGAACCTCCCACCACGGCCTCGGCGTCGTCCTCAACCAACCCTGGTTCATGGGCAAACTCGCCACCAGCCGCACCTTCGGACACACCGGATTCACCGGCACCAGCCTGCTCGTCCACCCCGCCCGCAAGATGGTCCTCGTCCTGCTCACCAACCGGGCCCACCCCAACTGGAGCTGGGCGAACCCCGACCCGATCCGCGTCGCCATCGCCAACCTCTGCGCCTGAGCAACGGTCGCCGGCCCGCCGGCCGACTCCCCCGCAGCGGCCAGGCGGTCAGGGCTACCCGTGCTCGTCCCGCTCCTGTTTCCAGCGCAGGTACCGGCGGTACAGCTCGTCCTCTCGGGCCCGCATCCGGCGGTGCAGCACCCAGGAGAGGACGAGCAGCGTGGCACCTCCGCCCAGCATCAGGAGCCCGAGGGCCCGGTCTCCCGGCTCCCTCGGTGCCGTGCCGAACAGCAGCCCCAGAAACGCCGCACCCAGGCCGAGGTAGAGCGCGATGCCGGACGGCCGCTGCCGGTACTCCAGCCCGTGCCGGTTAGCGAAGCTCCGGAACTCGCGCGGGATCTCCTCGTGCTCCTCGTAGGTCGCCACGCCCGCACCTCCAGATCCGCGTACCCCGGCCTCCACCGCGGTGACGTTCCGATGCCCACCCGCTCGTTCATGGCCGGGGTCAGTCGTTCATCCGGGTGGACCGGCCGGCCAGTGCAGAAAAGGTCCCCTGGCACGCCCCGCACAAAACGACAAAGAGCCCGGCCGCGACCAGCGGGGACAGGACGCGCCGAGGTAGCCCGCACCACAAGGC
>NZ_POTY01000245.1 GCF_003236315.1 Micromonospora craterilacus
GCCGCACTCCCGCGCCCGCCGACCCGCTGACCTCCCGCGAGCGCCTCGTCGCCGAGCTGGCTGCGGGTGGGGCGACGAACGCCGAGATCGCCGAGCGGCTGGTCCTGTCGGTGCGGACGGTGGAGAACCACCTGTCCCGCGCCTACGCGAAGCTCGGCATCACCTCGCGGGGTGACCTCGCGCGGTACGGGATCCCGAACCGCTAGTCACGCTCTCCGACGGCGGCACGGCGGACGTCTGCGATGCCAGCCGCGCCGCCGTCGGACAGCGGTCTCAGCAGGTACCGGGGCCCGACGGGCAGCCTCCGCCGGGGCCCCCGCTGCCGGTCGCCCCATCGAGCGGGCTGGGCAGGTCGGGGCGGGTCTCCGGCTTGGCCTTGTTCCAGCCGGTCCCGAGGACCATCGCCCCGACGTGGGTGGCGATGTCGTCGCCCGAGAACAGGGAGATCAGGTCCCGGCGGTGCAGGGCCGCGTTGACGTCGTCGTCGGTCAGGACGCCGATCACGGTGGGGGCGTCCTGGACCGGGGTGACCGTCGCGCCCTTCATCGTGAGCACCTTGGCGAGCGCGGCGGACGCCTCCCGGTGCGAGAGCCAGGCCGTGCCGGGCAGGGCCAGGCCGGTGACCTCCTCGCCGGTGGTCATCGCGTCGTGGCAGTTCTCACCCTTGGCGTCGCACTTCTGGGTCTTGGTGGTCGACGAGGTCTCGTTGCCGTCCTTGTCGACCGTCCGTTCGGTGTGGGTCTTCTTCGTCCCGGTGACCTTGCCGTTCTCGTCGCGCTCGTACTCGGTGGTGTCCTTCTTGATCGTCGTGCCACCCTCCTTGTTCTTCTCGTGGGTGGTGTGCGTCTCCTTGACGACGTTCCCGTTCTGGTCGCGCTGCGTCCGGTCGGTGTGGTACCTGCCGTTCAGGTCGTAGTACGCCTCGTCGGTCGACGACCCCACCGTGTTCAGCCCCGAGTCGTAGTACTCGGTCCGACTGCTCGACGTGCACAGTCCGTCGCACCCCGGCGTACCGTCCCAGGTTCTCGACGAGGACCCGTCGCCATACTCCGTGACTCTCGTTCCCTTGTCGGTGCTCCAGTTCTTCTCGCCGCCGTGGCCGGCTGCCCACCACCCGGTCACGCCGTCGTACGCGCCATACCAGCTGCCGTTGAATCGGCCCAGGTCGATCCCCATTTTCTTACCGGCGCTGTCGAGGGTCAGGCCGAAGGCCAGGCCGGTCTTCCAGGGCGCTTCGATGCCGAGGCCCTTGAGTAGCCCGTCGTCGATCCCGGCGAGGGCGATGCTGCCCCTGCGGGTGGGAATCCCGAAGACCTGCGACGGAAGGCTCGATCCGACGCCCCCGGGCCGGTCCTGGAGGTCGTACCACTTCTTTTCGAGGCCCTTGACGAACTCCTCCGGGAACACGGCCCACGTGCCGTACCCGAGCTCATAGGTCGGCAGCTTCCCGCCGAGCGTCGCGTCCAGGACAAGGGACAGCGGCGGGGTGCTTGCCGGGTCGAGCGGGTCGTAGCCGAGGGCGATCTCGTCGGCGTCGGCCACCCCGTCGCCGTCGGTGTCCACGACCCCTAGCGCGAGGTAGCAGGCGGACAGGTCGCACACCCGCAGGTCGGAGAGTTTATCGCTGCGTCGACCGTCGGCGGCGCTGGCCGGTGAGGCGAGGATCGTAGGGAGCAGAAGGGCACCGCAGGTCAGGGTCGTCAGTGCGCGCCGGAACCACGTTCCGGAGGAGAGGACGGATCGAGAGGACATCATGAGGGCGAACCTAAGGAACCGTCGCAGGCACGTCCTGAGTAGTGCGTACTCAAACGCGCGATGCGCAACGCCGTGACCGCCTCAGGCCGCCGCGTTGCGAGGCTCGAAGCTCACGTTGAGACTGACCTTCAGATCCGTGGTGGGCCGCCAGGGACTCGAACCCTGAACCCCTCCGGCGGTCTGTGGATCATCACAGATCGGGCGGATCGCCGTCCTGACCTGGGCAAGGTCTCTCACTGCCTTACAGCGGTTGACAGCCCTTGTCGGCGTCAGTTGTGCCCGGCTTGTGCCCGACGATCTCGCCAGTCGATCGCTCGCCGTCCAGGTTCCGGCATCGGCGGCGACCCCCGCCGGGGGGATGCGGTTTCAAGCTGTCGGCTGCTGCCAGTGCCAGCCGGTGTCGGCCCACGTCGGCGAGCAGGTACCGCACGTCGTCGGTTGACGTCCCGGACTGACCGGCATCGAGGCTCGCGCTGCTTCCCTGCTGCCTGACGCCTCGCTTACGAGCTCTGTGCACTGCCGTCCGTGTCCGTCTGCGGAACCGTTGCAATCCTCGGAACCGAGTCCATCCAAGTGCCCAGCGCCGACCCGGATCGAGTCTCCAACGGACGGGCAAAGCAGGGTGGCAGAGACGTGCGACAACTAGGCGAGGATGCCCGCTACGCTCAGAGCGTCGCTCCGCGATGCAAGCACCCAACGGGCGCTCTGAGCGTAGCGGGCATGTCAATGAGGAACTAATCGGTTGTTTCGGGGCTGGGCCATGCACATTGCGTCCCTGCCCGGCCTGGAGTCTAAGACTGCCATGACAGAGCGTGACGGGGCGAAGGCGCGTCAGCTTGAACTACACCCGCGTAAGTTCAAGCTAAGGCCGGCCTAGGTTGAAGCTACTGCGGACACACGGAGGAATCTTGAATCCGGGGAGGGCAGGTTCAACTTTAGGCGTCTAAGCTTGAACCTTGTGGACCTCGAAGCTCTCCGTGCGTCACCTCTGGGTCGGCTTGTCCCAATCTCAGGGACGGACCCCCGCGTCGGCAACTGGACTTACTTTGCCTTCGAACCCGCTCCACTGCCTGTCGAGCCTGAACTCACGCTACGTGCCGTCAACGCGGCGTCAAAGGCGGCCATGGCGGTGGTTCGCCTGGACGAGGCTCTGTTCCAGCTTCCCAACCCTGGCTTACTCGTTCGTCCCTTCGTTCGGCGAGAGGCTGTAAGCACGTCAGCCTTAGAAGGAACTTACGCTGCGTTTGATGAGGTCTTGGAGGCGGAGTTCATCGAGGATCGGCACATGTCCGCCGATCAACGTGAGGCATACAACTATGTTCGCGCCACAGACACCGCCATCCGCCTCTTAGAGAAGTACCCTTTGAGCCGAACTGTTGTCGGCCAGTTGCAGAAGTGCATCGTTCAAGGCACCTCGGGCGACACGTACGATGCCGGAGACCTTCGTCAGCGGCTAGTCAAAATTGGTGCGCCCGGACAGCCAATCGAAGAGTCACGCTATGTGCCCCCTCCGAACGGTCAGATCCTAGAGGAAGGCTTCAGCAACTGGGAGAAGTGGATAAACGGCGACAGTGAAATCCCCATAGTTGCCAAGGTGGCTATCGCCCACTATCAGTTTGAGTCCTTACATCCCTACAACGACGGAAATGGCCGAGTTGGCCGCCTTCTGGCGATCCTTCAGCTGATTCAAGAAGGCGTCCTACGTCATCCCATTCTTAATATTGCCCCATGGTTCGAGGCAAGGCGCGATCAGTACATCTCCGGACTGTTTGAAGTAACGCTTACAGGAGATTTCAACCCGTGGGTCGAGCTCTTTTCGGAGGCCGTCAGATCTCAAGCGGAAGACGGGATCCTTACGATCCGAGAGCTCCTTAACCAACGGGACCTCATGGTGAGCGAGCTAAGAGAAGCCGGCTTTCGGGGCTCCGGCTTGCATATCGCGGAGAACCTTATCGGATATCCGATCATCGACGTCCCAACCGTGCGAGACATGATTGGGAGATCCTTTGAGGCGGCTAACCAGGCGGTTGCCCGGCTGGTTGACTTTGGACTATTAAGGGAGATCACCGGCAAAAAGATGAACAGGCTGTTCGTATGTGACCGCGTTCTTCGGATCACAAGCCAGATCGGCCGCCATCGGACATAGGGCTTCCGGCGACTGTAGACACGGACCTTAGCCCAGCTCCGGGGCGAGGCTACGCGGCGGCGGATTGTCGGTGCTGAGCCTTACCGTCGATCCCATGACACCACTCATGCACGCCGATGGAAGCGAGCCGGCTGAGGAGACGGTTGACGTTGTCCGCGAGACGCGACGGGGTGACCGGCGTTATCGGATCAGAGCGACCTATAACGACGAGCAGCACGTACAGCTCGATGTCCGGATCTTCGACGACTCGGGCGCCACACTCGGCCGGCTCAGTGGTGCCGTCGACGTCAATGACGTTGCCGCCTCTGGTCGGGCGGTCGCCTCGCTGCTCGGCGCTATCGCAGCCGCACTCGGTCAGGGAACCGTCGTCGAACGGCTCAGTGTCGGCGAGGTACGCCGCCGCCATCCCAACGCCTACGAGCCGTGGAGCCCTGAGGACGAAGAACGTTTGACCGAGCGCTACCAAGCTGGAGCCAGCATCAAGAGGCTGGCCGACGAGTTCGGACGCCAGACAGGCGGCATCCTCTCCAGGCTCAAGCGCCTCAATCTCATCGCTACGGACAAGACAGAGAACACCAGTGAGGACGTCACTGATTTTCTGCCGGATGAACCAGCTAGGGCCGAGGATTACATCTAGAGACACCGTGGCCACAGATCCGGCGTCAAGCCTTCCTTGACACCGGACGACGACGGCGACCTGCGCGACGAGGTCGGGGTGGGGGTGCGGCGCGAGTATCACGGGCAGGCCCCCGCCTGCCGGCAACGCCGGCCCGAGGGGTCGCAGAGGCTCCGGGGTCAAGGGCGGCCCGTAGGGCCGTCGCGCAGCGACGCGAAGCGCCCTTGAGGTCGGAGGGGCGGCCCCGCATCCTCCGCGCCGCACCCCCACCCCGACCGGCCGCACGTCGCCCTACGGCGCGGCGGTAGACGGCCGCCGCGCCCCGGCCGGCTGCTGGCCCGCCCACCTCACCAGACCATGGCGCTGCCATCTGTGGCGGCCCCCGGGGTTCCGCCCTAAAGCGCCAGCCGAGGGCACTGGGCATGATCGCCCGGCCATCCCCGGCCGGGCGATCATGACGCCCTATCGGCGGCGCGTGCGGCCCGTTGCGGGCCGCCTTGAAGACGTACAGAAAGTTTGAACCACATCGCCGGCAGCCGGCTGTCCGGTCTCGGGACCTGCGTGACAGATCGGTATCAGGACCTGCGTGACACTCCGCGGAGTGGTGGATGAGCTTGGTGGGCTCCTCGGAGTCGGCGTTAGGCGCAGCATCGTGAGCACCTCGGGCTTGGTCCCTGTCACCGAGCCGCGTCTGTCATCCTTCGCCGATGGTCAACGTGACGATAGATCGCAGTGGTGACGATCCCGCCGTCGTGGTGGTGATGCTGCAAGCACCATCGTGGGAGTTCCATTTTTGGGCCCACCTCAGCGAACTCGCTCGTCTGCGGTCCATCCGCCAGGCCGACTGGTCCGCCCGACGCGCCTTGCAGATCGGCGACGCCGCCGGAATACCGGTGCACTGGGCCATCAACGATGACACCGTCACAGCCCTGATCGGCCACGACGACGAGACCTGGCACATCGCTTTCCTCATGCCCGTCGAGACGATCGACCGTCTAGCCGCCGAGGCCGCGGAGCTCTTGCCGGAACCGGACCCGCCGACTCCGTACCCTGGCCAACTCGGGATCTTCTAGCCGGAGGTGTCACCTACGTCCTGAGACTGGACTGTCACGCACGTACTGAGACCCGACATCGCCGGCAGCCGGCCGGCCCCTGTTCGGGTCGGGGCCAACCGCAGGCTTCTCAGGATCAGGTGCTGGCGGTGCGGTAGGGCGTCTGCAACGCGATGGCCCGTGCCTCGATGAGTTGCATGCGGAGCTGCCATTCTTCGGTCGCGGTCCAGTCGCTCTGGGCGGTGATCTGGTCGGGGTGCTTGCGGTACAACAGCCCTGGTTCCGCGATGAAGTATCCGTCGGTCACGACTGACGCGGCGATCAGTAGGCCGGTGTCCTCTCCGCCGGGTAGGGCCATCCATCCGCCAAGGGCAAGCGCGAGTTCGCGTCGGATGCACAGCGTCGCGGGGTGAACCGGGAGCCGGTATCCGTTGTTGCGGAAGTAGGTCAGTACGTCGCCTTGCTGGAGGGTGCCACCTGGCGGGTCGGCGTGTTGCCATCCGATCGTCGATCCGTCGGGCATCAGGTCGAGCACGCTGCACGTGGTCCAGCCGATGTCGGGCCGGCTGGCAAGTATCTCGATCTCGCGGGTGAGGGCGCCTGGCGTGAGTTGGTCGTCTGCGTCCAAGACTCGCAACAGGTCGCCGTCGCTGCGGGCCATGGCCATGTTGCGGGCGGTTCCTGGACCGCCTGTCTTGCCTGTTCCGTTCAGGATGCGTGGGTCGTTGGGTAGGGAAGCCTCAACCTTGCCGGTGCGCCCGTCCTCCTGGACTAGCCACTCCCAGACCCATCCGTCCGGCAACTCCTGCGATCGAAGTGATTCGTAGGCATCGGCCAGGTAGGGAATGCTCGGCGGGTGGACCGGGGTGATGACGGAGATTTTCACTCGGACCACCGCGCGAGCTTCGTTGTGTAGACGAACTCGGTGCGGTCGCCGGGCAGTACGACGTTCGAGACCTCAACGACGCAGTCTTTGGTGTCGACGGAGATCTTGCGAAGGATGAGCACTGACACCCCCGGTGGCAGCTTCAGGGCTTCGGCTTCGTCCGCCGAAGGCGGCCGTGCGGTGATCTCATCAACGATCCGGTCTAGCTCGATGCCGATGGTGAATAGCTGGTTCTGCGTTCCGCCGGGCCATGGCTCGTTGTTGTCGTCGAGCAGTGCGGGGTTCTCGGCAACCACGTCGTAGACCATGTAGGACGTGTTGAGGCTGAGTGGCACCTTCTCCTTGCGCGAGCTCGTGCGGTAGGTGCGCTCAAGCATCTTGGCCCCGACAGGCACGCTGAAGAGTCGCGCCAGCTCGGCGCTTGCCGGCACGGTTCGGTACTCGGCCGCAAACTCCAGGTCCTGCATGACGAGTCCGGTGTCCCGCTCGGTCGCGCCTGTGCGGCGTCGCTGGGACTCGGGCAGTCGGGCTCGGTCCTTCTCCCACTGGTACCGCTCCGGAGAGCGTCGTACTCGCTGCCGGGGTGCCCGAACGAAGGTGCCTCGACCATGGCGACGGTCGACCAGACCTTCTGCCTCTAGGGCATCGAGCGCTTGCCGGACGACAGGCAAGCTGACCTCGTAGTCAGCCTTCAACTTCTGCTCGTTCGGCAGCTTCGTTTCGGGCACGAGCTCTCCCGAATGAATCTTCTCGCGCCAGTCTGCGGCGATTCGCTCCCATTTAGCCATGTCTTCACACTCCTCCACGTCAGCCTTCAGTTTAGGTCTTCATGAAGTCTTGACGGGATCCACTGCCCGTCGTACGTTGTCTGCACGTCTTCATGAAGACATGAAGACACGGAGTGCACCGACAAGCGGTGCCCCAGCAGACAGGAGACAGCCGTGAAGCTGTACGTGGACACCCAGAGCAAGCAGGTCCAGGTGACGAAGGACCCGGAGCCGAAGAACGACCAGAACGGCAACCAGCGGTCGGAGAAGAACACTGGCCGGCTCATGTGGTCCACCCAGGTCTTCGTTCTCGACGAGACCGGCGGCGAGATCATCACCATCACCACGGCGGGTGAGAAGCCGGGCGTGACGGTGGGACAGCTCGTCGCTGTCGAGCAGTTGGAGGCCATTCCGTGGGCGACCAACGGGCGTAACGGCGTCGCGTTCCGCGCCATCTCGCTGAAGCCGAAGTCTGGTACCTCGGCGGCTAAGTAGGTCCCTCGCTCACCGCGCTGTGTGAGCCTCTGGTGTCTGACTCACGAAGCGGCCTGATGGTCCGCTGATCTGAGATCCAGGGTCCGGGAGTGGTTCCGACTCCTACATTCCCGGCCCGTCACCACCTGTGGTGGTGGCATCCCCGCAAGAGCTGGCGCGGGGTCGGTCCGACTCCTACATCGCCGACCCCGTGCCCTCCAACTCATCCACCCTCGCAAGGGAGGACTCGTCGTGTCCAAGTCTAGCCCTCGCCGCCCCTTCGGCGGCAGAAGCAACGGCACGGTGACGGTCATCGAGGCCCGTGTTCACCGTTCCTCCGCACGTAACGCCCGCCTGGCGTTCGTCATGACGGCGGTCATCGTCGGCCTGCTCGCGGCCGTGGTGGCCGCTTCCTACATGCACCCGATCCTTGCCCTGTTCGTCGGCATTGGCGTCGGCGTTCCCCTGGGCGGGATCGTGTGGGTGCTGGTCCGTATCTGGCCGGTGATCCGGCTGCTGTGGTGGTGGACCCCGGAAATCGGCCTTGCCGGGCTGCTCCTGGTCGGTTGGGTGCAGCTCGCGTCCCACACTCCGACTCTGGTGACGCTGCTGGTTGTAGCCCTGGTCGTCGGTGTCCCGGCCGGTGTTCCGGTGATCCGGCGTCAGATCATGGCGTGGGGTTGGTGCCTGGTGGTGCGGCATCGGCTGCGGGTGTGCTTCGCGCAGTTCATCATCGCCAACCAGTCCGGTTCACTGCCGCTGATCCTGTGGGCCACCCCGACGCCGGTCGGTGAACGGGTGTGGGTCTACCTGCGCCCCGGCCTGTCGGTCAAGGACCTGGAAGGCCGGCTCGACAAGATCGCCGTGACCTGCCACGCCTCCACCGTGCTCATCGAACGCGCCTCCGACGGCAACGCCGCCTACGTGCGGTTCGACATCAAACGCCGCGAGGTACTGACCGCCAACGTCGGTTCACCTTTGGTCGACGTGATCGACCCGGCCACCCCCACCGTCGAGCAGGCACCCCCGGTGGTGCCGACCGCTCTGGACCTGCCCGACGTGCAGGCCCCGACCATCACCCTGCCCAAGCAGCAGGGCACCTCGGGCAGCAAGCCGGCCAAGCCGGCTGCCACTGCTGCGGCCAACGGCAGCAAGCCTGCGGCTGCCTCGTCGTCCGTGCCGGACGACGACGTTTCCGACTGGATCTAACCCACCACTTCGCCTAGGGACGCGGGGAGCCATTGCGGCTCGTTCGTGTGGCTTCTCGCGCCCACCTACCGCCCGAAGGAGGGCAATCATGGCTACCGCTACCGCGTCCCCGTCGTCTGCGGGGGTTCCGGTGGGGCCTGGCCTGTCGATGTTCGACCCGATCTTCATCGGCATCGACGAGTTCGGCCAGCCCGTCTACATCACCCTCGCCTACCGCAACCTCCTCGCCGGCGGCGAACCCGGCGGAGGGAAATCCGGCCTGCTCAACTGCATCGCCGCCCACGCCGCCCTCTCCGTCGACAGCCGGCTTGTCCTGTTGGACGGCAAGCTCGTCGAACTCGGCCAGTGGGAAGACTCCGCCGACGCGTTCATCGGCCCCGACATCACCGCCGCCCTCGACGTCCTCCGGCGGCTCCAGGTCGTGATGAACAACCGCTACGCCTGGCTCCGCGCCCACAACCGACGCAAGGTCACCGCCCTCGACGGGCTCTCCGTCATCACGGTCCTGGTCGACGAAATCGCCTTCTACTCCGCCACCGTCGGCAGCAAGCAGGAAGAGTTCGTCGCTCTGCTGCGGGACCTGGTCGCCCGGGGCCGCGCGGCCGGCATCCCCGTCGTTGCCGCTACTCAGCGGCCGTCCTTCGACATCATCCCCACGAGCTTGCGGGATCTGTTCGGCTACCGGGCCGCGTTCCGGTGTACCACTCCGAACAGCTCGAACATCGTCCTCGGTCACGGTTGGGCCGAACAGGGCTACTCCGCCACCGACATCGCCCCCACCAACCAGGGCGCTGCCTACCTCATCGCTGAGGGCGGCATTCCCCGGCGCATCAAGGTCGCCTACCTGTCGGATTCGCAGATCGCCGGCATCGCGGATTACGCCGCGTGGATCCGCCGGCCCGGCACCATCACCACCCCGCCCAGTTCCCCTGCCGATTGGGGGATGGCGGCATGACCACCCGCGAACGGACCTATGCCAAGGCCAGCAACCAGCGGGCCAACCAGTACACCGAGATGTGGGTCGTCGGCAGTCCTGAGGACCTGGCCGTGATGATCCACGCCGCCCGGCAGACGGGCCGGCTCGTCTACGTCTCCGCACCGCACCAGATGGGTGGGGACGACACCCGCCACCGCCGCTACCTGCGGCTCCGCACCAGCTAACAGTCGACGGAACCGGCATCAGCCCTGGAAAGCAGTCCGGTTCCGCCGACCTCCACCAACAGTCCCCGAAAGGACGTGGTTGCCATGAAGGCTACCCAGAAACCGCCCGCCATCGCGCCGGTCAGCCCGGCCGATCTGCTGCGGATGGCTGCCCTCTACCTACGCCGGCACGGCTGGCACCAGGGCACCTACTACGCC
>NZ_POTY01000246.1 GCF_003236315.1 Micromonospora craterilacus
GCCCACGCCTGACCGCGGTCATGCTCGCCTACGGCACCGAGCCCTGGCTGGTCGACGCCGCGCAGGCCGTGCTGGCCAGCACCGGCGTCGACATCGAACTGGTCGTGGTCGACAACGGCTGCACCGGCGACGGCATCGACGTGGTCAAGGGCCTGCCCGGCGTACGGGTGATCCGGCCGGAGGAGAACACCGGCTACTCCGGCGGCTGCAACCTCGGCGCCACCGAGGCCACCGGCGACTGGCTGGCCTTCGTCAACTCCGACGCGATCGTGGCCCCCGACGCCCTCGCGAAGGTCGTCGCGGTGGCCGCCGAACCGGGCGTCGGCGCCGCGATGGCCTCCATCCGGCTCGCCCACGACTCGAACCTGATCAACACATCCGGCAACCCGCTGCATTTCACCGGCCTGTCCTGGGCCGGCGGCAACGGCGAGCCGGCCAGCGCCCACGCCCTGCGCACCGACGTGCCGTCGCTGAGCGGTTGCTGTTTCGTGATCAGCCGGCAGCGCTGGACGGAACTCGGCGGCTTCCCGGCCGAATACTTCGCCTACCACGAGGACACCGAGCTCAGCCTGCGGTTGTGGCAACGCGCGCTACGGCTGGCGTACGTGCCGGACGCCGTGGTGCGCCACCACTACGAGTTCTCCCGCAACGACCTCAAGCTCTACCTGGTCGAGCGCAATCGCCTGATCACCCTGCTCACCGCGTATCAGGGCCGGACGCTGGCGCTGCTGGCGCCGATGCTGCTGCTCACCGAGGCCGCCATGCTCGCCGCCGCGCTGGCCGGCGGCTGGGGGCGGCAGAAGGCGCGCGGCTGGGCCTGGCTGTGGCGCAACCGGGGCTGGGTACGGGCCCGCCGCCGGCGGTTGCAGGCCGAACGCACCGTCGGCGACGGCGCCCTCGCCCAACTGATGACCGCCCGGGTGGCCCCGTCGAACGTGGACACACCCCCCGGCATGGGCGTGTTCAACGCCGTCGCCGCCGGTTGGTGGGCCCTGGTCCGGCCGCTGCTGGCGCACCGCTGACCGGCCGTCGCGCTACCCGCTCGCCCGGCCTCCGGGCGCACCCGGGCCGGTGCGGCCTCCCACGCCCGAGGCGTGCCGGGCCCGGGTGGCCGACGCCGTGGCGAAGGTGGCGACGGCCCGCTCCCACACCGCGTCCAGGTCGGCACCGGGCGGGAACCGGCCGGCGAGTTCGAGGTCGACCAGGCCATGTGCCATGCCCCAGATCGCCCGCGCGGTGGGCAGGTCTCCGGCCGTCAGCCGGAGGAGGGCGGCGGCGGCCTCCGTCTCGACGCCCGGCTCCAGCCGGTCCCGCGCGAGGGGCTGCCGGGTGCTGAGCTCGTAGAGCCGGGGATGCGCCAACGCCCACCGCCGGTACACCGCCGCCAGCGTGGCCAGGTCGCTCGTCCGGGCCAGCGCCTCGGCGAGCCGCCGGAGCGCGCGTTGTTGCAGCGCCGCCTCGATCTCCGGCTTGCCCGACACGTGCTTGTACAACGACGGGGCCTGGATCCCGAGTTCGTCGGCGAGTCGGCGCATGGTGAGGCTCTCCGGCCCCTCGGCCTCCAGCAGCCGCTGCGCCACGTCGATGATCTGCTCGCGCCGACTCACGTCACCCTCGCTACCCTCGCGCTCCGGATCGCCAACCGCGGCAGAGCAGGTACGCCACGACCAGCAGCACCGACAGGCCACCGTCCCAGACCAGGATCTGGCCGGTGCCCGGCACGTCCCCGGCCACGGCGTACCCGACCGCGGTGAGCGTCAACGCCAGCTTGTGGAAAATCACCAGCTCCCACACCCCCCGGTATGCCTGCGGACGCCAGGCGAGCAGGGCGAACAGCCCGGCGAAGACCACCAGCCCGTACGCCCGCCAGGTCTCGACCACCCGTACCGCGGCTTCGGACTCGACCACCATGCCGGCGGCGCTCGCCGCGGCTACGGCGGCGCTGGCGGCGGCCACCCACATCAGTACCCGCCCGATCCGCCCTGCCGCCGAGGACGCGGCCGCCTGGCCGGTGTCGGCAACTGTCGCACTGCTCATCTTGGGACCATCCTCTCGCGGCTAACGCCGTTAGCCTCTATTCAACGGCTAACGACGTTAGCCGGCAAGTGCCACGCCTCGACAGTGGCGAAGGTCGCAGCCGGCGGAGAAAGACGCGGCGCCCGACAGCAGCAGCTGTCGGGCGCCGGATGGCTCCCGGACCGTCGAACCCGGACGGCGGGGAGGTCAGGCCTCGGGCTTGTCGCCCGGCTTGTCCTCCAGGTCGGCGGAGCCGGCCGAGGTGGCCGGCTTGTGCGCCTCCTCGGTCGGCGTGGTCGGGGTCTTCGCCCGGTCGCCCTCCGCCTCCGCCTCACCCGCCGCGCCGCCGTCGAGCAGCGCGGTCAGTGCCGCCCCGGTGATCCGCCGGAAGGTACGACCCACCCGGCTGCGGTCCAGGATCGCCACCTCCAACTGATTGGCGGCGATCGTCCGGGCGGCACCGCCCTCCCCGCCGACACTGCCCAGCGCCTGCACCGCCACCCTCACCGCCTCACCGAGTGACATGTCCGGCCGGTGGTGCGACTTGAGCACCCCGGCGATGGCGTCGGCCTGGCCACCCATCGCCATCCGGCCCGGCTCGTCGTTGACCGACCCGTCGTAGGTGAGGCGGTACAGCGCGTCGTCCTCGGGCGTCGCACCCACCTCGGCCACGCAGATCTCCACCTCGAACGGCTTCGACTGCTCGGTGAAGATGGCGCCGAGGGTCTGCGCGAACGCGTTGGCCAACGCCAGACCGGTGACGTCCCGCCGGTCGTAGCTCAGGCCGTTCAGGTCGGCCATCCGCACCCCGGCCCGGCGCAGGTTCTCGAACTCGTTGTACCGGCCGACCGCGGCGAAGCCGATCCGGTCGTAGATCTCGCTGACCTTGTGCAGGGTGCTGGAGAGGTTCTCCGCGACGAAGAGGACCCCGCCGGCGTAGCTCAGGACCACCGCGCTGCGCCCCCGGGCGATGCCCTTGCGGGCCATCTCGGAACGGTCGCGCATGATCTGTTCGGGCGAGGCGTAGAACTGCATGGCCACGGCGGCGGCTCTCCTTTGGGCGCTGTGCTGGGGAACTGTGGTCAGGTGCGGGCGGGGCGGCTCAGCCGCCCGGGTTCTCCATCCGGCCGGCGACCACGCTCTCGCCGATCGCGGCCGTCTCCGCGTCGGTCAGCCGGTACGTCCCCTCCGCCGTCGCGGTCATCACCACCGGGAAGATCCGCCGGCTCAGGTCGGGCCCACCGGTCGCGGTGTCGTCGTCGGCGGCGTCGTAGAGCGCCTCCACCGCCAGCCGCACCGCGTCGTCGACGGACAGCCCGGCCCGGAACCGCTTCTTCAGCGCCGACTTGGCGAACAGCGAGCCAGAGCCGATCGCGTCGTAGCCGGTCTCCTCGTACGGGCCACCGGTGACGTCGAAGCTGAAGATCCGCCCGGCCCGCGCCGGGTCCTTCGCGGCGAGGTCGAAGCCGGCGAACAGCGGGATCACGGCCAACCCCTGCATCGCCGCGCCGAGGTTGCCCCGCACCATCGCGGCGAGCCGGTTGGCCTTGGCGTCGAGGGAGAGCATGGCGCCCTCGATCTTCTCGTAGTGCTCCAGCTCCACCTGGAACAGTCGCATCAGCTCGATGCCGATGCCGGCGGTGCCGGCGATGCCCACCAGCGAGTACGCATCGGCCGGGTGCACCTTCTCGATGTCCCGCTGGGCGATCAGGTTGCCCATGGTGGCCCGCCGGTCGCCGGCCATCACCACGCCGCCAGCGGTGGAGATGGCCACGATCGTGGTGGCGTGCGGGGCCAGGTCGGCGGCCAGGCCCGGAGGCAGCGGCCGTCGGCCGGGCAGCATCTCGGGGGCCACCTTGCTCAGGAACGAGGTGAAGGAGGACGTCCCCGCGTTGGTGAACACATCTGGTAGACGCCCGGATGGATCAAAACCCGCTGCCACGTGGTTCCTCTCAGGTACGTGATGGCCCTGGCCAGCCTCGTTGGACTGTCACGGAACTGGCCAAGACCACCGTTGCAGTTGAAGCAGATTATCCCGCGCACCCACCCGGTGCGATGATCGTGGTCCACTTGTTCCGGATCGAGGTCACCGGTGGCGGCAGTGCGTGCTGGCACTGCGGGCATGCCGCGTCCACCCTCAAGGGGTGAAACGAACATATGCCCTATTCGCCGCCCTTCTGGACGTATCCCCTCACGAACTCTTCGGCGTTCTCCTCCAGGACGGAGTCGATCTCGTCGAGCAGATCGTCCACGTCCTCGGTGATCTCGGCGTGCCGCTCGGCGACCTCCGGGTTCGCCTCGACGGTGACGTCCTCGATCTCCTCGCCCTGGCGGGACTTGCCCGTCTGCGACTGACCGCCGCTGTCACGAGTGGCCACTGTTGCCTCCTCCACGATCTCCCTGCGATGAACTTACCTCGCGGGAGCGACGAATCGCCCGCCGCGCGCCGGTACCAGGACCGGCGCGCGGCGGCAGCTTTCGGCACGGGTCACCTGCCGGGCGGTGCCCGACCGCCGGCTCAGCCGCCGGTCAGCGTCTCCAGCAGATCCTTGGCGCTGGCACAGCGGTCGAACAGCACCCCGACGTGCCGCTTGGTGCCGCGCTCGGGCTCCATCATCGGCACCCGCACCAGCGACTCACGGCCGACGTCGAAGATGACCGAGTCCCAGCTGGCGGCGACCACCTCGGAGGCGTACTGCGCCAGACAGCGGCCCCGGAAGTAGGCACGGGTGTCCTCGGGCGGCTCGGTCATCGCGGTACGCGTCTCGTCGTCGGGCAGCAGCGTCTTCATCGCGCCGCGGGAGACCAGCCGGTGGTAGAGGCCCTTCTCCGGGCGTACGTCGGAGTACTGAAGGTCGACCAGCTGGAGCTTGTGCGAGCCCCAGCCGAGCTTCTCCCGGTCCCGGTAGCCCTCCAGCAGCCGCAGCTTGGCCACCCAGTCCAGCTCGTCGGCGCAGAGCATGACGTCGCGCCCGAGCCGGTCCAACACGGCCTCCCAGCGGTCCAGCACGTCGGCGGTCTGCTCGTCGACGTCGCTGCCGTAGCGATCGTCCACGAACGCCCGCACCCGTTCCAGGTACGCCCACTGCACGTCCAGCGCGGTCAACCGCCGCCCGTCGCGCAGCCGCATCCGGTGGGTCAGGGACGGGTCGTGGCTGACCGCACGCAGCTCGCCGACCGGGTCGGCGATACCGAGGTCAGAGCCGAGCGCCTTCGCCTCGATCATGGTGAGGATCAGTGCGGTGACACCCACCTTCAGATAGGTGGAGATCTCCGACAGGTTGGCGTCGCCGATGATGACGTGCAGCCGGCGGTACTTGTCCGCGTCGGCGTGCGGCTCGTCGCGGGTGTTGATGATCGGCCGCTTGAGGGTGGTCTCCAGACCGACCTCGACCTCGAAGAAGTCGGCCCGCTGAGAGATCTGGAAGCCGCTCTGGCCGCCGTCCTGGCCAATGCCGACCCGCCCGGCGCCGCAGACGATCTGCCGGGTCACGAAGAACGGGGTCAGGTACGCCACGATGTCGGCGAACGGCGTCTGCCGGCGCATCAGGTAGTTCTCGTGCGCGCCGTAGCTGGCACCCTTGTTGTCGGTGTTGTTCTTGTAGAGGTGGATCGGTGCCGTGCCGGGAATGGTGGCGGCCCGCCGCGCCGCCTCCGCCATCACCCGCTCCCCCGCCTTGTCCCAGCGGACTAGGTCACGCGGGTTGGTCACCTCCGGGGTGGAGTATTCGGGGTGGGCGTGGTCGACGTAGAGCCGTGCCCCGTTGGTGAGGATCACGTTGGCCAGCCCGAGATCCTCGTCGGCGAGCGCCTCGGCCGGGTCGTACGCGGCACCGGAGTAGGTGAAGCCTCGGGCGTCCCGCAGTGGCGACTCCTCCTCGTAGTCCCAGCGCGCCCGACCTCCCCGGTTCAGTTCCGGGCGGGCGCCGTAGGCGTTCACCACCTGGGAGGAGGTGACCATCGGGTTGGCCCCGGCCTGGCCGGGCACGGAGATGCCGTACTCGACCTCGGTGCCCATGATCCGTCTTACGCTCATCGACCTACCCGCTTCGCTTGCCCGACCGGTCCCCCGTCATGTCGAGCGTAGTCGGCGGTCGGGCCTACAGGGGGCGTGGCGGTGCGGTCGGAGCTGGCGGGTCGCGCCGGTCAGTCTCGCGGCTGGTCGACGAACATGGTCTCGATGGTGACCCGGTCGCGCACTTCCGGGGTCGAGGGCAGCAGTTTCTTGACCCGGCTGCGTGCGGCGGGATCGACGACGACCAGCCGGATCTCGCCGGGCACCGCGTGCAGCATCTGCCAGGTCCGACCCGGCTCGGCGAAGACCAGTCCGTAGATGGCGGCCTCGGTCTGTGCGGTGGTGCCCTGCAACGTCGAGACGCAGATGTTCTCCAGGTAGGAGCGGTAGGTGCTGGCGTAGTCGAGGACCAGCGTGGTGACCCCGTCGACGGCCGGATAGGCGCGGTTGACCTGATCGCACACCACGGCCGCCCGGTTGGGGTGGTCGACCTGCTGGTGCACCCAGCGCTGCGCCCAGGTCTGCGGTCCGACGACGAGCAGGCTGCGGTGCCAGCCGGTGACGCCGCCGAACAGCACGACGGCGGCGGCCACGGTCACGGCGGTGAGGCCGGCCGTGAGGCTACGGATCGGACGGCCACGACGTGGCACGGGCAGCAGCCGCACCACGGCGCCGGTGCCCACGATGAGCAGCACGGTGGTGAGGTGGCCGGCCTTGTTGAAGTAGTAGCCGAGTTCACCGCCGAGGCCGACGCTGGCCTGCCCGACGGCCGCGGTGAGAATCCCGCTGACCAGTAGGACGAACAGCCAGCGTCGCCAGGCGGGGTCACGGCGGCCGATGCGTACGGCGTGCCAGAGCAGGGCCGGTACGACGAGGGCGCCGAGGCCGCCGAGGGCGAGCCAGGTCTCGGTGAGGTCCGGCCCGACGGTGGCGGTGAGCGCCTCGGTCTGGTTGGCGCGGAACACGCCGAGCAGGATCGGCACCGGGGCGAGGGCGACGGTGGCCAGTCCGACGGCCAGCGCGGTGCGGCGGGCCCGGACCACCGCGCGCCGGTGCACCAGCAGCGCACCGAGCACGAGGACGACTGCGGCGGGCAGGAAGAGGTAGTAGGTGTAGCCGATGCCGACGAGCAGGACGCCGAGCAGCACGAGGTGTTCTCGGGGTGCGGGGAGCGGCCGGGCGACGATGGCGGCGAGCACGACGGTGAGGGCCAGCCCGATCGTCTCGGTGGGGTAGCCGGACCACAGCAGCCGGGGCAGCTGGCTGCCGAGAACGAGGGCACCGACGACGACGGTGAGCACCGCCCGGCTCAGCGGATGCAGCGGGCCGGGCAGGCGCTGGGCGGCCCAGAGCAGGGTGAGCACGAACAGCCCGAAGCCGGCGATGTTCCACCAGAGGAAGGGCTGCACCGCGTCGGCGCCGCCCGGCGCGGTGCCGGCCGGGGTGAGGTGGCCGTCGAGCAGGGCGACCAGCAGGTGCCAACCCTGCGGGTAGTGAACCAGCAGGGAGAGCAACTGGTCGCGGACGGCGGCCGAATCGAGGAAGACGTAGCCGCCGTGCCGGCCGATGACGTCGACCAGGCTGAGGTGGCGCAGGTAATCCTCGCCGCGGGTGAGGATGGTGAGCCGGCCGGCGAGGTCGCCGGCGCGCAGCAGAGGCTGGGCGAGGTACCCGACGAGCGCGGCGGTGCCCAGGACGGGAAACAGGTCGGTCCAGGCCGGGCGCGGCAGGGCGGGGCGTCGACCGGTGGCCAGGGCGGCCAGCACGAGGGTGGTGAGGGCGGTGCCGGTGACCGGGACCGGCGCCATCCCCCAGGGCCAGACGGCGAAGAGCAGACCGGCGGCGGTGGTGAGGCCGACCAGCAGGACGGTGGCGAGCAGCAGGCGGTCCAGCAGGGTGCGGCCGCCGCGCAGCAGGCTGGCGGTGGCGAGCAGCACCAGCGGGGGAAGCAGCCAGCGGGCGTCGGCGGCGACCGCGGCGAGCGGCAGGAGCCAGGCCGCGGCCAGCCCGGCCAACGCGACGATCCACCGAGGTCGGTGCTCCGGCGGGGCGGGGCTGGCGGTCGGGGTCGAGGTGACCGGCGGCGCGACTGCGCTCTGCTCGACGGGCACGCGGGATCCTTGGGCGAAATAGGCGGAAAGGCCGCAGTCACCGGCAGAGACCGGCCCTCGCGTGCCACTGTGGAGTGTACGCGCAGGGCCCGTGACGCATCGCGTCACGGGCCCTGATGGCGCGTCCGGTCAGAGATACTGGCCGGTGTTGCTGGCGGTCTCGATGGAGCGGCCGGCCTCGGCGCCCTTGCCGCCGGAGACGAGCGTGCGGATGTAGACGATCCGCTCGCCCTTCTTGCCGGAGATGCGGGCCCAGTCGTCCGGGTTGGTGGTGTTGGGCAGGTCCTCGTTCTCGCGGAACTCGTCGACGCAGGCGTCGAGCAGGTGCTGCAGGCGCAGCCCCTTGCGGCCGGAGGTGAGGAACTCCTTGATGGCCATCTTCTTGCCCCGGTCGACGATGTTCTGGATCATCGCGCCGGAGTTGAAGTCCTTGAAGTAGAGGACCTCCTTGTCACCGTTGGCGTAGGTGACCTCCAGGAAGCGGTTCTCCTCGGTCTCCGAGTACATCCGGAGCACCACCGCGTCGATCATGGCGGCGACCGTGGCATCGGCGCTGCCGCCGTGCTCGGTCAGGTCGTCGGGGTGCAGCGGCAGCCCGGCGAGGATGTACTTGGAGAAGATGTCCTTGGCCGCCTCGGCGTCCGGACGCTCGATCTTGATCTTCACATCCAGTCGTCCCGGCCGCAGGATGGCCGGGTCGATCATGTCCTCCCGGTTGGAGGCGCCGATGACGATGACGTTCTCCAGCCCCTCCACGCCGTCGATCTCGCTGAGCAGCTGCGGAACGATGGTGTTCTCCACGTCGGAGGAGACACCGGAGCCACGGGTACGGAAGACCGAGTCCATCTCGTCGAAGAAGACGATGACCGGGGTGCCCTCGCCGGCCTTCTCCCGAGCCCGCTGGAAGATCAGCCGGATGTGCCGCTCGGTCTCGCCGACGTACTTGTTGAGCAGCTCGGGGCCCTTGATGTTGAGGAAGAAGCTGGTGTGCTTCTCCTCGCCCCGCCGCTCGGCGATCTTCTTCGCCAGCGAGTTGGCGACCGCCTTGGCGATCAGCGTCTTGCCGCAACCGGGCGGGCCGTAGAGCAGGATGCCCTTCGGCGGGCGCAGCTGGTGCTCCCGGAACAGGTCGGCGTGCAGGAACGGCAGTTCCACCGCGTCCCGGATCTGCTCGATCTGCGAGTGGAGGCCGCCGATGTCGGTGTAGCCGACGTCCGGCACCTCCTCCAGGACCAGCTCCTCGACCTCGCTCTTGGGAATCCGCTCGTACGCGTACGCCGACCGCGGTTCGATCATGAGCGAGTCGCCGGCCCGGATCGCGCTGCCGATCAGGGTCTCGGCCAGGTGCACGATCCGCTCCTCGTCGGAGTGCGAGACCACCAGCGCCCGGTCACCCGGGGCACCGTCGGGGCCCGCCAGCACCTCCTTGAGCATGACCACCTCGCCGACCCGCTCGTAGCCGAACGCGTCGACGATGTTGAGCGCGTCGTTGAGCAGGACCTCCTGGCCACGCCGCAGCTCGCCCACGTCCAGCGAGGGGGAGACGGCCACCCGCAGCTTGCGTCCGCCGGTGAAGACGTCGACGGTGCCGTCGTCGTGCCGGGCCAGGAAGACGCCGTAGCCACTGGGGGGCTGGGCGAGACGGTCGATCTCCTCCTTGAGCGTCACGATCTGCGCGCGAGCTTCCTTCAGGGTGCTCACGAGCCGTTCGTTGTTCTCGGTCAGCCGCGCCAACTGCGCCTGGGTGGCGGCCAGCCGCTCTTCGAGCTGCCGGACGTGTCGGGGGCTTTCGGTCAACTTGCGCCGCACCAGGGCGAGTTCCTCTTGAAGAAACGCGACCTGCGTGGAGAGATCGTGGGCCTCCTTCTCCCACCGTGCGGCGCGCGAGTCCGCGTCGTCGCTGCGTGCCACGTCCCACCTCCCCGGGGGGCTCGAACGTTCTGACCTAACACTAGCCGCTATGAGCCCGATTCGGTCCTCCGCAACGCGCCCGTCACCGAAGCTTGATCGCCAAGGGTGGGCC
>NZ_POTY01000247.1 GCF_003236315.1 Micromonospora craterilacus
ACACCGACCACACCGGCCACCCCGGCCCCGAAGCACCGAAAGGACCCCTGATGAACTCCCCCCGACCGGGCCTCGACCCCGAGCTGCTCGTCCCTCTGGCCGAACTGCCGTCCATGCCGCCCCTGGGGCCCGAGACGATCAGACTGCTGCGGCAGTTCCCACAACCACCGATCGAGACACACCTGCAGGGCCGCGCGGCCGAACGGCGCGAGGTCACCGTCCCCACCAGTGACGGAACGCAGATCCCACTGTCCATCCTCAGCCCCACCGACCGGGCCGCCGGCGCACCCTGCGTCTACTGGATCCACGGCGGCGGAATGATGTGGGGCGACCGCTTCTCGAACATCGACATCCCGCTGGAGTGGCTCGACCAGTTCGGCGCCGTCGTAATCACCGTGGACTACCGGCTGGCCCCGGAAGCGACCGGCACCACCCTGGTCGACGACTGCTACCACGGCCTGCTCTGGGTGGCCGAGAACGCCACCGACCTCGGCATCGACCCCGCCCGCATCGTCGTGGCCGGCGCCAGCGCCGGAGGCGGCCTCGCAGCAGGAGTCACGCTCATGGCACGCGACCGCGGCGGACCGACCATCGCCGCCCAGCTGCTGTCATGCCCCATGCTCGACCACCGCAACAACACCACCTCCAGCCAGCAATACACCGGACCCGGCGGCGTATGGACCCGAGAGATGAACGAATTCGGATGGCGCAGCGTCCTCGGCGAACACACCGACCACAACGTCTCCCCCTACATCTCACCCGCGCTGGCAGACGACCTGTCCGGCCTACCCGCCACCTACATCGACGCCGGCACCGCCGAAGTCTTCCGCGACGAGAACGTCACCTACGCGACCCGAATCTGGGCCGCCGGAGGCCAAGCCGAGCTACACCTGTGGGCCGGCGGCTTCCACGGATTCTCCGCACTGTTCCCACACACCCGCGTCTCGACCGCGGCACGACGCACCCAAGCCGACTGGCTCGCCCGAGTCCTGAACCCCAGCCCCGATCACAAGGACTGAACCGAACCCACGGCCGGCGCCGAATCCTCGCGCCGGCCGTGGGAACCCGCCAGGATGGCGCGCATCCTCCCGCGATCACACCGGTACGACAGGGAAACGGGTGGTCACCCTGGGTGGCCCGACCCGTGCTGATGCTCCGGCGGCCCGCGTCGCCGGACTGGTCCTGGCCGCCTGGGCAGGACGCCGCTACGGCGGCCCCAAGGCACCGGTGTTTCTCGGGCCGGCCCTCCGGGTGCTTCGGGACGGCGGCTGCGACCCGATCATCGCGGTCCTCGGTGCCGGCGCCCGTCAGACCCGGGCCGCCGTGGACCTGGAAGGTGTTCAAGCGGCAGTCATCGACGTCATCCGGTGGGCAGCCCCGCCCGCACTCGGCGCGATCGCCGCACCACGACAAGTAGCGTCAGCAGGTGGCGGCCAGTCCGTCCATAGTCGAGCAGGGCGGATAGAAACATGCCGAGGGTTGCCGGTACCGTGCGCTGCGTGTCCGAAACGCAACCTCGCATTGTCGCCGGTCGGTACCGGCTGGTGCGCCTCCTCGGCGCAGGCGGCATGGGCCGCGTCTGGCATGCTCGCGACGAAACGCTGCGCCGCGATGTCGCCGTCAAGGAACTGGTTTTTCCGCCCGGCCTGTCCGAAAGCGAACGGTACGAACTCCGCGAACGGGTGCTGCGAGAAGCCAGGGCGGTCGCCCGCATCGACCAGCCCAATGTCGTACGGATCCACGATGTTCTGTATGACGGCGAACCCTGGATCGTCATGGAGCTGGTGCCGTCGCGGACGCTCAGCAAGGTCGTGGCCGACGAAGGTTTGCTCAGCCCGGCTCGCGCCGCCACGATCGGTCTCGGGATCCTCGCCGCTCTCCGCGCCGCACACGATGCCGGCATCCTGCACCGTGACGTCAAACCGGCGAACGTGCTGCTCGCCGACAACGGTCGAATCGTCCTGACCGACTTCGGTCTCGCCACCGCGTTCGAAGACCCCCGGATGACCCACAGCGGCATCGTCGTCGGCTCGCCCTCGTACCTCGCTCCGGAACGCGCCACCGACGGGATCCCCGGCCCCGCCGCGGATCTCTGGTCACTCGGCGCCACCCTGTACACCATCGTCGAGGGTCGCACTCCCTACCAACGCTCGTCGACGGTCGCAACCTTCGCGGCCCTCGCGACCGAACTTCCGAGGCCCCCACAACAGGCGGGCGCGCTGACCGCCGCGCTCGACGGGCTCCTCCGCAAGGACCCCAACCGGCGCGCCGACGCCGACGAAGCCGAACGCCTGCTGCGCCTGGCGCTCGGCCCCGAGACTTCGGCGAGCGCCACGCCGCCGACCGCCGCCGCGAGACCCCGCAGGGCATCAACGGCACCGCGGGCCTGGGATGCACCCGACGCCGTCGCCAGCAAGCGCAGACCCACGGGACGGCTCGCCGTCCTGCTGGTCACAACGGTGGCGGTACTCGTCGTCGCAGTGTTCAGCGCCCCATCTGTCTGGAAGAAGCTACGCGCGGCATCGGCCGGAAGCGTCGAATCGACGCCGCCCACGTCTCCACCGCCCACGTCTCCACCGGCCGCGCCGGACACTAGCGTCACGCCGACACCGAGCACACCTTCGACGGCATCACCGACGCCGTCCGTGACCACCACGAGCGGGCCGGCGACAACGAAGGCGTCTGCGGTCGCCACGAGCGGGCCGGCGACCACGAAGGCGACCAGTGCACCGAACCCGACCACGGCGGCGAGGACTCCCCTCACTCCGAAGGTCAAGAATCGCCTGATACGCAATCTCGCCACCGGCAAATGCATCATCGTCCCCGACTCAAACCCGGACACCACCACGCCGATCTACGTATGGGAATGCTTTGACGCCGACGGCCAGATGTTCACGCTTCCCGGGGACGGCACATTGCGCGTACTGGATAAGTGTCTTGAATTGACCGCGACCCAGAAGGGCTCCACTCTCCGGGTCGACGCCTGCGACGGCAACACGCTGCAGTCGTTCTCGCTCTCCAACACCGGAGACCTGGTCAGCGTCCGGACCGGCAGATGCATCGAAGCGACCGAGGGCAACACGGACAACGGTGTGTGGTTGCGCACCTGGGATTGCAACGGTGCGGACTACCAAAAATGGCGTATCAGCTGAGGATCTCGTATCAGGCAACGACCGGGACACCCATCGACTTGGACGCCAGCATGCTCGATGCAGAGACTGCGTGACCCGTACACCGGCTGCGCCGGCGACGGCGTCGATTCCCACCACCACCTCGTCCGCGCCGAGGACAGCCAGCCCGTCGCCCCGATCGGGTGCGCCGACCACCGCGGGCGCGTGTGCGCCGCCACGGCGGGCGAGTTGCACGACGACCCGGCCCACTCCACCGGACGCCCCGGTGATCAGCACCCGCCGCCCGGACATCGGACCGGCCGACCGCAGCGCCCGCAACGCGGTGAGCCCGACCGTCGGCAGCGCTGCGACGGTGGTGGCGTCCACGCCGGCGGGAGCGGCGCGCCGGCGTCCACGTCGAAGGCCGCGCGGGTCGCCCAGGCGCCACTTCCGAGGGCGCCGAACCGGGGGCCCGCGCCGGTCAGGGCGACCCTCGCACCCGGGGGCTCCGCGCAGGTGCGGGCCGGCGTACGGAACCTCGCGGCCCGGGGCGGCGCCGTCGAGCTCGGTTGATGGCACCACCAATCCGGGCACTTAATCGCAATCGCTGCTAATCGGGCCGTGGCCCGCAAGGCCGACCGTTGATCAACCACCTGGTGCATGAACAGCGACATCTGCGGGATCACGTTCTATGCCAGAGTCGATCTTTTGCAGTCCCACCTCGTTGAGCTGGCATGGCTCTCGTCAAGATTTTGGCGCCCTCGGTCGAACCGACTCCCTCGGGTCAACGTAGTACCAGTGTCGATAGGAATTGCGACATCTTGGAGGATCCGTGAAGGCGTGGGTGCAAAGAAACCTCCTGCGAGTCAAAGCCGTCGTCGCCGTCGTCGCCGCCGTCGCGGTCGGCGCAGTTTCGGCGGCCCTTCCCGCCTCGCCGGCCACAGCCGGTTGCGGTTGGGAGAAGACGTGGTCCTGGAAGGGAAACATTGTCCAGGTGGACAACTGCCCCTATAATGGTGCGGACTCCTGGATCTGGCTTCGCAACAGCGGGAGCAACGGCGCTTGGAATCCGCTCTATGCCAGGATCTGGTTCTACGACGGCGGTTACACGTGGATCGTGGTCAATCACAACGGAGAATCGAACTACTGGAACATGTGGGGCCGCGGCGACATCTGGCAAGTCCAATTGGAGGACGACCGGAATGACTGGAGCCCCTACTATCGCATGTGATTACCGGTGGCGCTAGCTCGCATCGTTCACTGACGCCATCGGCTTTCCCGAGGCCGTTTCAGATGGTTCGTGGGTAGTAGTCGGTGTGGAGAACAACCAGGGCTGCGTCGACGACGTCGCCGAACGTCCATGGGCACAGGCTGACGTTGCGAAGTGCTTTGAAGGTGGTCTTGAGCAGGCTGTTGCCGTGGGCACCGACGGCGCGGAGCCGGTTGTGTGCGCGGTTGAACTGTTGCTCGACGCTGCTAAGCCAAGCTGTTTCTGGGTAGATCATCACCGCCCCCGCGAGGCGCCCGTCGGGCGCCTCGCGGGGTCCACTGTCCGCCGGCGTCGGGGCGGACCGTCGCCCCGCGCAAGTCGACCAACCCGGCATCGACCCCGTCACCGCCACCCTCAGCGCCTGCTCCCACCCCGGCCGAGTCCGCGGCGAGGCCGCCTTCGCCTGGATCGCCGGCGTCAACCCGGTCCCCGCCAGCTCCGGCCGCACCGTCCGCCACCGGCTCAATCACGGTGGTGACCGCACGCTCAACGCTGCCATCCACACCATCGCCAAATCCCGCCAGCGATGCCACCAGCCCACCAAGGACTACATCGCCCGCCGCACCGCCGAAGGCCGGACACCACGCGAGATCAGCCGCAGCCTGAAACGCTACATAGCCGGCCAACTTTGGCGAATCATCGAAGCCTGCTCTTGACAGCAGCCCTCACAGTTCTTGGTCGACTGCTGTCTTACCGGGAGCCTCGTCCTACGTCGACACAGCCTCTCCATGCCTGCGTGCCCAGGCCAATCACGATGACAACGCCTCAATGAGCCCTTTTCATCGCGATCGTGCTGGTCGCGGCGGGTGTGGGTAACCCGGAGATCGATGAGGGCGAGGCTCCAGGTAAGACAGCAGTCTGTGAGCCGATGCCCCGACCGGGAGTCTCGCCGTGCTGTCTTACCCCGCCACGATTCCGCTGTCCAGTCGAACCCTGAGCCACCTCGCCGAGTGCATCCGCGGCCACCGTCGGCAGCGTCGATCCCGGTGGCGGCGTCTGGACCCCGGTCGGCAAGCCCTGCTCACCCTCGCCCACCTGCGCAACGGCGACACCTACACCCGCCTCGCAGCCGGGTTCGGCATTGGCGTCACCACCGCCTGGCGCTACGTCCGCGAAGCTTTCGACCTGCTCGCCGCGGCGGCCGACGATCTGGCTACCGCGATGGACCGCATCCGCAAGCTGGCATACGCGATCCTCGACGGCACGCTGATCCCGATCGACCGGGTCGCCGACCAGAGGCCCTACTACTCGGGAAAGCACAAGCGGCACGGCGTGAACGTGCAGGTCATCGCGGACGCTGCGGGTCGCCTGGTCTGGGCATCGGCTGCGCTGCCCGGCGCCATTCATGACCTGAGCGCCGCCCGCGTACACGGCATCATCGACGCGCTGAGCAGCGCCGACGTGATGACGTTCGCGGACAAGGGCTACCAAGGAGCCGGCGGGAGTGTGCGCACGCCGTTCAAGCGCCACCGCTACCGGCCGAAGCTGTCCCGCAGGCAGAAGGCCGTCAACCGCACACATGCCCGTGTCCGCGCCCGCGGCGAGCGCGCCATCGCCACGCTCAAGACCTGGAAACTCCTGACCAAGCTGCGATGCTGTCCCCGCCGCGCGACCGCGATCGTGCAGGCCATCCTCGTCCTGCACCGCGTCGAGACCAGCCGCTACTCAGGATGAAAGGGCTCAGTCCCTCGCCGACACCGCCCGGCCGCGATCCTGCAGGCGATCCTGGTTCTGCACCACATCGAGAACCGGCCTACGCAGGCTAAATGGGATCGTTGTTACAGGGACGGGTCCCAGGCGATCAGCTGATCGAAGATGCGACGGTCGCCTTCGAGCTTCAGGGAATCCAGCGGTATGCGGCCGTAGAACATCAGGACGAGGTCACTGGCCGTGCCCTGGGCGGAGGCGTCGGCCGTGTCCGGGGCCTCGCCGGCAGCGGGCTCGCCGAGGCGGGTGACCCGTGCCCCGTCGTCCGACAGCCGGAGGCGCCAGGAGCGGCCCTCGGTGGCGTGGTAATCGACGACGGCGGGCTGGTGTGGCCAGGCGACCGTCGTTGCGCAGAGGGTGAACTGGCAGTCGTCGAAACCATCGAGGGCGACCTCGTCTGGTAGCGGCTGCGGGGCACCCACGGTGAGCTGGGCGTCGTACGTGTACACCGCGATCTCGGGGACCTGGCGTCGCGCCCATGCGCCGGAGGTTTGTGGTGACGGCGAATCGTCCCACCACGTCCAACAACCGCGATCCGGGCCGGCCTCGCGCAGCGTGCTCGTCAGTTGCTCGATGGACTCGGTCCACCAGGTCAGCAGTGCCTCGCGTTCCCGAGGCGCACCCGTGCCGTCGTCCCAAGCCGACTTTTCTGGGGACGCGTCTGCAGGCCCTGCGGCGACGACGGCGGCTGATCTGCGGCGGGCCATGCCCACGTGTTGCACGAGCTCGAACAGCGTCCGCCCGGGAGAGGCATGCGGATCGCTGGTCAGAACCGGCACGTCGAGGCTGGGCGCTGCGGCGACCGCAGCGCGGAAGGCGGTCGACCGTTCGTCAATGAGCCGCAGATGATCAGAGAACGTCAAAATCATTTGCACTCCGGCTTTCTACCAGTGGGCTCCGGCAACCGGACAGCGATTTTCGCAGCCGACGCGGCGGGCGCCGTGACACTGGCGCGCCCGGGTTCCACCTGCCGTGACCTGCACCGTCACGATGAAAATGGCTCAATGATCACACCGTCGCGCGTTGCCGCCGCCAGTTCCTTCAGGCCTGCTATGGGCCAGTGGTGGAACTGCTTGTGAAGGGCGGCGAGGTCTCCTCGCCAGTCGTGGCCGTTCAGCATCACGCGTTGGGCCTGCTCCGTGTCGACCTTCCTGGACACCGAACTCCCAGACGGCGCGGGCCGGGGGGCCGCCAGAGGTCGTCATGCCGCAACCACCACACACACCCAGCCCAACGACATGATCAGCTTAGTTCACACGGCATTGACGCTCTTGACACACTCCAGATGAAAACGTTAACATCACCGCAACGTTGTTAGCGCTAACAGCGGTGCCCGTTTACTGGACTCGCCGGACGTGGCCGAGCGAGATGGGCAGCGCGCTGGAAGCCTGCCCTCAACCCCTTCTGAGCACCCCTCGAAGGCCCCATCACCCCAGCGCCACCAACCAACCAGGCCAGGCCGGTTACACCGGAAATCAGACATTCCAGCCGTTGTTAGCGCTCATGAAGCCCAGACGGAAGGCAAGGAACCTGATGGCTATTGAGAGGACCACCGAAAAGGGACGCCGACCTTTCATAGCGGCTATTGGCCTCGCTCTCGCGGTAGGAGTAGGGGTGGGCCAACTGACCCAGACCGTGCCAGCCTCGGCCGAGAAGCCCGCGCAGCCGGGGGGGCAGGGCGTCGGACCCCAAACCCCGTCCGCCAAGGTGCCGCTGACTGGTGTCGACATGGCGCAGACGTACGTGAACCCGATCAATCTGCCCGGGATGGCGGTGCGCAACATCGTAGGGACGATGCCGCCCACGGACGCGAATGTTGCAAACGCATCGCAAATTCCACTGAGCTTGAACCTCGAGACGTGGACGGCAGCCTCCGGCCGGACCCTCGCGGGCCGGTCCACCGTCGGCTTCACCAGGATTTCGGAGAACTCGGCCCGCACCGGGGCGGACTGGTCCGCGCTGAACGTCGGCGGGACCATCTATCTCTACGCATCCGGTGCCATGCAGAACGCGCCGAACAACAACCGTACTGTCTGGTCCACTACCGACTACCTCACGTGGACGCCCCATCAGATGAACCTGGGCGTGGTCGCACCAACCGTCGTGCAGATCGGCGCCAAGTTCTACATGGCTGGCAACAACACGCCGGTCTATCAAGCGGACTCACCCGTGGGGCCGTGGACCAGCATGGGGAATTTCCTGCGCCCGAACGGCCAGATCCTGAGCGTCGGCGACGTGCAGTTCTTCCTTGACACGGACGGTCGGCTGTACTTGACGTATAACATCGGCTCACCGATCATGGGCGTCGAACTCGACGCGAACAATCCTCGGCAGCTCGTCACCGACCCGGTCGTGGTCTGGACTTTCGACCCGCGCCAGGAGTGGCAGCACATCGGTGACAACAAGGCGACCTACACGCATGGGTACGTGGAGGGTTCACAGCTGTTCAAGGTGGGGAAGACGTACTACCTTTCGGTCGCGTCGGGTGGGACTGAGTTCACCACGTACGCGACGGGGGTGATGACGTCGAAATCGCCGCTGTCAGGGTTCAAAGCCACGCAGCGGAACCCGATCGGCTACGGTAACAACCACCCCAGTGCGGTGTATCCGAATGCCGGGCACGGCAGTTTCGTCATCGACAAATCCGGCAACCTGGTGTTCTTCTACACCTACGTCATCGCATACGAGGAGTTCTTCGAGCGGCGACTGGGAATGGACGTCTGCAACGTGATTCCCAATGGTCCGCAACAGGGAGCAATCGATTGCGAGTTGTCCAACACGCCGCAGCTGGCCCCGGGGAAGAAGATTTCGGGCAGGGACGACGTCGGGCTCTACAATGTGGCCACCAACAGCCAGGCATACTGGGCAAGCAGCTACGCTCCCGGGCGCAACCCGTACTACGGTGGTGATCGATCTCTATCCACGTGGTGGGAGCCGTCTGACAGCGATACCGCGCCCACGTACATTCGGGGCTTCGGGACTGTCTTCTACATCTCCGCCGCGCAGATCCAGTGGAAGGAACTCGGGCGCGCGTTCACAAAGGACAACGCCGTGCAGTACACGCTGGAGTACAAGGACATCGCGACAAACACGTGGCGGCCGCTGGTCGACAGGAGCACGAACACCACCGCGTACACCGCTGACTACGTCACCTTCGACCGAGTGCTGACGCACGCAGTCAGGCTGAAGATCCTGGGTACGACCGAAAACGTCAAGGTCGGAGTCCACGAGCTCAACGTTTTTGGGGAGAACTACACCCTGGCCGCCGCAAAGGGAATGATCACCCCGTAGCCTGACGTTGGGCGCGCCCGATGCAGCCTTGCTCGCTCGCTGCGCGGGATCGGGTTGCTGGGCTATGCATTAGGGAGCGGGCGAGATCAATCGATTCCGCCCGCTCCCTCTTGCGACTCATTTTGAGGACGCCTCAGGTGCCTCCACGTCCGCGTGCATGCGGCGGTAGCCAAGCCCTGTGGTCAGGATCTTCTCTATGCTGGCTACCCAGGGTGAACCGCCCCGGATCTTGTAGAGCGGTAGCGATCGGCATGTGCACCGTGTTCAAGTCCGCAATCCGGAAGATACTGCCCCACGCACTGCTGGTCGTCGACGCATTCCACGTCGTGCAACTGGCCAACCCGTGCCGTCACCGAGGTCCGCCGCCGCATCACCCTGACCCACCGCGGTCGCCGCGGCCGTGGCAACGACCCGGGGTGGCGCATGCGCAACCGGCTGACCCGCTCCGCCGCCCGCATGAGCGGCAAACACGTCGACCGCCTCGTCGACACCCTGCAAGCCCTGCCCACCGCGATCGGCGCCGCAGGTACAAAGCCGGCCGATGGCCACTGGTCCACCCTCACCGCCTACCCGATAGCCGCCGCTCCACGAAAGCCATCACAGGTTGATCGAGTGTATGACGTGGGTCATTAAAGTGATCTCAACGACTTTGCGGTAGGTACTTGTACTCGAAATGGGTCAGGTGCAGGGCTGCGGCGATGATGTCGCCGATTCGGCGGGGGCTGGCGGTCGTGTGGCGTAGCGTCTTCCAGCGTCC
>NZ_POTY01000248.1 GCF_003236315.1 Micromonospora craterilacus
GTGGGCGGGGTGCTCCCGAAGACGCTGGCCTCCCGCGAGGTCTGCCGGATGCCGTTGGCCCCGTTGAACAGTCGCTGGCCCCAGCTGGTCAACTGGTTGGGGTTGAAGTTGGTGGCCAGGTCGAGATACTCCACGCCACCGCCGTTGCCGCTCCACGACCAGCCCAGCCAGCCGATGCCGTTGGCCTGGCTGTAGGCGAGGATGGCGTCCTCGTCGGGGTCGCCGTCGGAGTGGTAGTGCCCGAACTCGCCGACCACGATGGGCAGCCCGGCGCTGCGGAAGCGGCCCAGGTAGTCGCTGACCTTGGCGGCGGTGTTGAAGACGCCGTACATATGGATGGAGAAGACGGTGTTGCGGGCCGTGTCGGCGGTGAAGACCGTCGTGGCGTTGTCGCGCATGGTGAAGGACCAGTCCTGGCCCCAGTTGGGGCCGTCCACCATGATCGTGTGTCCGATGCCGCCGGTGCGCAGCCGCCGGATGGCGTTGGCCGTGTCGGTGGCCCAGGACGAGTAGTTCTGGTTGCCGTACGGCTCGTTGCCGATGTTGACGATCACGTACCGTTCCTGGCCGTTGAGCGCGCTGGCGATGCTGAGCCAGTAGTCGACCGCGCGGTTCAGCGTGACCGCGCCGCTCTGCTCGCCGTACCCGGTGGTGTCGTGCACCTCGAGTACGCAGATCAGCCGGTTGGTCCTGCACAGCTGGATCACGTTGGCCACATCGTCGGCGCTGTTGCGGGTCCACCGGTCGCCGCTGGACAGCACCACCCGGACGGTGTTCGCGCCGAGGGCCTTGACGTTGGCGAAGGAGCTGGTCTGGTTCGTGTACCAGGTGTGCGCGTGGTTGACCCCGCGCATGATGAACTCGTTGCCGTTGGCGTCGTAGAGCTTGCCGCCGCTGACCGTGAACCCGGTGGCGGCGTGTGCCGACGGACCGAAGGCGAACACTGCGGCGACCGTCGCCAGCAGGATGGCGCCGACGCCCGCGAACAGTTTTCTCATGGCGTTCCTCGCAGGAGGTTTCTCCCCCGTGCCCAGGTGGGGGGTGCGGTGAGTGGCAGGTGTGGCGGCTGCAGCCCGACAACCGCTGCCCGGGGCCCGGCGAGGCAGGCATCAGCGTAGGCCGATGGCACGTCTAAAGCAACCGGTTCAGTACGCCCAGCGGTCGCCGCCGACCCGTGACGGCCCGTGCGAACCCGAGCCATCACGGGGGCGGACATCCCCACCACAGGATGTGCACCACGCCGGCATCTGAACCGGTTCAGGACAACGGTAGGCAGGGTGTCTGAAAGCGTCAAGCACCGTCGATGGTTGACCGAACCGGACCGGGGTATCCGGAACGGTCCGCCCGCCCCGGAAGGAGACGCGATGGTCAACATCGGCTACACCCTGATGTGCGAGCAGGCCGGACCGAAGCAGCTCGTCGACCACGCGGTCCGGGCCGAGGCGGCCGGCTTCGACCACCTCGTCATGTCCGACCACTACTACCCCTGGCTGGAGTCGCAGGGGCACTCGCCGTACGCCTGGTCGGTGCTCGGCGCGGTCGCGCACGCCACCTCCCGCGCGGCGCTGATGTCCTTCGTGACCTGCCCGATCCGCCGATACCACCCGGCGGTGGTGGCGCAGAAGGCCGCCACGATCGGGGTTCTCTCCGACGGCCGGTTCACCCTGGGTCTCGGTGCCGGGGAGAACCTCAACGAGCACGTGGTCGGCGGCTGGCCGCACGTGCAGCAGCGGCACGAGATGTTCGAGGAGGCGTTGCAGATCATCCGGCCGCTGCTCAACGGAGAGACGTTGACCTTCTCCGGCAACCACTACGACGTGCCGGACGCGTACGTGTGGGACCGGCCGGACCAGCCGGTGCCGATGGCGGTGGCCGCGTCTGGCCGGCAGTCGGCCACCCTCGCCGCCGAGTACGCCGACGCCATGGTCTCCACCGAGCCGGACCCGCACCTCGTGGCGATCTACGAGGCGGCCGGCGGCGCGGGCCGGCCCCGCTACGGGCAGATCGCCATCTGCTACGGCCCCGACGAGGCCGAGTGCCGCAAGATCGCCCACGACCAGTTCCGCTGGTTCGGGCTGGGCTGGAAGGTCAACGCCGAGCTGCCCGGCACGGAATCGTTCGAGGCCGCCTCGCAGACCGTCCGCGAGGAGGACGTGGCGCAGGCGATCTCCTGCGGGCCGGACGTGGACCGGCACATGGCGGCGTTCAAGAAGTACGTCGACGCCGGGTTCACCCATGTGGCGCTGATCCAGATCGGCGGCGACCGGCAGCCGATGTTCCTGGACTGGGCGCAGGAGCAGCTGCTGCCCCGGCTACGCGAGCTGTGAGCGGGCGGGAGGTGATTGCCTCATGCGCATCGGCAACACGGAGATCCGGCCCGCCGGCGGCGGCCTCGGCTGCCTCCTGATGATCCTCTTCTCGATCGTCGCCTCGATCGTCCTGACCGTCCTGCTCAACCTGCTCGTCTGACGGTCAGCGACGCAGACCGAGCGCGGTGAGCACCTCGCGGGTGGCCTGCCGGGCCGGGTCGAGGACGCTGCGTCGCAGCCAGCGGGCGGTGGGCGTGACGGTGACCCGCCAGACAGCCCGGACCGCCCGGCCCACCGGCACCACGGTGCGCGCCCACACCCACCTCGCCGCCCGCAGCACCGGGCGCAGGGTGAGCACCCAGCACCACCACAGCACCCGGCCGGCCACCCGCCAGGCCCACCCGAGCGCGGCGACCGCCAGGCCGGCCAGCACGGAGAGCCACCGGCCCAACGTGTCCAGCACCAGCCGTCCGGCCGGGGTGAGCACCCGGACCAGCCAGGCCAGCGGCACCCACAGCAGGTAGTACAGCGGCACCAGGAGCAGGGTCCGCACCAGCCACGCCAGCCCCCGGCCGCACCACCGCAGCAGCCGGCCCAGGCCCCGCCCGCACCACCGCAACGGTGGCCACAGGGTGCTGCGCCACAGCCAGACCAGCCCGCGCCACAGCCAGGTCAGCGGCAACCAGACCAGCGTCCGACACAGCCACCACCCGGCGCGGGCCGACCAGACCAGCGGAATCCAGACCAGGTGGCGCAGCAACCAGCCGAGCGGCGGCAGCAGCCAGCGGTCCACGAACCGGATCGCCGGGGCGAGCACCCAGCGGTGCAGCGCCCGACCGGCGGCCGCCAGCACCTCCCAGGCCAGCCGCACCGGCAGCACCACCACCAGCGCGATCCCGCGCGCGACGAACGCCACCGGCGACGACGCGACACCCGCCGAACTGGCGTCCCGAGCGGGCGGCGGGTTGTCGATCACGCCCGACACGCTAACTCCGCCCCACAAACGCCCCCGGCGGTTCGATCAGCAGATCCCGACGCAGACTCCCTTGGTCAGCGGCGTTGGCCGGGAGTCACCGGTGGGTGGTGGGGCCCTCTTCGACCAGGCGCTCGGCGGCGGCTGATGCGTCGTCGGCCAGGTCGGGCGCCCGTTCCGGCCCCGGTACGCACAGCCACAGCGCCCGGCGACGGATCTGCACCCGCAGGGTGTGCCCGGGTTCGATCAGGTCGCCGTCCAGCTCGCGGGGCTGGGCCCGGTTGCTGGTGATCTCCACGCGGCGGGCGCGGAACACCTCCATCCGCGGCACGCGCTCGCGCCGACGCAGCACCGCCCAGGCGAGAAGGAGCCAGTGCCGCAGCGTACGCGGGTTGAGCACGGCGACGTCGAGGTAGCCGTCGTCGGGCTCGGCGTCGGTGAGCAGGCGTACCCCGCCCTGGAGCCGGCCGACGTTGGCGACCAGCACCGATCGGGCCCGGCGGCGTAGCGGCGGCTGGTCGTCCAGCCGGATCCGCACCGTCATCGGCCGGTCCAGCAGTTGCCGGGCGGCCCCGGCGACGTACGCCGGCCAACCGATCCGCCGCTTGGTGGTCTCGCTCGTGGCGGCCAGCATCTGGGCGTCGAAGCCCATGCCGGCCATCACCGCGAAGTGCTGCCCGTCCACCTCGCCGACGTCGAGCAGCCGCCGTCCGCGCTCGATGGCCACCGCCAACCCGGCGGTCAGGTCGTCGGACAGTCCCAGGTTGGCGGCGAGCAGGTTGCCGGTGCCCTGGGGCAGCACGGCGAGCGCCACCTCGGTGCCGGCCAGGGCGCCGACGCAGGCCATCACGGTGCCGTCGCCGCCGCAGGCGAAGACCACGTCGACGCCGGCGGCGACGGCCTGTTCGGTCTGGCCCCGGCCGGGATCGTCGACGGTGGTGTCGAACCACAACGGCTCGGGCCAGCCGGCGGCGGTGAGCGTGTCGCCGACGGTGCGGCGCAAGGTGTCGGGGTCGGCCACCTTGGCCGGGTTGACCACCACCGCGCTGCGCGGTGGCCACGCCTGCCGTCCCGTCTCCACCGCGCCAGTGTGCAGCAGGTTGCCGGGTTCGGCGACTCGGCGCCGGTCCACTGCGGGCCGGTTCCGGTCGGCACGCGTCAGACGGTGCCGGCGTGCACGCAGGACTGTGGCTCGGGCAGCGGGCAGCGGGCAGCCTCGCGGTCAGGCGGCGGCGCGCAGGGCGGCCTCCACCCGGCGGCGCGTGTCGGCCAGGTCGGCCCCGGCCTCGGTGAGCACCAGGGCGGCGAGCCCGTTGCCCTCGCGCAGCAGGCCGAGCAGGATGTGCTCGGTGCCGATGTGCTTGTGGTGCAGCCGCAACGCCTCGCGCAGGGACAGTTCCAGCACTTTCTTGGCGCGGGCGGAGAACGGGCCGCCGACCGGCCGCCGGCGGCCCCAGCGGCGGCGCGGCGCCGGCACGGCCTCGCGCAGCGCGTCCGGGCCGAAGGACTCCTCGACCCGGGCCACGATGGCGGCCAGGTCGATGCCGATCTCGCGTAGCGCGGCGGCGTCGGCCTCGGCCAGGCCGCTGCCGCCGGTCTCGGTGTGCCGGCGGATGCGTTGCCGCAGCTCGTCGGCGGTGACGCCGGCGTCGCGGAGCACCCGGACCGCCAGGCCGTCACCGTCGGCGAGGATGGCGAGCAGCAGGTGCTCGGTGCCGACCGGGCGCTGGCCCTCGGCCCGGGCCTCGTCGCGGGCCTGTCGCACCACCGCGCGGGCGCGGTCGGTGAACCGTTCGAACATCACGCCTCCCAGGAGGATCCGACCGCCGGTCGCCCGGCGTGCTTCTTGTGGACCGCCTGCCGGCTGACCTCGAGCGCATCGGCGATCTCCTGCCAGGACCAGCCCTGCCGTCGGGCGTTGTCCACCTGGACCACCTCAAGCCGTTCGAGCAGCCGGCGCAGTGCGCGGACCGCGCGCAGGCCGACCCGGGGGTCGGTGCTGCCGGCCGCGGCCGCGAGTTCCGTCGCCTGACTCATGCTGTCAACTTACATTGACAACCGCGCTGCCGTCAACCTTTGTTGACACGAGTGGCACGATCAGGCCCCCGGGCCGTACCAGCGCGACTAGCCTCAGACGCAGGCCGGGCGCGACAGCTGCGGGGGTGATGTCGGATGGCCGCAGCCAGCGACGCGCCGGTGCTCGTCGGCGTCGGTCCCGAAGGCTCCCTGCCGGTGGCCCGGCTCGCCGCCCGGGTGGCCGCCGCCCACGGCCGCCGGCTGCACCTGCTGCACGCCTTCAACTGGGCCCCACCCGACGCGCCAGCGCTCACCCGTTCCCGGGCCGACGCCGAGCAGCTGCTCGACCAGGCCACCGCCGCGGCCAATCAGAGCGAGCCGAACGTTGCGGTCACCACCGAGATCGTCGAGGGCTCCCCCGTCGCCGTCCTCGTCCGCAAGTCCGACTCGGCCTTCCTGGTGGCCGTCGGCGACGGCGGAATGGCCCACTGCGACAGCTGCATCCCGGCCGACAGCCCCACCCTGCAGGTGGCCGCCCGCGCCGAGTGCCCGGTCCTGGTCGCCCGGCAGGACCCGCCACCACAGGGCCCGGTGCTGGTCGGGGTGGACGGCTCGGCGCCCGCCGAGATCGCGCTGGGCTGGGCGCTCGCCTGCGCCGGCCGGCACCGGTCGCGGCTGCTGGCGGTGTGGGTGGTCGAGACCGACGCGGCGATCCAGGAGACCACCGGCCGGCTCCACGCCCTGGTGTCCGGCCAGCACGCCGGTCGACCGGACACCGCGGTCGAGTGCCACGTCATCCGGGGCGAGCCGGGCGACGTGCTGGTCGAACAGTCGCGCTCGGCACAGCTGACGGTGGTCGCCGCCCGGGGCGACGAGCCGTGGCGCGGCATGCTCGGCGCGGTCAGCCAGTCGTTGCTCTACCACGCCCCGTCGCCGGTGATCGTGGTACGCGGCGCGACCGGCCCGCCAGGGGACGGGTCGTGACACCCGGGTGGGCGGGACCAACGGCCCTGATCCACGCCCGCCGATCCGGCGAAGCTGAGACAGGAAACCGCGCGTTGCGAATGCAGGATCCACCGACCCGCGAGAGGCTCAACCAGTATGGACACCGCCCTAGACCTGCAGAGCACCCTGACCGATGACGAGTTGCGCCGGCTGGACGCCTACTGGCGGGCGGCGAACTACCTGACGGTCGGGCAGATCTACCTGCTGGACAACCCCCTGCTGCGCGAACCGCTGGCCGCCGAACACGTCAAGCCCCGCCTGCTGGGGCACTGGGGCACCTCCCCCGGCCTGAACCTGATCTACGCCCACCTGAACCGGGTCATCGTCGCCCGTGATATGTCGGCCATCTTCGTCACCGGCCCCGGCCACGGCGGCCCGGCGATCGTCGCGAACACCTGGCTCGAGGACACCTGGAGCGAGCAGTACCACAACACCGGCCGTGACGAGGCCGGTATGACCCGGCTGTTCCGGCAGTTCTCCTTCCCCGGCGGCATCCCGAGCCATGTCGCGGCGGAGGTGCCGGGTTCGATCCACGAGGGCGGCGAGCTGGGGTACGCACTCAGCCACGCCTACGGCGCGGCCTTCGACAACCCGGACCTGCTGGTCACCTGCGTCATCGGCGACGGCGAGGCGGAGACCGGGCCGCTCGCCGGCAGCTGGCTGTCCAACGTGTTCCTGAACCCCGCCCGCGACGGCGCGGTGCTGCCCATCCTGCACCTCAACGGATACAAGATCGCCAACCCGACCGTGCTGGACCGGATCCCCGAGTCCGACCTGCTCGACCTCATGCGCGGCTACGGGTACCAGCCGTACGTGGTCGCCGGCGACGAACCGGCCGCCGTGCACGAGGCGCTCGCCGCCACCCTCGACCGGGTGCTCGACGAAATCGCCGCGATCCAGCGCCAGGCCCGCTCGGGTGCGGCCGTGACGCGCCCCCGGTGGCCGATGATCATCCTGCGCACCCCGAAAGGCTGGACCGGCCCGCGCATCGTCGACGGCAAGCAGGTCGAGGGGACCTACCACGCCCACCAGGTGCCGGTGGCCGACGTCCGCACCAACCCGGCGCACCTGGCCGAACTGGAACGCTGGCTGCGCAGCTACCGGCCGGAGGAACTGTTCGACGCGACCGGCGCCCCGGTCGCCGAGCTGACCGCGCTGCCGCCGCGGGGCGACCGGCGGATGAGCGCGAACCCGATCGCCAACGGCGGGCTGGTGCTGCGCGACCTGGATCTGCCGGACTTCCGCGGCTACGCCGTCGAGGTGCCCCACCCCGGTGCGACGGTCACCAGCGCCACCGGTGAACTCGGCAAGTGGGTCCGCGACGTGATCGCCGCCAACCCGCAGACCTTCCGCCTCTTCGGCCCCGACGAGGTCGCCTCCAACCGGCTCCAGGCGGCCTTCGAGGTCACCGACCGGGCCTGGATGGCCCGTACGGTCCCCGACGACAACCATCTCTCCCCCGACGGGCGGGTGATGGAGGTCCTCTCCGAGCACCTGTGCCAGGGCTGGCTGGAGGGCTACCTGCTGACCGGCCGGCACGGCATCTTCACCAGCTACGAGGCGTTCATCCACATCGTCGACTCGATGGTCAACCAGCACGCCAAGTGGCTGAAGGTGACCCGGGGCATCCCCTGGCGGCAGCCGCTGGCCTCGCTGAACTACCTGCTCTCCAGCCACGTCTGGCGGCAGGACCACAACGGCTTCTCACACCAGGACCCGGGCTTCATCGACCACGTGATGAACAAGAAGGCCGAGGTCGTCCGGGTCTACCTGCCCCCGGACGCGAACACCCTGCTCTCCACCATGGACCACTGCCTGCGCAGCCGGCACTACATCAACGTGGTGGTGGCCGGCAAGCAGGCCGCACCGAACTGGCTGACCATGGACGAGGCCATCCAGCACTGCCGGCGCGGGGTGGGCATCTGGGACTGGGCCAGCACCGACGACGGCAACGAGACGGACGTCGTCCTGGCCTGCGCCGGAGACGTACCGACGCTGGAGACCCTCGCGGCGGCGGAACTGCTGCGCCAGCACCTGCCCGAGCTGAAGGTACGGCTGATCAACGTGGTCGACCTGATGCGGCTCCAACCGTCCAGCGAGCACCCGCACGGCCTGCCGGACTCCGAGTTCGACACGCTGTTCACCCGCGACAAGCCGATCATCTTCGCGTACCACGGCTACCCGTGGCTGATCCACCGGCTCACCTACCGCCGCACCAACCACCGCAACCTGCACGTACGCGGCTACAAGGAGGAGGGCACCACCACCACGCCGTTCGACATGGTGATGCTCAACGACCTGGACCGCTTCCACCTCGTGATCGACGTGATCGACCGGGTGCCCGGGCTGGCCGCCCGCGCGGCGCACCTGCGGCAGGAGATGAGCGACGCCCGCCAGGCCTGCCGCGACTACACCCGCCGGTACGGCGAGGACGACCCCCGGGTGGCCGAGTGGCGCTGGGTCCGCCCCACCGACCAGATCAACTGAGGAGGCGCTGTCATGAGCGAGCGTCAGCGAGTGAATCATCAGCTCAGTGCCTCGGTGCCGGATGCCGGCACGCAGCGAAGCGGAGTGCCGGCATGAGCGCGGAGATCCTGGTGGGCTACGACGGCTCGCCGGACGCGGCGACGGCCCTGGGCTGGGCGCTGGATCAGGCCCGCCGCGACGGCCGGACGGTCCGGCTGGCCTACGTCTTCGAGTGGCTCACCGTGGCCGGCTGGGTCGGGCCCGGCGTGACGCCGGGGATGTGGCCGGACGAGCGCGCCCGACAGCAGGTCGAGGAGCTGGTCGGCAAGGCGGCGGCCGACGCCGCCGCCGCCCATCCCGACCTGACCGTCCGGGGCGAGGTGCTCGACGGCCCGCCCGCCCTGGTGCTGGAGGAGAGCTCGACACAGGCCGGCCTGCTGGTGCTGGGCAGCCGCGGGCACGGCGGCTTCGCCGGTCTGCTCGCCGGCTCGACCGCCGTCAGTGTCACCGCGCACGCGCACTGCCCGGTGGTGGTGGTCCGCGCCGACACGGCCGACGCCGCCCGGGCCGGGCACATCGCGGCCGGTGTCGACGGCTCCGAGCACTCCCTGGTGGCCCTCGGTTTCGCCTTCGAGCAGGCGGCCCTGCGCCGGGTGCCGCTGCACGTGGTGCGGGCCTGGCAGCCACGACGCGAACAGTGGCACCTCACCGGCGAGCAGGCCCGCGACGCTGCGGGCGCCGAACACACCGCCGAACTGGACGAGCCGCTGCGCCGCTGGCAGAACACCTTCCCCGACGTCGAGGTGACCGTCGAGACGGCCGCCGCCGCCCCCGCCGGCCTGCTCATCGACGCCAGCCGCACCGCACAACTGGTGGTGGTCGGCACCCGGGGCCGTGGCGGGCTGCGCGGCATGCTGCTCGGCTCGGTCAGCCAGCAGCTCATCCAGCACGCGCACTGCCCGGTGGCGGTGATCCGGGAACGTTGAGGGCCGGCCCGGTCGGTCAGCTCGGCGCGGCCCCGCGCGGGCCGCCGCCGAGCGCGCGCAGCGCGTTGAGGATCACCAGCACGTCGATCCCCTCCTGCAGGAACGCCCCGGCCACCGGTGGCAGCCAGCCGGCCGCCGCGAACCCCATCGCGAGGACCGCCAGGCCCATCCCCACGGTGGCGCTCTGCACGGCGATCCGGCGGGCGTACCGGGCCACCTCGACGGCGTCGGCGAGCGGGTCGAGCCGGTCGACGCTGAGCACGGCGTCGGCGACATCGGCCGAGGCGGTCGCCCCGGTGGCCCCCATCGCC
>NZ_POTY01000249.1 GCF_003236315.1 Micromonospora craterilacus
CTGTTGGCCCGCGGCGTGGATGTGGCCCAGCTCGTCCAGAAGGACCGACCGTTCGGCCTCGGTCCGGTACGCCGCGACGAACGACTTCGCCTCGTTCGTCATCGAAGCGACCCCGGCGGGCGCCACCCGCTGCACGGTCTCCCCGTCGAACCGCCCCGCCGGTTCCCAGCCGGCCCCGGCGTTGGTGGAGCGGAACAGCACCGGGCCGCTGCCGGCGTACCAGGTGCGCGGCTGGTACTGGTCGGCGGCGAGGGTCCGCACCTGGTTGTCCGGTGCCTCGTCGACCACGAACCGCACCGACTCGACGTAACGCACCCCCGGCTCGGCATGCTCCAGCAGCCGGTACACGTTGGAGGCGCGCAGCGGCTCGCCGAACGCCCAGCCGGCCGGGTTGAGCGCGGTGGGCAGCGGGCTCAGCGTCTGGTGCAGCCGGTCGTGGATGCGCCGGCGGACCGCGTCGACGTCCTCCTCCCGGCGCACCACCACCCGGGCCCGGATCGACACCGCCTTGTACCGCGCCCAGCTCGCCCGGCAGGTGGCACCCAGCGAGCGACGCCGCTCCAGGTCCGCCTCGACCCGCAGCCGGGCCTCCTCCACCTCGTGCTCGCGCAGCACCTCCACCGGCAGCTGGCCGCCGGGCCGGGCGTCGGCCGGCACGTGCGGCACCAGCACCACCTCCACCTCGCCGGGACGGGCGAAGCTGTACACGGCGGCCCGGGTGAACGCGCGGGCCCGGGTCACCCCGCCGGAGGCGGTGGCCAGCACCTCGAAGTCCCGGGCGGTCACCGCGCGCTGCTGGGCGAAGAAGGCGTACGGTCCGCGCAGCAGCACCGACTCCATCGCCTCCATCTCCCGCCCGCCGGCCGCCGGCAGCGGGTTGACCACCTTCACCCCGGGCAGCGGGTCACGCAGGCTGGTCAGGGTGCCTGCCGCCACGTTGCCGGCCGGCCCGCCACCGGCGCGGTACCAGAGCCGCACCTGCCGCCCGGCCGGCGGCACCGCCGCGACCGCGCCGTCCCCGAAGGACAGCGATCCGTCGGTCGGATCACCGCCGGGCGCCCGCAGGTCCAGCGCCGGGGCGAAGGTCACCGTGCCCGAGCAGCGGTCCACCAGGTACGCCTTGTCCTGCGGGCCGAGGCCGGCGAAGCTGTCCACCGCCCGCCAGATCTCGAAGGTGCGTCCCTCGTGTTCCCGGGCCGCCGCGCCCAGCTCCACCGACCCGGCCGGCACCTCGACGCCGAGCAGCAGGTCGAGCGATTCGGCGGTACGCGCCAGTGGCGCCCGTTCGGCGCGCAGCACCTGCCCCGGCGCGCCGGTGCCCACGCCCAGCAGTTCCGCCTCGACCGGCTCACAGTGGTGCATCCGCACGGTCGCCTCGCGCTGCCCGGCGGCCAGCAGCGCCGGTTCGCAGGTGACGAAGACGACCGGTCGCGGGTCGGCTCCGCGGGCCGCGGCCACCCGGGTGCCGGCCGGGATCCGCAGCGGCGTGTCGTCGGCGCCGGTCCGGGTGAAGCGCACGTCCGCCCAGGCCGCCGACGGGGCGTGCCGGGTCACCCCGAGCAGGTTCAGGAAGGAGACGTACGCCTTCTCCGGCAGCTGGTTCAGCCGGTAGATCATCACCTCGGTGAGGTGCGCGAACGCCTCCAGCAGCGCGATGCCCGGGTCGTGCGCGGACAGGTCGGTCCAGCCCGGGCAGGACTGCCGGATCCGCTCCCGGGCCTCGGTGACCAGGTCGAGGAAGGTCCGGTCGTCCAGGTGCGGCACGGGCAGGGTCATCGCCCCTCCTCTGTCTCGGTGCCGGGGCCGGTCGTCGGCCCGGTGGGCGGATCGTCGTCGGCGGGCAGCAGGTCGACCGAGAAGACCAGCTGACCTGGGGTGAGGCTGGCCCGGATCCGGTAGTCCAGCCGGATCACCAGGCGCCACGGGTCGTCCGGGTCCGGCCCGGCGTCCACGTCGAGCACGTCGATCCGGGGCTCCCACCGGGCGATGGCCGCGCGGACGTAGTGGATGGCCAGGCCGGCGGTGGTGTCGTCGTTCGGGGCGAAGACCAGCCGGTGCAGGCGTGAGCCGTACCCGGGTCGCATCAGCCGCTCGCCCGGCGTGGTGGACAGCAGCAGGAACAGCGCCTGGCGTACCGTCTCGTCGCCGTCGGTCATGGCCAGCCCGCCGGCCGCGGTCAGCGCGAGCCCGCCGCCCTGACCGGGGTCGAAGCCGGCGCCGACGAACCGGATGGCCCTCACCGGTCGGCCCCCACGAACCGCTGCCGGGGGTCGCGCACCCGGTACTTGAACTGGCCGGGCGGGCTGCCGTCGGTGAAGCCCTCCAGGTGCGACAGCACGATCCGCTGGCCGTCGACGCGTACCCAGTCGCTGTAGCCGACCCGTACCGGCTGGGTCTTCGTACACGGCTTGACCGTGGCGCCGTAGTTCGGGCAGGCGACGATCTCCCGGCCCAACGGGTCGTCGGCGACCAGCACCGGCACGCCGGCCAGGGTCACCCACTGTTGCGACGCCTGGTTGCGGACCCGGCCGTCGTGGCTGCACCTGATCACCGAGTCGCGGTGGATCCAGCGCATCAGCCGCCTCCTTCGTGGTGGGCGCGGGCCAGGC
Organism: Micromonospora craterilacus; assembly: GCF_003236315.1. GTDB lineage: Bacteria > Actinomycetota > Actinomycetes > Mycobacteriales > Micromonosporaceae > Micromonospora > Micromonospora craterilacus. The sequence continues at coordinate 2,610 of NZ_POTY01000249.1, forward strand.
TGCGGGCCCGCTCGGCGGCGGTCTCCGCGTCCTCGGCCGCCTCGGCGTGCAGGAAGTCGATGCTGCGGGCGCGGACCACCATCGCCCGGCCCGGTGCGGAGAGCACCAGATCGCTGGCGGCGTGCAGGGTGGCCAGCTGCGGGGTCAGCTCCAGCCAGCTGCCGGCGTCGGTGCTCAGCCTCAGGCTGCGCGCCACGTCGTCGACCACCACCTGCTGCCCGCCGGCGGTCCGCAGCGACCAGCGCCGGGCCCGCCCGTCGTCCACCCCGGTGTCGTACGGCTCGACCGTGCCGAACAGCGAGCCGAGCACGACGCCGGAGGCTGGTTCGCCGCCGGGCAGCGCCACCAGCACGCTGTCCTGCGGATCGGGCAGCGCCACCAGTCCCTTGCCTCGGCCCGCCCCCGGGCAGAGCACCGCCAGCCAGCCGGCGTCTGCCCCGCCGTACGCCGGCAGTTCCACCCGTACCCGGCCCAACCCGTCCGGGTCCGCCACGTCGGTGACCGTGCCCAGGGTGACCACGGCCGGGGCGGGCGGCCCGGCCGGTGGTGCTGGCGGCGGTGCGGTGGAGAAGCGGCTCAGGTGCCCGTTGGCGTCGAGGATGTGCACCACCTCGGTGAGCACGTATGTGCCCGCCACCGCCTCGGCCACGCCGGTCAGGCGGATCCGGCGACCCGGGCGCAGCGCGGGGTCGCCTTCGGCCGTTCCCTCGGCGGTGACCAGGGCGGCGGCCCGGGCGTCCAGCCGGGCCTGGGCCAGCGCGGCGATCTCGTCGTCGCTGCGGCCCGGCTGGTCTAGCGCGGTCCGGGTGCCATCCGCGCCGACGTCGGCCGGATCCGGGTTTACCGGCGTGTCCCGCCCGCACCGGGGCGTGCCGGCGCGCTGGGCGATCGCTTCGGCCCGCTGCGGGTGCCAGCCGAGCGCCGCGCTGTCCCCGACGGCGGTGTCGGAGTTGACCGACAGCCGCAGGCCGTGCACGTCGCGGCCCAGTTCGAGGGGGATCGCCGCGCCGTGGCCGTCGAGCGTCAGCAGGCGCAGCACGTCGCCGTCGACGCTCAGGTGCAGCCCGGCCCGGCCGGTCACCTCCAGCAGCAGGTCGAGATCGCTGGGGCGGTGGTGCGGCAGCCGGTCCAGCCGTGGTCCTTCGTCCTCCGCGTCGACGGTCAGCCCGAGGTCGGCGCAGAGCTCGGCGGCCAGGTCGGCGGCGGTCACCGACTCGAACACCCGCAGCCGCTGCCGCTTGCGCAGCCGGTGCAGCGCGTCGTACGCCCGGACCCGCAGGGTGGCGGCGCCGTCGGCGGCATATTCGACCTCGACGGCGGTGACCTCGCCGGTGAACAGCGTCTCCGGCTGGCCGTCGAGGCGGACGTCCAGGGTCGCGCCGACGTGCACCGGGCCGGTCAGCGCCGCCGCGCCGGGGGCGACGCTCAGCGTCACCTCGCACTGGGTGGGCCGGTTCAGCCGGGCGGCCACCCGCACCTGCGTCACCCGGCCGGTCAGCGCGTCGGGCAGCGGGTCGCCCGCGAGCAGCACGGTCAGCGCCCGGGGCGCGGCGGCGGTCACGACCCGCTCCCGGCGGCGACGCCGGTGCCGAGGCCCTGTTGCGGCGGCACGGCAAGGGCGGTGCCGGCGGGCACCGCGAGCGGGTCGGTGATCCGGTTGTGCTCGGCCAGCAGCCGCCAGCGCAGCGGCGAGCCGAGCGCGTCGTGGGCGAGCAGGTCGAAGCGTACGCCCGAGGAGTCGGTGGTGGCGGTGCCGTCGCCGGCGGCGACCACGGCCGTGCCCGGCGCGACGGCCGGGGTCTGGGCGACGGCCAGTTCCTCGGCGAAGCCCTCCCGGGCCCGGTCGGTGTCCTCGGCGACCCGGACCAGCTTGAGCCGCAGCCAGGAGCGGCGCGGCGAACCGGTGGCGGTGAACGCGTCGAACCGTTCCGCGACGGCGATGATCACCCCGGGCACGTTCCAGGTCTTGCCCCAGACCAGCCGTACCAGCGGCGGACGCACCCAGCCGTGCTCGACCGCCGAGTTCTCCGCGAGCATCCACAATGGACGGGTGAGGGCGCGGACGTCGGCGGGGCGCACCTGACCCTCGGCGAAGTCGGTGTCGAAGAGCAGGTCCAGGACGAGTTCGGTGCGCCCGCCGCCGGTGAAGACCAGCGGGTCGTCGGCCAGGCCGGTGCCGGTGAGCTGGGTGCCGGCGCTGCCCCGAGGCCGCACCCCGGCCAGCCGGGTCACCTGGACGGTCTCCGGGTTGAGCAGGCAGTCGACCCGTTCGCCGGTGGCGTCGATGAGGAAGGCGACCCGTTCCATCAGCCACCCGCCTGCTCACGGTCCAGCCGGCGCAGGTGTTCGGAATCGGCACCGGCCGGGTCGGGGACCGACCACAGGGGCCGGTCGTCGGGCAGGGCCGGCCACGGGTCGGGCCCACGCCACCGACCGCCCGGCCGCCCCGGCGGGTCGATGGCCGGCCATGGTGCCGTCGCGCCGTCCGGCCAGCGCCCGGCACCGGCCGGGAGCCCGCTACCGGGCCAGAGCCCGTCGCCGCCCGGCAGCGGGCCGCCGGTCGGAAGTCCGCCGTCCGACCGGAACCCGTCGCCGCCCGGCCGCCGGCCGCCGGCCCGGCCCCCGACCGCCCGCAGCCCGCCGTCCAGGCCCGGTGGACCGTCGCCGGCCGTCCGGTACCGGTCGGCGACGGACCAGGCGTCCCTGCCGGCCCGGCCCGGACCCGGGTACGTCCCGTCCGGGTCGGCGCCGAACCGGTCCCGTCCCGCTGGGCCAGCCCCCGGCCCGCCGCCGAAGCCCGCCGCCGATCCGGTTCCCTGCCCCGATCCGGTTCCCTGCGCCCATCCGGTCCCCCACGTCGATCGGGCTCCCTGCGCCGATCCGGTTTCCTGGCCCGATTCGGGTCCCGCCCAGGCCGGGGACGTTCCTGACACGGTTGGTCCGGTCCCCGCCAACCGCAGGTCCGATCCGTGCGGGCCCGGCCCTGTCCTGGGGAAAGCCGACTCCGTCGGGTGCGAATCTGGCGCGGTGTGCGGACGAATCCGGGTCAGGGCCTCGTCTGTCACCGCCGGCAGCCGGGTCGGCCGCGGCCGGCCGCCGTCCGGCGCTGCCGTCCCGAACCCGCCCACGGTGCGGTCCGGGCGTCCGTCATCGGCCGCCGGAGTGTCCGATGTGCCGGCGGCAGCCGTGCCGGGCGGCGCGGCGACCAGGGGCGGCCGGCCGGCGGTGCCGGCCCGCCGCCGGCGCGTACCCCCGGGCGACGCCGTCCCGCCGGACGACCCGGGGCCGACCCGCGGTACCCCGGCGTCGCCCCTTTGCTCTGCTTCACTCCACGCAACGCCCGGCGTCCGGTCTCCGGACAGGGACCGTTGCGTCGGTTGAAGCAGAGCAAAGGGGGGAGTGGAGGGCGGGTCGCCGCTGGTTCCCGGTGCCCCCCGGGCGGCTGCCGGTCGCGCCGTGGCCCACCAGACGGACGTGCCGTCGAGCGGGCCGGTGTCGCCGGCCCGGTCGGCGTCGCCCGGGGACGTGGTGCCCGTACCAGCCGAGGGTGCCGCCGGCCGGTGGTGCGGGGCGGACGGATCCGGCCCGGCCGCGCCGGCCGCCGACCCGCCGGTATCGGGGTCCTGGTGTCCGAGCGAAACGGGCCATGAAGCGCCGTCCGGGTCGGTCGCGGCATCACCCGGCGGTGCGTCGACGGCGAGGTCGCGCAGCAGGCCGGGGGCGTGCGCCGCGACCACCCGCAGCCAGTGTTCCGGCGGCTGGCCCGGGCGCCGGTACGCCCCGGCACCGGCGGCGGCCACGCCACCGACCGTGCCACCACCCGACCCGGCACCCGACTCCCCGGCCGACCCGGCGACCGTTCCGCCGGTTGGTCCGGCGACCGTCGCGCTGGCTGGTGCGGCGGTGGGGGAGGCGTCGACCACGCCGGCGATGCGGTCCACGGCGCGCGCCGCGGACCGGAGCCGGCCGGCGAGCCAGCTACGCGGGCGTCGGCGCGGCACCACCGGCCTCCAGTTCCAGGCTCTCGTAGCGCAGCGTCAGTGCCGCGATGGCGATCTCCTGGCCGAGGGTGTTCAGGTGGGCGCCCCGCCAGTTGGTCGGCCAGGCGTTGATCAGGTTCCAGCGCAGCACCTCGGCCGTGCCGGCCGCGTCGAGCAGCACCACCGAGACGTTGCGACGGTTGACCGTGCCCCGGGCCACCGCGTGCACCCAGTCCCACAACTCGCGGGAGGCGGTGAGGCCGAAGTGCAGGGTGACCGGCCCGTACTCGACCTGCCCGGGAACCATCCGGATCCGGTCGTTGCCCTGCTCCCGGTACGGCACCGCGGGAATGTTCACCTCCAGCCCGCTGACCTCGGTGAAGTGCCCGTTGGTGATGCCGTTGACCAGCAGTTTGAAGTTGTACGCCCGGTACGGGTCGACCGGGGCGCCCGGCTGCGGAGTGGCCGTGGTCGCCATGTCAGCCTCCAATCGTCTCGGTCTCGGTGCCGCCGGCCCACTGGCTCAGCTTGAACACCACGAACTCCGCGGGCTTGACCACGGCGATGCCGATGTGGGCGACCACCATGCCGGCGTCGCGGACATCCGCCGGGTTGGTCTCCTCGTCGCACTTGACGAAGAACGCCTCCTCGGGCGTACGTCCCAGCAGCGCCCCGTCGCGCCACACCCGGGTGAGGAAGGCGCCGATGTCCCGGCGGATCGAGCGCCACAGCGTGTAGTCGTTCGGCTCGAACACCATCCAGCGGGTGCCGTTGGCGATGGCCTGTTCGATGGCGATGGAGAGCCGGCGGACGTTCAGGTAGCGCCACTCGCTGGCCTCGGCGGCGAGGGTGCGCGCGCCCCAGACCCGGATGCCCTCGCCCGGGAAGAACCGGATCACGTTGACTCCCTTGGGGTTGAGCACGTCGTGCTCGGCGCGGGTGACCAGGCGGCCCAGGTCGACGGCGCCGCGGACCGGCTCGTTGGCCGGCGCCTTGTGCACCCCACGCAGGGCGTCGGTGCGGGCCCAGATGCCGGCGATGTGCCCGCTCGGCGGGGTGAGCACCAGCTCGCCGGAGAGCGGGTCGCGTACCCGTAGCCAGGGGTAGTAGAGGGCACCGAAGTCGGACTGCCGGGGCCGGTGCGACACCGGGCCGGCACCGCCGCCCCCGCCCGGGCCGCCCCCGCCGCCGGCGGCGGGAGTGTCCGGGTCACCGGCGTCGGCCGGCTTCGCGGGCCGGCCGGAGCCGGCCGTGGCGACCCGGGTGAGGGTGGAGACGTCGTCGATGTCGGGCGCCGGGTCGCAGATGGCGACCATGGTGCGGGTCTTCTCGGCCATGCTGAGCAGCGCCTCGTGCGAGACCGGGTCGTGGAAGCCGGGCGCGGCCAGGATGGAGATCTCGTCGACCGCCTCCAGCAGGTTCAGCCCGCCACGCTGGCGGCCGGTGCCGGAGATCGAGCCGCCCTCGCCGACGTTGACCACCCAGCAGCGGGTGCCGCCGTTGTCGAGGAAGCCGAAGACCGCCCGGGCCAGCGGGGTGCTCTCCAACTGGTCGCCGTCGGCGTACAGCCGTAGGAAGTCGGTCCAGTTGTTCACGGCGAGCGCCTCGCCGAGGTGGGCGGTGCGGTCCGGTGCGACGCCGACGAAGGCCGCGGTGCTGGTGCCGACCGGTCCGATCGGGCGGGCACCACTGGGCACCTCCTCGACGTAGATGCCGGGTGAGAAGTAGGTGGGCATCGGTTCGGTCCTCCCGTGCGGTTCGGGTCAGCGGGTCGGTGGCGCGCAGACGATGACGATGTCGGGGTCGGCCGGGTCGACCTCGGCCGTGAGCACCTGCCCCCGGCCGGTGAGCCGGAGCCGGACCGGGCCCGGGTGCTCCGGGTCGTGCGGCACGCCGACGAGCCGGAACCGGCCCGCCGGGTCGGTCTGCGTCGCGTACGGCTGACCGACGACCTCGACCCGCATGGCCGCGAGGGGCTGGTCGGCCGGGCCGACGACGCGCCCGTCGAAGGCCAGCATCTCCAGTTGTCGCAGCTGTAGCGGGCGCAGCACCGGCGCGGCCGGCTGGCTCGGATGGGTGACCTGCACGGCCACGTCGATCAGCAGCGACGGCCGCGGCGGCGCCCCGAACGCCGACCACAGCGTCGGGTCGCCGGCCTCCAGCACGAGCGTGTGCCCGCCCGCGGCGGTGGCCGCGACGAGCACCCGGTCCAGCGCGGCGAGGGCGTCCGGTCCGCCGGCGGCGAGCAGGTAACGGACGGTCAGCCGGTACGGTTCCGGGCCGCCGCTGCCCCGGGTCTGCCGGGCCGGCCGCAGCTCCAGCGGCCACAGGGTCAACCGCCCCGGATCGGCGTCGGGCCGGGGCGGACCGACCGGGACGGCGGCACCCGCCGCCCCGGCCAGCCACGCCGACAGCTCGGCGGTGGCCGTCTCGATCGGACCGTGTCCGGTCATCGCGGCGGCGTGCCCTGGATGCGGTACGCGATCGCCTCGTTCCACACGTGCGGGTAGACGCCGATCTCGAAGTACCGGGTGAACCGGTTGATCGGTGCGCCCGCGTGGTCGTGGTACAGCAGCCACACCGGCGCGATGGTGAACAGCACGTAGTTGGCCACGACCAGCGGGATGTACAGCGGACCGAGCAGGCGGGCCTGGAAGATGTGCACGTCCTCGTGCCGTTGGATGCCGCTGCTGGAGCCGGCGCAGACCGTGCCGAGGGTGGTGGCGTAGCGGGGGGAGACCCCCTCGACCACGTTGACCCGGCAGCTGTGCTGGGAGGTGACCCGATCCAGCGAGTGGCCGAAGACCAGGTGCAGCGCGAGGTAGATCGCGCCGACGATGGTGTTCAGCAGGCTCCAGGTGTGGTCGACGACGAAGAGGAACACACCCCGAGGACCGGACGAGTAGACCTGAGCCGAGGCGACCGCCCAGCCGAAGACGGCACCGACGAGCAGGCCGACGCCCGCGCCGACGAGCAGCCCGACGGTACCGCCGGCAAGCAGGCCGAACACGGCGCCCGCGACGACGTGGACGGCGGCGCTGATGATCCCGTAGACCATGACGCTGCTCCCTTCAGGCCCAGGAGCGGATGAAGCGGGGCTCGGTGCCCTGCGCCAGTTGGGTCGGCGTCGCCTGCCGGTTGCCAGGTGGCAGCTGGTTGATGCCGAGGGCGGCGGAGAAGATGACCAGGCCGTTGAAGAACGCGATGATCCACTTCTCGGCGCCCGCGTCGGTGGCGAAGGCCGCGGTGAGGTACGACAGCGCGAGGGCGATGCCCAGCGCGATCCACTTGCGGGCCGTGTCGGCGCTCGGGCCGATCAGTCCGCCGATGACATTCGTGGCGAGCAGCGTCGCGGCGCTCGCGCCAGTGAGGCTGCCCAGCGCGGCCCAGGTGAAGAGATCGTTCATCGCCGATCTCCCTTCGGTTCTGCGTGGTGCGGGGTGGGATG
>NZ_POTY01000024.1 GCF_003236315.1 Micromonospora craterilacus
GGCTGAGGACAGACACGGCGGGCACGGCGGACGATGGGGCGGCACCGAGATCCGGTGCCGCCCCACCCGTACGCTCCGGTCAGCGCTCCGGGGGTTCGTGGTGACCGCGGGGGTGGCGCCAGTGCTCGTGGGGTTGCTCGCGGTCGGGCGCCGGCTCCTCCGGGGCGTCGGTCTCCTCGAAGCTCGGCCGGCGCACCTCGTCCGGCTCCGGCACGTCCACCGGGCGGGCGCCGGACTGCGGCGCGGGTTGGTACGCCACCGCCTCCCGCGCGCCGTGCGCGCCCTCGGCGCTGGGCGACTCGGGCGGGTGAGGCTCGCGGTGCAGCTCCTCGCGGAACTCCTGCGGTGGCCGGGTGGTCCGCTGTGGAAGGTCCCGGCCCAGGTCGGCGACGAGCTGGCCGTACTTGGCGTCGAAGGCCGGGCGCTCGGAACGGATCCGGGGCATCCGGTCGAAGTTGCGCAGCGGCGGCGGGCAGGTGGTGGCCCACTCCAGGGAATTGCCGAAGCCCCACGGGTCGTCCACGGTCACCAGCGCGCCGTACCGCCAGGTCTTCCAGGCATTCCACATGAAGAACAGGGTGGAGGCGCCGAGCACGAACGAGAAGATGCTGGAGATCGTGTTCAGCGTGGTGAAGCCGTCGGTCGGCAGGTAGTCCACGTACCGCCGGGGGAACCCCTCGTTGCCCAGCCAGTGGTGCACCACGAAGGTGCCGTGGAAACCGATGAACATGGTCCAGAAATGCAGCTTGCCGAGCCGCTCGTCGAGCAGGCGGCCGGTCATCTTCGGCCACCAGAAGTAGAAGCCGGCGAAGAGCGCGAAGACCACGGTGCCGAAGACCACGTAGTGGAAGTGCGCCACCACGAAGTAGGTGTCGTGGGTGTGGAAATCTGCCGGCGGGCTGGCCAGCAGTACGCCGGTGAGCCCGCCGAGCAGGAAGGTCACCAGGAACCCGATGGAGAACAGCATCGGGGTCTCGAAGGTCAGCTGTCCCTTCCAGAGGGTGCCGATCCAGTTGAAGAACTTCACCCCGGTGGGTACGGCGATCAGGTAGCTGAGGATGCTGAAGAAGGGCAGCAGGACCTGCCCGGTGGCGAACATGTGGTGCGCCCAGACCGTCATCGACAGCACGGTGATCGCGATGGTGGCCAGCACCAGCCCGGTGTAGCCGAAGATCGGCTTGCGGGAGAAGACCGGGATGACCTCGGTGATGATGCCGAAGAACGGCAGCGCGATGATGTAGACCTCGGGGTGCCCGAAGAACCAGAACAGGTGCTGCCAGAGCATCGGCCCGCCGGTCGCCGGCTCGAACACCTGCGCGCCGAGCAGCCGGTCGGCGCTCAGCGCCAGCAGCGCGGCGGCCAGCAGCGGGAAGACCAGGATCACCAGCACGCTGGTGAACAGCATGTTCCAGGTGAAGATCGGCATCCGGAACATGGTCATGCCGGGCGCGCGCAGGGTCAGGATCGTGGTGATCAGGTTGACCGCACCGAGGATGGTGCCCAGACCCGAGATCACCAGGCCGACCACCCACATGTTCGCCCCGACGCCGGGGGAGTGCTCCGGGTTGCTCAGCGGTGTGTACGCGGTCCACCCGAAGTCGGCCGAACCCTGCGGGGTGAAGAACCCGCCGATCACCATCAGCCCACCGAACAGGTAGAGCCAGTACGCGAGGGCGTTCAGCCGGGGGAACGACACGTCCGGCGCGCCGATCTGGATCGGCACGATGTAGTTGCCGAATCCGAACGCCGCGGGCGTGGCGAACAGCAGCAGCATCACCGCGCCGTGCGAGGTGAACAGCTGGTTGTACTGCTCGGGCGAGAGGAATTGCAGGCCGGGCCGGGCCAGCTCGGCGCGCATCAGCATCGCCTCGATTCCGGCCACCAGGAAGAAGCCGAACGAGGTCATCAGGTAGAGCAGCCCGATCTGCTTGTGATCGGTGGTGGCCAGGAACTTGAGCAAGGTGCCGCCGCGGACGGGCTTGCGTACCGGGCCGGGGTAGCCGCCGAACCGGGCCGGCGCCAGGATGGCCGGCCCGCGGTCCTGTCCGGGTTCGGTGGTTACCCGCTTGGGCATGAGTCTCACCCCGCTGACGACGGAAAGGACGGGCGTAGCCACCCGCCCCGCCGACCATGTAACCAGGCGAGAGGGGGAATTTCGGTCAATTCGCGGGTAGTGTGGCCCAGACGGCCTTCCCGTCGCCGGCCGGCGCGCTGCCCCAGCGCTCGGCCAGCTGACGTACCAGCAGCAGGCCCCGGCCGCCCTCGTCACGCTGGTCCGCCTCGCCGGGCTGGGCCGCCGCCCGGCTGCCGTCGAGCACGGTCAGGTGCAGCCACGGCCGGCGCAGCGTCACGGTGACCTGCATCGGGGTGCCGGCGTGCCGGACCACGTTGCCGACCAGTTCGCTGAGCACCACCGAGGCCGGGCCGACCGCCTCGGGCAGGTTCCACCGGGCGCAGGCGTCGGCGACCAGTTCCCGGGCCCGCCGGCAGGCCGTCGCCACCGGCTCCAGGCGTACCCGCAGCCGGGGCACGGCCCAGGCGACCGCGACCCGGGTCGCCTCGGCGCGGGTACGGCGCACCGGCACCAACCGGCACGCGGTCGATCCGGCCAGTGCGGCGGCCACCTCCGGGTGCGGTGCGGAGAGCACCATCGGCACCACCGGCCAGTCGGTGGCCCGTCGGGCCGCGGCGGCGAAGACCGACAGCGCGAGCTGGTCCCGCACGGCCAGCTCGGCCAGGTCCACCACCAGCGCGTCGGGCTGGCCGGCCAGGGACCGGTCCAGGACCGCGTAGACCTGGCGCATGGTGGTCACGTCGAGGGCGCCGGCGAGCCGTACGACGGTGATCGGTGCCCCGTCGCGTACCTGGCAGGTGATCCGGCTCGTCATCTCCGCCCTCGTCTCGCCGGCTTCGCGGAGCCTGCCAACTACCCCGGCCCTGACCCGGCGAAACCGCACCGTGACGGCCCCGACAGCCGGGCACCGGGGGTCATGCCGCCTGGAGCGTGGGGGCGGTGCTGCGGCGACGCAACTGGTCGTAGAGGGCGACGTAACGTCGGGCCATCACGGCCGGGGTGAACCGGGCGGCGGCCTCCCGGCGGCACTCGTCGGGCTCCACCAGGTCGGCGGCGAGCACGAGGTCACCCAGTTCCTCCTCGTCGGCGGTGAGCAGCCCGGTGCGGCCGTGCTCGACCAGCTCGGGCAGGCAGCCCCGGGCGATTGCCACCACCGGCGTGCCCAGCGCCAGCGACTCCACCACCGCCGTGCCGCCGGGCTCCTCCCAGCGCAGTGGGAACAGCGTGGCCCGGGCCCCGGCCAGGAGCTCGTCGCGGTCCCGGCCGGCCACCGTGCCGACCCACCGCACCCGGTCGCCGTCGACGTACCGGGCCACCTCGTCGTGGAAGAACCGCACGTCCGGGTTGAGCCGTGCGTCGTCGCCGGCCGCCGCGAGGTCCGCCGGCCGGTGGTACGGGCCGACCGGCCCGGCCAGCACGAGCGGGAACCCGACCCGCTGGGCCAGCCGGGCCGCCAGGTCCTGCCCCTTGCCGGGGGTGATCCGGCCCAGCACCAGCACGTGTTCGCCCTTGGCCACGCCGGGGCGCCGGTGCGCGTCGATCGCCAGCGGGGTGGCCAGGTGCACGTGCCCGACCGAGTGCTCCCGCAGCGCCTTCGGTGCCCGGGCCAGCTGCGCGGCGGAGACCCCGTTGACCCGGACCCGGTCCCCGCCGTCGAGACCGCCGTAGAGCTCTGGATGCTTGGCCAGGTCCCAGTGCAGGGTGTGCAGCACCGGCGGGGCGTCCGGGCCCATCGCGGTGAGGGTGGCCAGGCCGACCGCCTCCACGTGATCGTGTACCAGGTCGATGTCGTCCCGGGCGTGCAGCTCGCGGACCACGCCGGCCAGGTGCGCCTGGGAGATGCCGCAGACCTGGTTGTACGGCCGTTGCAGGGCGGCGAACTGGCCGTCGGCGAAGACCGAGATCCGCTCGTCCACCGGCAGCGTGCTGCTGCCCACCGAGGCGAGCACCACCCGGACGCCGAGGCGGCGCAACGCGGGCACCAGGGTGGCGACCACGTTCTCGATCCCGCCGTAACCGGGCGGCGGCACGGACAGCCAGGGGCCGGCGTTCATCAGGACGGTGAGACTCATCGTGTCGCGTCCCTCTCGTCGGCGAGCCGATGACCGGCCCGTACCCCGGTCGCCGGAGGCTCCGGCGACCCACCGGTCACGCCGCGGCCACCCGCCGGCGGGGCACCCGGTGCCGCAGCTCGGCCAACGGTGGCCGCTCCTCCACGGAGACGTCGCTGACCACGATCTCCCGGTCCAGGTTCGGCAGCGTGTCGGAGCCACCCCGACGGAACTGGGTCAGCAGGGCGGTGGGCAGCACGTCCTGGTTCGCCCAGCCCCGCCGCTGCAACCGGGACCAGGCGGTCAGCATGATCTGGGCGGACATCCGGCCCAGCGCGGCGGTGTCCTGGTGCCGGTGCTTGCGTTCGCCCAGGTCGACCTGGGCCAGCGCGTCCAGCCCGACGAGTTCGAGCAGGTCGATCATCATCGCGGTCTCGACGCCGTAGCCGGAGACGAACGGCACCTGCGCCAGCACGTCGCGGCGGCCGGCGTACTCACCGGCGAGGGGTTGCACGAAACCGGCCAGTTCCGGCCAGAACAGATTGAGCATCGGTCGGGCCATCAGCTCCGTCACCCGCCCGCCGCCGTCGGCCTCCACCCCGCTCGTGCTGACCAGCGGCCGGTGGTAGAACCCTTTCACGAAGTCGACCGACGGGTCGGTGAGCAACGGGCCGAGCAGCCCGGTGACGAAGTGCGGACGGAACTCCCGCAGGTCGGCGTCGACGAACGCCACCACGTCGCCCTCCGCCGCGGCCAGCCCGACCCACAGCGCGTCGCCCTTGCCGGTCAGCCGGGGCAGGCCGCGGGTCATCTCGTCCTGGCTGACCACCTCGGCGCCGGCCGCCCGGGCCACCCGCGCGGTCCGGTCCTCCGACCGCGAGTCGACCACGATCAGCTCGTCGACCAGCGGCACCCGGTCCATCAGGTGCTCGCGGATGGTCGACACGATCGCCCCGACGGTGGCTTCCTCGTTGCGTGCCGGCAGCACCACGCTGACCCGGCTGTCCCCCTTGGCCCGCAGCAACCGCCGCGTCGGCCAGTCGGCCGCCGAGGTGGTCCGATAGGTGGCCCAGGCCTCGACCACGGGCGAGACCAGAGATTCAGTGTTCCGCACAGGCACCCCCTGATCGCGGGAAGACCGGGAGATGGCTTTCCCCGCACCCCGCACGCTAACCGGATCCGTCCCCCCAGCTTGATCAGCACCGTGCGCCGGGCACGTTCCGGGGCGATGAACGTTTGGTTGCGCGCGGCCGGGGGAGGTGCCCAGACGCGACGGAGCGGGGGCGGAGAGGCTGGTTGGCATGCGGCTGTGCCGGGTGGGACTGGTGGGAGCCGGCGGGGTGGCCCGGCGGCACGCCGGGGTGCTGTCCGGGTTCGACGACGTCGAGCTGATCGGCGTGGTCGACGTGACCTCGGGGGCGGCGGCCGACCTGGCCGCGACGCACGGGGCCCGGTCCTTCGGCGCCATCGAGCAGCTGCTCGCGGCCGGCCCGGACGCGGTGTACGTCTGCGTGCCGCCGTTCGCCCACGGTCCGATCGAGGAGGCGATCGTCGCCGCCGGGGTGCCGATGTTCGTGGAGAAGCCGGTGGCCGTGGACCTGCCCACCGCCGAGCGGATCGCCGGCCTGGTGGCCGACCGGGGCCTGCTCACCGCGGTCGGCCACCACTGGCGCTACCTGCACGTCGTGGCGCAGGCCCGCGAACTGCTCGCCGGTCGGGCGGTGCGCCTGGTCACCGGCGTCTGGCTGGACCGGGTCCCGCCGGTGGACTGGTGGGCCCGGCGGGAGCGCTCCGGCGGTCCGGTGGTCGAGCAGGCCGCGCACGTGCTGGACCTGATCCGCCTGCTGGCCGGCGAGGTGACCGAGGTGACCGGGTACGGCGACGGCAGCCCGCCATCGGTCGACGGAGCCGACGTCGACTCGGTGACCGCGGCGACCCTGCGGTTCGCCGGTGGTGCCGTGGGCACCCTCAGCGCCGCCTGCGTACTGGGCTGGAAGCACCGGGCCGGGGTGGAGATCCTGGCCGACGGGGTGGCGCTCACCCTCACCGAGGACGCGCTGGTGGTGTGCGACGCCGACGGGCCGCGGCGCTTCGACGCCGACCCGGACGGTGCCCGGGCGGCCGTCGACCGGGCGTTCATCGACGCGGTACGCGGCATCGGTGACGACGTGCGGGTGCCGTACGCCGAGGCGCTCGGCACGCACCGGCTCGCCCTGGCGGTGGCCGAGTCCGTCCGCACCGGTGGCGCCGTCCGGCTGCCGGACCGGGCCCGCCACCCGATCCAGGGCGTCCCGGCGGACGTCGATGGCTGACCGGGTGCTGGTGGTCAGCGGGCCGGGTCGGGTGGAGCTGGTCGAACAGGACCCGCCGCCGCTGCCGGCCGGCGGCTTCCGGGTGCACACCCTGTTCAGCGGGGTCTCCGCCGGCACCGAGCTGAGCTACGTCAAGGGCACCAACCCGTACCTCACCGCCACCTGGAACGCCGACCTCGGCCTGTTCCAGCCCGGCGCGGCGAGCACCCCGTACCCGGTCCGGAGCCTCGGCTACATGCAGGTGGCCCGGGTGGTGGAGAGCGACACGCCGGCGGTGCCGGTCGGCGCGGTCGGTGCGATGACCTACGGCCACCGCACCGCCGCGGTGGCCGACCCGGTCGCCCAGCGCTTCGTGCCGCTGCCCGAGGACCTCGACCCGCTGCTCGGCGTCTACGTCGCCCACCTGGGGCCGATCTGCGCGAACGGGCTGCTGCACGCCGCCGCCGACCTGTACGGCGCCGGCGCACGCGAGCTCGCCGACGGGGTACGCGGCCGGCGGGTGGCGGTCGTCGGTGCGGGGGCGGTCGGCCTGCTCACCGCCCTGTTCGCCCGCCGGCACGGCGCCGCCTCGGTGGTGCTGCTCGACCCGACGCCGCAGCGCCGCGCGGTCGCCGGGGCGCTCGGGCTGGACCCCGTCGACCCGGGCGACGGCGACCCGGCCGTGCTGCTCAAGACCCGCTGGCCGCACGGTGCCGGGGACCGGGGCGCCGACGTGGTGTTCCAGTGCCGGGGGCAGGGCTGGGCGCTGCACCTGGCGCTGCGCCTGCTGCGCCCCCAGGGCACCGTGATCGACCTGGCCTTCTACCAGTCCGGCGCGGACGCGGTCCGGCTCGGCGAGGAGTTCCACCACAACGGGCTGTCGGTGCGCTGCGCGCAGATCGGCCGGGTGCCCCGGGGGCTCGCGCCGACCTGGGACCGGGAGCGGCTCTCCGCCGAGACGATCGACCTGCTGCGCGCCGACGGCGCGGCGATCCGTACCCATCTGGTGTCGGCGGTGGTCCCGTTCGCCCAGGCCCCGGCCCTCTTCGCCGACCTGGCCGCCGGCTGCCGCCAGGAGCTCCAGGTGGTGCTCACCGGCTGAGCGGACCGGGCGCCGGAGGCGGCTCGGGTGAAGGCATCCCGGCCGGGCCGCCACAACCGGCCTCCGGTCGCGTACCGTTGCCGCTCATGGGTGTGTCGCAACGGTTGAAGACCAGGTTCCGCCGGTTCCTCCAGCGCCCGGGGACCACGGTCGACCTGGCCCCGCTGGAGAAGCTGCTGCCGGCCATCGAGGCCCGCGCCGAGGAGATGTCGGCGCTCGACGACGCCGAACTCACCGAGGCGGCCGCCGCGGCGTCGAGCTATGAGGAAATCTGCGCGCTCGGCCGGGAGGCCGCCCGCCGCGGCCTCGATCAACGGCCGTACGACGTCCAGCTGCTCGGCGCGATGTCGCTGCTGTCCGGCAAGGTCGCCGAGATGGCCACCGGTGAGGGCAAGACCCTGACCGCCGCGATCGCCGCGTACGGGCACGTCCGGCTGGGCAACGGCCCGGTGCACGTGCTCACCGTCAACGACTACCTGGCGCGCCGCGACGCCCAGTGGATGGAGCCGGTCTACACCCTGCTCGGGCTCACCGTCGGGTGGGTCAACGAGGCGTCCACGCCGGTGGAGCGGCGCGCCGCGTACGCCTGCGATGTGACCTACGTCTCGGTCAGCGAGGCCGGCTTCGACTTCCTGCGCGACCAGCTCGTCACCGACGTCGAGGACCGGGTCCAGCCCGCGCTGCGCACCGCCATCGTCGACGAGGCCGACTCGATCCTGATCGACGAGGCCCGGGTGCCGATGGTCCTCGCCGGTTCGGTGCCCGGCGAGCAGGACCCGGTGCACGCCGCCGCCGCACTGGTGCGCGGCCTGCGCAAGGGCAAGCACTACACGGTCGCCGAGGACGGCCGGAGCGTGGCGTTCACCTCCGCCGGCCTGGCCGCCGTAGAGGCCAAGCTCGGCATCGACCTGTACGACGAGGAGAACGTCGAGCAGCTCTCCGCGGTGAACGTGGCGCTGCACGCGCACGCCCTGCTGCACCGGGACGTGGACTACATCGTCCGGGACGGCACGGTCGAGCTGATCGACGAGATGCGGGGCCGGGTCGCCCAACGCCGCCGCTGGCCCGACGGGCTCCAGGCGGCGGTCGAGGCCAAGGAGGGGCTGGACGCCACGGCCGAGGGCGAGGTGCTCGGCACCATCGCCGTGCAGGCGTACGTCGGCCTCTACCCGAAGGTGTGCGGCATGACCGCGACCGCGGTGCTGGTCGGCGACCAGCTGCGGGAGTTCTTCGGCCTGGAGGTCGCGGTGATCCCGCCGAACACCCCGTGCGTGCGGGTGGACGAGCCGGACCGCATCTACGCCACCCGGGCGGAGAAGGAGGAGGCGCTGATCGACGAGATCAAGCGCTGCCACGCCGACGGGCGGCCGGTGCTGGTGGGCACCCTGGACGTGAAGGAGTCCGAGCAGCTGGCGGCCGGGCTCAACGCGGCCGGCGTGCCGTGCGTGGTGCTCAACGCCAAGAACGACGACGAGGAGGCGTCGATCATCGCCGAGGCCGGCGCGTACGGCGCGGTGACCGTCTCCACCCAGATGGCCGGCCGGGGCGTGGACATCCGCCTCGGTGGCAGCGACCAGTCCGACCGGGACCGGGTGGCCGGGCTCGACGGCCTGTTCGTGATCGGCAGTGGTCGCAACGACAGCCGTCGGGTCGACGACCAGCTGCGCGGGCGGGCCGGCCGGCAGGGCGACCCGGGTGGGTCGGTCTTCCTCGTCAGCCTGGAGGACGACCTGGTGGCCCGGCACGCCGGTGACACCGTGCCGGCCTCGCCCCGGATGAACGCCGACGGCCTGGTCACCGACGCACAGGTGGACTACGCCGTCGAGCACGCCCAGCGGGTCGCCGAAGGGGTCAACCACGAGATCCACCGCAACACCTGGCGCTACAGCGTGGTCATCGAGCAGCAGCGCAAGGCGCTCGCCGAGCGCCGGGAGCGGCTGCTGACCAGCGACGTGGCGGCGCTGATGCTGCTGGACAAGCTGCCGGAGAAGGCCGGCGAGATGGACGAGGACCTGCTCGCCCGGGTGGCCCGGTCGATCGCGCTCTACCACCTCGACCGGCTGTGGGCCGCCCACCTGGCCGAGCTGTCCGAGGTCCGCGAGGGCGTGCACCTGCGGGCCCTGGGCCGGCTCGACCCGCTCGACGAGTTCCACCGGGCCGCGGTGCCGGCGTTCACCGACCTGGTTCCGGAGATCGAGGCGCGGACCCTGGCCACCTTCACCGACACCGAGTTCGACGAGGACTGGGAGCCGGACGAGGCCGAGCTGGTCCGCCCGAGCGCGACCTGGACGTACCTCGTGCACGACAACCCGTTCGGCTCCGAGCTGGACCGGCTGATCGCCTCGGTCGGCCGCCGCCTCGCCGGCTCCGGCGCCCGCTGAAAAAGTCCGGCAACAGGGCCGACCCTGTTGACGGTCTGGTTAAGCCGGGCACGCCCCTCCCAGCCGCACCCGTACCCTGGGAGGGGCCCCGGTTTGCGCCGTTTCGACCGTTGTCGGCGCGGGTAGTAGGGCGGGTCCGTGACGTCAGGGCCGCCGCTGAGCCGGGGCGCAAGCCGAGGAGGAGACAGGTGACGACGCTGGCCGGGCGTACGGGGGCTGGGAGCGCGTGAACCTGGAGACCACTCCACCGCTGACGGAAACTCTCGGCGTACTGGAGACGGCGGCCCTGCTGCGGGAGCTGACCGCCGGGCTGATCGCCCTGGACGACTTCGACGAGGCGCTGTCCGCGCTGGTACGGACCACCCGGGACGCTCTGGCCGGGGTGAGCTGGTGCGGCTTCACCGCGCTGCGGGCCGGCGAACCGGCCGGCGTGGCCGCCTCCGACGCCCGGCGCGGCGGCCTGGACGACCTGCGGTACGGCCCGGACACCCCGGCGATGGACGCGATCCGGCGGCGGGAGATGGTCGGCGCGGATGACCTGGCCGCGGAGCCGCGCTGGCCGGCCTGGACGCCCCAGGCCCGCGAGCTGGGGGTGCGCGGGGTGATCTCCGCCCCGGTGGACATCGACGACCAGGTGATCGGGGCGATCAATCTGTACGCCGGCGAGTCCGACGCGCTGACCACCGGCCACCAGTTGACCGCGATGCTGCTCGCCGAGCATGCCGGCCTGCTGCTGGCGGCCGTACGCGACCGCGAGCGGCGGGCCGCGCTGGCCGGGGAGCGGGACGCCTCGCTGCTCGGTGACGGCGTGATCGGTCACGCCGTCGGCGTGATCATGACGCAGCGCGGCTGCCCCGCGGAGGACGCGCTCGACGTGCTGCGCAGCGCGGCGTCGTCGCTGTCGATCCCGCTGCGCGAGGTGGCCGAGCGGCTGGTGAGCACGGTCTCCCGCCCCCGGGACAACTGACCGGGCGGGTCGTTTCGCCCGGCTGGCACCCGGGTAGCACCCTGGACTGACGGGCCAACCGACGCCAGGGGGACGCGATGCAGAGCCGGCTGCGGGTGCAGGGGCACCCGATCCAACCGATGCTGGTGACCTTCCCGTACGGGCTCTTCGTCTGCGCCACCATATTCGACCTCGCCGACGTGGCCGGCGGTCCGGCCTTCCTCGGCGAGGTCGGCTACTGGACGACGGTGGCCGCCCTGGTGGCGGCGGCGTTGACCGCGGTCGCCGGGATGGTCGACCTGTGGGACGTGCCGCCGGACCGCACCCGGCACACCGCGATCACCTTCAACCTCGTCAACGCGGGCATGGCCGGGCTGTTCCTGCTCGCCTGCCTGATCCGGGCCGACGGGCCGAACCGTGGCGCGTCACCGATCCTGCTGGTGACCGAGCTGGTCGCGCTCGCCGTCGGCGGGGTGGGCGTACGGCTCGGCGCGCGGCTCATGCGTCATTTCGAGGCCAGCCGCGCCGAGCCCACCAGCTTCGACGCTCTGCGTCGGGGCGGCGGCCCGACCGTGGAGGTCGTCCGGCCGGCCCCTAGCCGACGAGGCGTGCGGTCAGCAGGAGGTACTCCCAGTCCATGGTGAGCCTTCCGGGCCCGACGGCGTTGACCCGGGCCAACTCGACGAGGTCCCGGTCGAAGTCGGCGACCCGCGCGGCATCGTCGCCGAGGTTGCGGTAGGCCGCGACGACCGGGCCGTAGTTCTGCTTGAAGTAGTCGCGGAACTGCTCCGGCGTGGCGAACCGGTCCACTCGGACGGTACGCCGTTCGGCATGTACGGCGACGACTCGGTCGCCGAGCAGGGCACCGACGTGGTCCGGGTCGCCCCACAGTGGCGGGGGCTGGACGCCGGGCGGCGGTGGCGCGGCGTACGGCTTCATCGTCGCGAAGAGTTGGCCGATGAATCCGGCCGGGGTCCAGTTGAGTAGGCCGACGCGTCCGCCGGGCCGGCACACCCGGAGCAGTTCGTCGGCGCTGGCCTGGTGGTGGGGCGCGAACATGACTCCGACGCAGGACAACACGACGTCGAACTCGCCGTCGGCATAGGGCAGTGCTTCGGCGTCGCCCTCCGCCCAGCGTACGTCCACGCCGAGGGCGGCGGCGGCCTCGCGTCCCGCCGCCAGCAACTGCGGGGTCAGATCCAGGGCGGTTACCCGGGCACCCGCCAGCGCGGCGGGGATGGCGGCGTTGCCCGCTCCGGCCGCGACGTCCAGCACCCGTTCGTCCGGGACGATCGAACAGGCATCGACGAGTGTCTGACCCAGCTCGGCGATGAGTTCGGTGGCGACCGTCGGGTAGTCGCCCAGCGCCCACACGGCGCGGTGCCGGGTCTTCAGCGCATCCAGTTCGGCTGTCATTCGTTCTCGCCCTCCTTCAAGCGGATGGTCCGCTGGCACGCAATGCGGACAGCTAGGGCGACGGTAGGCGGGACGGTTGGCCGGCCACGAGTACACGATCTGTACTGCCCGGTTTCGTGCGGTTACGCTGCCCTGATGGGGGCCTCCTACCATCAGTTCTGCCCGGTCGCCAAGGCGATGGAGCTGCTCGACGAGCGGTGGACGATGCTGGTCCTGCGGGAGTTGGTCGCGGGCAGTCAGCGCTTCAACGACCTGCGGCGGGGCCTGCCGCAGATGTCGCCCACCCTGTTGTCCAAACGGCTGGGCCGGCTGGCTGCGGCAGGGGTTGTGCAACGGGTGGCCGTCGGTCAGGAGATTCGGTACACGCTCACTCCGGCGGGCGAGGAACTCGGCCCGATCATCGAGGCGCTCGGGGCCTGGGGGATCCGGTGGGTCGGCGAACTCGGTGACGCGGATCTCGACCCCAAGTTGCTGCTCTGGGACATGCGGCGCAACGTCGACCACGCCGCACTGCCGCCCGGCCGATCGGTGGTCCGGTTCACCTTCCCCGAGGCACCCGCCGCCAACCGCACCTGGTGGCTGGTGCTCACGCCCGAGGACGCCGACGCCTGCGACGACGACCCGGGCTTCCCGGTCACGGTCGCCGTCTCCGCCAGCCTCCGGGTGATGACCCAGATCTGGCGCGGCGACCTCGCCTGGGCCACGGCGCTACGCGCGCAGCAGATGCGCATCGAGGGGGCCTCGCACGCCCGGCGGAGCCTGCCGGGCTGGTTCCGGCTCTCGATGTTCGCCACCGTCCAGCGGCCGTGACGCCCGCGACTTGCGGGCCCACCGACGGAAACGCGTTGCCGGTCCGGTGCCGTCCGGGCACGCTCACCCGATGACGCGGGACGCGAGCTTCGAGGCACTGATCGCCGAGGGCGCCGCCGCCCCGGTCGACGGCTGGGCCTTCGACTGGCTCGCCGGCCGGGCCACCGAGGAGCGTCCACCCTGGGGGTACGCCCGCCTGGTGGCGGCGCGGATGGCGGCGGCCGATGCGGCGCTGGACGTCGACACCGGTGGGGGAGAGGTCCTCGCCGAGGTGTCCTGTCCGCCCCGGCTGCTGGTCGCGACCGAGGCGTGGCCGCCGAACGTGCCGGTGGCCCGGGCCAACCTGCGCCCGCTCGGGGCGAGCGTGCTGGCGGTGACCGCCGACGCGCCGCTGCCGTTCCGGGACGCCGCCTTCGACCTGGTGGTCAGCCGGCACCCGGTCCGCACCGACTGGCCGGAGGTCGCCCGGGTGTTGCGGCCGGGCGGGACGTTCCTGTCCCAGCAGATCGGGCCGGGGACCGTACGCGAACTCAGCGAGGCGATCCTGGGGCCGTTGCCGCCCCCGGCGCATCGGCACCCGGCGCAGGCGGTCGCCGCCGCCGGCTCGGCCGGTCTGACCGTGGTGCGCCTGCGGGAGGCGACGCTGCGGACCGTCTTCCACGACATCGGCGCGGTGGTCTGGTTCCTGCGCAAGGTGGTCTGGACCGTACCCGGGTTCACCGTGGCGGCGCACCGCCCGGCGCTGGCCCGACTACACGAGCGCATCCGGGCCGAGGGCCCGTTCGTCGCCCACGCCCGACGCTTCCTCATCGAGGCCGAGCGGTGACGGGAGGCCCGGTGCTCAGGCGCCGCGCAGCAGCGTGAGCATCTCGGGCAGGTCGAAGAACTCGGCGGTGTCCATCGCGGACGGGTTGCCGCCGGCGGGGTCGGCGCCGGCGGTGAGCAGCGCGCGTACCGCCTCGCCGCTGCTGCGGAACACCGCCGCGGCCAGCGCCGTCTGCCCCCTGTCGTTGACGCGGGAGTAGTCGGCGCCCCGGGCCAGCAGCGCGGCGACGGTCTCCGGGTGGGCGTGGTACGCCGCCAGGATCAGCAGGCTGTCGCCCTTCTCGTTGGTCAGGTTGACCGGTAGACCCGCGTCGACGTACCCGGCCAGTTCCGTGGTCGCGCCGTCGCGCGCCAGGTCGAACATCCGGTGCGCGAACTCCAGGGTCTCGGCGTCGAGTTCCTCGGTCACCGGATCAGGTTAGTTGGCGGCGGGACGCCGCTCGCGACCGCAGTCGATCTCGCCCGATTCGGGGCGTCCCAGCATGTAGGATTACCTACTAAACCTATAGGCTTTACCGCCTAAACTGGCGGGGACACCAGCCGTTGACCATCGTGAGGAACTCATGTCTGCCGCGTCCGTCACCGAGCCGGACCTGCTCGCCGTCGCCCGGCGGTGGGCCGCCGACCCGGCCAGCTGGCCGGTGCCCCTGCGCTTCGACCCCGCCAGCAGGTGGTACGCCCGGCTCGCCGTGGCCGACGGGCACGAGGTGTGGGCGCTGAGCTGGCTGCCCGGCCAGGGCACCGACCTGCACGACCACGGCGGCTCCTCCGGCGCCTTCCTGGTCGCCGCCGGCGTCCTCACCGAGGAGACGGTCAGCGGTGGCCGGCTGCGTCCGCACCTGCTCGCCGCCGGCTCCGGCCGCCGGTTCGGTGTGCGGCACGTGCACGTGGTGACCAACCGGCACGTCGAGCCGGCGGTCAGCGTCCACGTCTACCGTCCGGCACTGCGCCGGATGACCCGCTACCACCTCGCGGGCGGTCGGCTGCTTGTCGCCGACGTGGCCGAGGCCGGCGTGGCATGGTGATCTTGCCAGGCCACAGCTGCGTGCCCCGCCGAGCCGGCGCCCGGCGTGCCGCCCGAACCTTCCGGAAGGAACCGATGATGTCGCAGACCGACCCCGCCGCCGCCCACTGTCCGGCACCAGTGCCGCCCCCGGGCTCCCGGGGGATCGACGAGATCCTGGCCGCCGCCCGGACCCGGCTCGACCGGCTCGACCCCGAGCAGGCGCATCTGGCGTACCGGGCCGGTGCCCTGCTGGTCGACATCCGGCCCGCCGCCCAGCGCGCCGCGCACGGCACCGTGCCGGGCTCGCTCGCCGTCGAGCGCAACGTGCTGGAGTGGCGCTTCGACCCGCGTTGCCCGGCCCGGCTGCCCCAGGCGGTCGGCTACGACCTGCCCGTGGTGGTCCTCTGCCAGGAGGGCTACACCTCGTCGCTGGCCGCCGCCGCGTTGCAGGAGATCGGGCTGTTCCGGGCCACCGACGTGATCGGCGGCTTCGCCGCCTGGCGGATCGCCGGCCTGCCCGTACTCGGTCCCACTCCGCCGTCCCGCCCGTCCGTCCTCGCGCCCCCGGCGACCGCCGGCCGGGCGTCCCGCTGACCGCCACGCCCCACCCGGCGTGGCGGTAGTCCCCAGGAGGCCACCATGTCCGTCGTCGCCATCAGCCCCCGCAAGCACCCGCCCGGCCGCACCAACCGCACCCGGCTGGTGCGGCAGCGCACCGCGCCGACCCTGACCATCACCGTCGAGCTCGGCTCGGGGTCGGTGAGCCCCCGGCTGACCCGCCTGCTGGAGCTGTTGGGCGAGCTCGCCGAGTCGGGCGAGGGGCAGCTGTCGCACGACCTTGCCGACCGCCCCGAGGCGGAGCAGGACCCCCGGGCGGTACGCATCCTCACCGGGCCGCGGACGGTGCGCCAGGGCGACAGGGACGTCCCGCTGACCCGCATCGAGTACGACCTGCTGCTCTTCCTGGCCGAACGGCCCCGCCGGGTGTTCACCCGGCTCCAGCTGCTCAACTCCGTCTGGGGCTACGACCACGCGGTGGCCCGCACCGTCGACGTGCACGTCCGCCGGCTGCGCGCCAAGCTCGGCGTCGACACGCCGCTGCTGACCACCGTCCACGGTGTCGGGTACCGCCTCGCCGACGACGCCCGGGTGACCGTCGAACGCTGAGCCCGGCCGTCCGGCGCGGCGTGTCCCGGCGCGGGCACGCCGCGCCGTGCTGTCCCGCAGGCGTGACGGCGACGGTCGGCAACTCGGACGGTGACCCCCGTATCAGGTCAACTTGGCGACTCTGCTGTAATCATCTGGCCTCGTACGCAGAGCGAGCAGGCGGCTCCGATGTGTCGGTCAATTGTCACATTCATGCAACGCAGCCGCCCCTTGACCCTTGCACGGGCGCCGGGAAGCATCGATTGGGCGGCGTCCCGGGCCGTGGGGAGATACCCGGATCAGCCAAGGAGGACCATGTCGGTCAGCCCCGCTTCGTCGCGCGCAGGATGGCATGCGTCCCAACCCGCGGTTCCCGGTCGACCTCCCGGCGGTCAGCGGCGTCCCACCAGCACCGCCGCCCCGGTTCTCACGGTCACCCTCTCCATCCCGCTGGCGTGCGAGGAGTCGCTGACCCCGGCCGCGCGCCGGTTGCTGGAGGCGGCCCGGGAGATGCTGGAGCGGGGCGAGGGAACCATCTCCAGCGGCCCGGTGGTGCCCGAGCGTCGCACCGAGGTCGTGCCGGCCGGCCGGGCGCCGTCGCGGCAGCTCGCCCCGACCGTGCCCACCCTGCACATCCTGGCCTCCTCCCGGTCGGTGCTGCGCGACGGCGAGGCGCTGCCGCTGACCCGGCTGGAGTTCGACCTGCTGCTGCACCTGGTGGCGCACCCCCGGCGGGTGTTCACCCGGCTCCAGCTGCTCAACGCGGTCTGGGGCTACGAGCACGCGGGCGTGCGTACGGTGGACGTGCACGTGCGCCGGCTGCGCGGCAAGGTCGGGGTGGACGTACCCCTGGTCACCACCGTCTACGGCGTGGGCTACCGGCTGGCCGACGACGCCCGGGTCACCCTCGACCGCACCGGCTGACCCGTCCCGGGTCACCGCCCGCCGACAACTCCGGGCGCAGGCTCGCGGACCGGGTCGTCGCGACCGTCGCCCGGCCACCCGGCACGATGGTCGGATGCGCGTCCGTCCCATCTCACCGCAGCGACTGGTCGCCGATCTGGTCGAGCGGCTCGTCGGCGCCACGCCCGCCGGGCGGTTACGGGTCGCGCTGGACGGCGCCCCCGCCGCCGGCCCGGACGAGCTGGCCGCCGCCCTGGTCGACCCGCTACGCGCCGGTGGCCGTCCGGTGCTGCACGTACGGGCCGAGGACTTCCTGCGTCCCGCCTCGGTCCGCCTGGAACGGGGCCGGACCGACCCGGACGCGTACTACGAGGGCTGGGTCGACGAGGCCGGCCTACGTCGCGAGGTGCTGGACCCGGCGGGCCCGGCCGGCACCGGGCTGCTGCTGCCCTCGCTGTGGGACGCCCGGGTGGACCGGGCCAGCCGAGCCGCGTACGTCGAACTGCCACCCGGCGGGGTGGTCCTGGTCAGCGGCGCGTTCCTGCTCGGCGGCGGGCTGCCGTTCGACGTCACCGTGCACCTGGAGCTGTCCGCCGCCGCGCTGGGCCGGCGTACCGATCCCGAGTTGGCGTGGACGCTGCCGGCGTTCGCCCGGTACGCCGAGGAGGTCGCCCCGGCGAGCTTCGCGGACCTGGTGGTCCGGGCCGACGACCCCCGCCGTCCGGCGATCGTGGAATCCGCCGACGACCCGGTTTGATCCGCGGCAGGTGGGGGTATTCGCGGGGCTCACAGCGCCCGGATGGTCACCTCTGGGCGGTATGACCGGGTGGGGACGGCCCCGCCCGTGACGACGATGAAGCCCAGGAAAGGCGGCAGCCATGCTCGTCCACGACACGGTCGGCACGGGCCGATCCCAGGCGGAGATCGACCAGATCCGACTCTCCCTGCAGGCCCGGCACGACGAGCTGTCCGCGGAGTACGAGCAGGCCGTGCAGCAGAGCCAGGTGTTGCGGCTGGTCGAGGTCGGCGACACCGCGGGTGACGACCAGGCCGACAGCGGCACCAAGACCGCCGAGCGGGACACCGCGCAGTCCCTGCTGCGGACCATCCTCGACCGTCGCGCCCAGTACGAACACGCCCTGACCCGCCTTGAGGAGGGCACCTACGGCTTCTGCGAGGGCTGCTCCGCGCCCATCCCGGTGGAACGGCTGGAGATCTTCCCGTCGGCCACCACCTGCGTGGCCTGCAAACAGACCCGGGAGCGTCGGGCGGCCTGATCCGCTGCGGTTGCCGGTCGGTCCGGGACGAGGTGGACTTCCACCATGGGCGAGATCAGGGTCGGCACCGCGTCCTGGACCGACCGGACCCTGCTGGATTCCGGTTGGTACCCGCAGACGGCCGACACACCGGAGAAGCGGCTGGCCTACTACGCGCGGCAGTTCCCGCTGGTCGAGGTCGACGCCACCTACTACTCGCCGCCGGCCGAGCGCACCGCCCGGCTCTGGGCCGAGCGGACCCCGGCCGGCTTCACCTTCAACGTCAAGGCGTTCAGCCTGCTGACCGGCCACCCCACCAAGGTCAGCGCGATCTACAAGGATCTGCGGCCGGACACCGACAAGCGCAACCTCTACCCGGACGACCTGCCGGCGCAGGCGTACGAGGAAATCTGGACCCGCTTCCTCAGCGCGCTGGATCCGCTGGTCGAGGCGGGCAAGCTCGGCGCGCTGCTGTTCCAGTTCCCGCCCTGGTTCACCATCCGACGGGACAACAAGCAGTACCTGCTGGAGGTGACCCGGCGCTGCGCGCCGTTGCGGCCGGTCTTCGAGTTCCGGCACGCCTCCTGGTTCGACGGGGACAACGCCGAGGAGACCCTGGCCTTCCTGCGTGAGCACCGGCTGGCGTACGTCAGCGTGGACATGCCGCAGGGGCACCGCTCGTCGGTGCCGCCGGTGCTGGCCGCCACCTCGGACCTCGCCGTCGTCCGCTTCCACGGCCACAGCGACAAGTGGACCAGTCGGGACATTTATCAGAAGTTCGGCTATCACTACTCCGAGCGCGAACTCCGCGCCTGGGCCCCCAAGCTGCGCGAACTGGCCGAGGAAACCGAGCAGACGCACGTGCTGATGAACAACTGCTACCGCGACTATGCGCAGACCAACGCCCAGCAACTCCAGACGCTCCTCGCCGACGAGTCCTGACGGGCGTGCCTGACCTGGCACTGTGCGATGTCGCGGTGGTCGGCGTCCGGCGAATGTGTCCGGCCGATTGCGTCGGCGTTTCCGATCATGATCACGACCGTCAAACCGGGTGACAGATCGGCGTCGTTACCAAATGGAGATCAACGGCGTCTGTTCCGCTGGTCAGCAAGCATCTTGAATGTGAAGGAAGCATCAGTCCCTGGAGTGAATGAATCTTTGCAGACCCGAACCCCCGCCCAGAAGGGAAACCTCGTGGTCCACACTCAACCCTCCCGCCGGAGGCGTCGCCTGACGACGCTCGGCGCGGCACTCACCATCGGTCTGGCCAGCATCGTCGCACCGCCGACCGGGGCAGTCGCCGCCGCGGAGCCCTCCGCCCTGCCCAGCGGCAACACCGCGTACCGCACGCTGGCCGACTACGAGAACGACATGGCCACCCTCGCCGCGGATTACCCGACGCTGGTCAAGCCGCTCGAACTGCCGTACAAGACGACCTCGGGCCGGACCGTCCGGGGCATCGAGATCAGCAGGAACGTGCAGCTGAACGACGGCAAGCCGGTCTTCGTGAACGTCGCCATGCACCACGGCAACGAGTGGCCCAGCGGCGAGCTGACCATGGAGTTCGCCATCGACCTGGTCAAGAACGCCAAGGACCCGTACGTGGCGAACCTGCTCGACCGGGCCCGGCTCGTGGTCGTACCGGTGGTGAACGTGGACGGCTTCGTGCGTAACCGCCGCCAGACCGACACCAACACGGACATGAACCGCAACTACGGGATGGGCTGGCTGCCGATCTCGACCGGCGGCGTCGCCCCGTGGTCGGAGCCGGAGACCAAGAACATGGAGTGGCTGCTCTCCACCCGGCAGGCGACCGTCTTCAACACCCAGCACACCTGTATCCGGGTGGTGCTCTACCCGCCGCTGCAACTCGCCGCCGGACCGGCGCAGGACACCGAGCGCCTGCACCGGCTCGCCTCCGCCGTCGCCGCGCAGTACGGCCCGACGTACAACGCGCTGCCGTCGGCCGAGGACTACGAGACGACCGGTGAGGCCATCGACTGGGCGTACTACGCCACCCGTGGCCTGTCCATCACCACCGAGACCTGCCCCAACCCGGGCGTGGCCCGGAACTACCAGACGCAGGTCCTGGACACCTACGCCACGCACCGCAAGGCCATGTTCGAGGCGGTCGAGACCACCGCTGACCAGAGCGAGCACGCGATCATCGAGGGCAAGGCGCCCAAGGACGCGGTGCTGCGCATCACCAAGTCCTTCGACATGTACACCAGCCCGTACGCCCAGCCCGGCGGCGGTGTCCGGCCGACGTCGTTCACCACCACGCTCACCTCGGAGCTGGACATCGTCAACCCGAACGGCAAGTTCCAGTGGGCGGTCAACCCGTCGTACCGGCCCGTCCCGGCCTACCAGGCCGACGGCGTGCGCGGTAACCAGACCGGCTTCTACACCGAGCCGTGGATCCTCACCTGCGAGCGCCCCGACGGCACCGTGCTGCAGACCACCCCGGTCAACGTGGACCTGGGCAAGCGCGTCGAGGTCGACTTCAAGGAGTGCAAGCGGAAGTTCAACGGCAACGGCCCCAAGTAGCCGCAGACCGTCACTCGGGGTGCGGGGCGGCAGGCGCCATCTGCCGCCCCGCACCGCGTGAACGATTTCGCCGGTCTCATCCCGACGGGGTGAGGCCGGCTCACCCTTCTGGTGCAGAAAATGGGCGGAGTGCGGTCGGTCGGGGCGACCGTGCGTGCGACCGACACCACGGAGGTGGTTGGCGATGACGGCTCGGGTGGTGGCGCACCGGCGACACAACGCGATCGTGCACGTCGTCGGCGCGTCCGGACAGGCCAGACGGGTGCCACGCGCCGGGCGGGCCAGCCCGATCCGGCCACGGCGCGGCCCGGCGGGTCCGCCGCGACGTCACGACGACCGACGGTGGGAGACCGACCTACGGGGGTGGACAGATGGCTGAACAGTTCCAGTCGGCGGTCGAGTCCTCGGTGGACAAGACCAATTTGATCCTCAAGGACATCGAGCAGGCGTACGGGTGGCCGAAGGAGCAGCGGAACCAGTCGTACGCCGCGCTGCGCACCGTGCTGCACCTGCTGCGCGACCGGCTGCCGGTGCAGGAGAGCGTGGAGTTCTCCGCCCAGCTGCCGATGCTCGTGCGGGGCATCTACTTCGACGGGTGGCAGCCGCAGAACGTGCCGATCAAGCTCAACCGGGACGACTTCCTCCTGGAGGTCCGCCAGGGCTTCCCGTACGACGTGGAGGGCGGCCCGGAACGGGTGGTCCAGGTGGTGCTGGACACCCTGCGCCGGCACATCACCCAGGGCGAGTGGGACGAGGTGAAGGACACCATGCCGGCCGACCTCGCCCGGATGATGCCCTGACCCGGCAACTCTCTCGGCCCGTCCCACCTTCCGTGGGGCGGGCCGAAGCGTGCGGTGCCGGGCCCGCCCCGGCCTACCAGAGGTCGAAGTGGAACACCTCGAACGAGGTGCCGTAGCGCACGCCCAGCCGGGCCCCGACCGGGCGCGCGCCGCTCTCCAGGAACTCCTCGGCGTCGAAGCTGCCGTCACCCAACCCGGTGAGGTACGCCTCGTGCGCCAGCAGCGACGCCACACCCCGGGCGAACGTGTCGGTGGTGTCCACCCCGTGCGCCGAGCGGGGCGAGGAGGCCGCCCACACCTGGCGTACGCCGCCCCACGGCTCGACGCCACCGGTCAGCTGCTCCGGGAAGATCCACCGGTTGCCGGCGTCCCGGACCGCGTCCAGGGTGGCCCGGCCCACCGCGATGTGGTCGGCCTGGTTGAGGATGTCCGCCCCGTCCCAGGTCGCCCGGAAGTTGTTGGTGATCACGATCTCCGGCTGGTGCCGGCGTACCACCGCGGCCAGTTCCCGGCGCAGGGCCACGCCGTACTCCAACACCCCGTCGGGCAGGCCGAGGAACTCCACGGTGTCCACCCCGACCAGGGCCGCCGAGTCGCGCTGCTCCTGCTCGCGTACCTCCCGGGCCTGCGGGGGTGGCATCCCGTCGATGCCTGCCTCGCCGCTGGTGACCAGGCAGTAGACCACCTGTCTGCCCTGGTCGGTCCAGCGCGCGATGGCGGCGGCCGCACCGAACTCCAGGTCGTCCGGGTGCGCCACGATCGCCAGCGCACGGCGCCAGTCCTCGGTCACCGGCTGCAACGGCGTGGTCATCTACACCTCCGTCTGGTGGGGTCCGTCCATCCTGCCACCGCGACCCGGTTCGCGCCGGGGAGCCGCGGCGCGGTCGGAGTCGGGCGACGTGGCGAACGGGTCCTGTCGACCGGTTCGGGCGTCTACGGTGGGGTGCAGTGTGGTTAGAGAAGATCGGGCGCGGGGTACCACCCGCGGCACGACGCACCCGACCGACGGCGGGAGCGGGTCCATCCGAGGGAGCACGATGCCACTCAACGACGACGACATGCAGACCACCAGCGGCGGCGGGCTGGAGGGCCCGGCCGACGGCGGCGCGACCCCCGGCCAGCACGACGGTGGTGCGGACGGCAGCGCCGAGGGCCCGGCCGACGGCGGTGCCACTCCCGGCCAGCACGATGGCGGTGCCGACGGTAGCGCCGAGGGGCCCGCCGACGGGGGCGCGACGCCGGGCCAGCACGACGGTGGTGCGGACGGCAGTGCCGAGGGCCCGGCCGACGGCGGTGCCACCCCCGGCCAGCAGGACGGCGGGGCCGACGGCGGCGCCCGGTAACGGTCCGCCATGACGCATCTCGACCCGCCGGGCGGCCACGGCCGCTCGGCGGTCCCGGCTCCGCCCCCCACGGCGTCGGCCCACCGCGTCGGCGTGGCGCCACCGCCCGCCGGATCGAGCCGAACTTCCGCGGCGGCGCTGGCCCGCTGCGTCAGCGTGGAGCCGGCGAAGTTCGCCGCCGCCCACTGGGGACAGACGCCGCTGCTGTCCCGCGCCGCCGAGCTGCCCAACCCGGCCGGCTTCACCGATCTGCTCAGTCCCGCCGACGCCGACGAGCTGCTCAGCCGGCGCGGTCTGCGTACCCCGTTCCTGCGGGTGGCCAGGGACGGCCAGCTGCTGCCGGCGGCGCGCTACACCGGCGGCGGCGGTGCCGGCGCCGAGATCGGCGACCAGGTCCTCGACGAGAAGGTCCTGGAGTTGTACGCCGGCGGCGCCACCCTCGTCCTGCAGGGCCTGCACCGCAACTGGCCGGCGTTGATCGACTTCACCGGCGAGCTGAGCCGGGCCGTCGGCCAGCCGTTGCAGGTCAACGCCTACCTCACCCCGCCGGGCAGCCAGGGCTTCGCCACCCACTACGACACCCACGACGTGTTCGTGCTCCAGGTCGACGGTCGCAAGCACTGGCGGATCCACCCACCGGTGCTGCCCGACCCGCTGGAACGCCAACCGTGGGGCGGCCGGGCCGACGAGGTCGGCGCCACCGCGCAGGGCCCGGCGGCGCTGGACGTGGTGCTCGAACCGGGCGACGCGCTCTACCTGCCCCGAGGGTGGCTGCACAGCGCCCAGGCGCAGGAGTCCAGCTCGCTGCACCTGACCGTCGGCGTCCGCGCGCTCACCCGCTACGCGCTGGTCGAGGAGCTGCTCGGGTTGGCCGCCGAGGACCGACGACTACGGGCCACCCTGCCGTTCGGCACCGACCTGGCCGACCCGGACGCCATCGAGCCGGAGCTGACCGAGACCGTCGAGGCGCTGCGCGACTGGCTGCTGCGGGCCGACCCGGCCGCGGTCGCGGCCCGGCTGCGGCAGCGCGCCTGGCCGGCGTCCCGCCCGGCGCCGATCCGGCCGCTCGCCCAGGCCGCCGCGATCGCCGCACTGGACGCCGACAGCCGGGTCGGCGTCCGCCCCGGCCTGCGCTGGCAGCTGGCCGCGCAGGGGGATCGGGTCGCGCTGCGCCTCTTCGACCGCACGATCACCCTGCCCGCCGAGTGCGAGCCCGCGGTACGCGCCCTGCTCACCGGCGCGGTCACCCGGGTCGGTGAGCTGCCCGGCCTCGACGACGACGCCGACCGCCTCACCCTGACCCGCCGCCTCCTGCGCGAAGCCGTGCTCACCCCCGCCTGATCCCCGCCCGGGCTCTGCCGGATCAGGTGGCGATCAGGAGGAGGACGGTGGCGGCCAGGCCGGCGGCCACCACGACGAGGACCGGGCGGGGGCTGAGCAGCGCGTGCCGGCGGTCGGCGAGCACCCGGGCCGGGATCAGGCCCAGCACCGGGCCGAGCAGCGTCACCACCAGGGCCAGCACCGGCAGGCCGACGGCCAGCTCGCCGTCGGCGCGCAGGGCCAACGCCCGGGCACCGGCGCCCAGCGCGTACGCCACCACCGCCCCGGCCACCCCGCACAACGCCAGCAGCGGGTTGACGCCGCTCGGCAACTCGCCCCGCTGCCGGGTGCGGTACAGCAGGTCCCGCACCCCGTCCAGCAGCGGACCCGGGTCACCGGTGGCCTCCGGCGTGGGCGCCGGCGGCGTACCGGCCCGCCGCCCGCCACCGCCCAGCTGGGCGTTCAGCTCCTGCCACAGCACCGCGACCTCGGCGTCCACCCGCTCCTGCGCCTCCCGCGCCGCGACCACCTCCCGCTCGGCCCGGTTGACCTCGCCGGCGGACTCGGTCACCGCCAGGTCGGCCGCCGCGCACTGCTGCTCATACCAGGCCCGAGCCTCCGCACGCTGCTCGTGCACCCGCGCGGTCAGCTCGGCGAGCCGCCGGAGCTGGGCCGCGTACGTCTCGCTGGTCACCGGTTCGTTCATCGGGACGGACCGTACGGGATGATGGTCTGCCCGGTGCGGTGCACCGCCCGGTCGAAGAACAGCCCCCGCCACGGCCGGGGATACCAGTCCGGCCCGCCAGTGCCGGGGTACAGCGACGAGCCCAGCTCCCCGCCGTGGGTGTCCAGCGCCACCCAGGCGCCGATCTGATCGGTGCGGGCACCCGCGCCACCCAGGTCGGCGCGCATCCGGGCCACCCCGCGCCACCACGCCAGCACGTGCGTCCGCCGCTCCGGGCCGTCGTGCAGGATCCGGCGCAGGTGCGCCAGCCCGGTGGCGGGCCCGGCCTTCGTGGCGAGCGCGCCGGCCGCCGCGTCGACGGCGAACAGCAGCAGGTAGTGCGGGCCGCCGGTGGCCCCCGGCGCGCCGAGTCCGTCGGCCGTCTCGGCCACCAACTCGGCCACCGTCTCCTCGTCGTACCAGGCGGCGTCGTCGGCGAGGTCCTCGTACAGCGCCCGGGCCGCCGGGTCGGCGTCCGGGTCCAGGCAGGCGATGGAGAACCGGGCGCTGCCGGGGCGGTGCTGCCGGGCCAGCGACCGGGCCGCCGCGTCCAGCACCGCGCACGCCTCGTCGACCCGGGTGCCCAGCACGGCCAGGTTCCGCCCGGGCGCCCGGGGCAGCCGCAGCACCGCCGAGCGGGCCTGCACGTCGATGATCTCGCCGAGCAGCGCGACCGGGCCGCGCGGCGTGCCGACCTCCGGCGCCTGGAGGGCCCGGAAGTCCGGCGCGTCGGCCAGCCGGGGGATCGCGTCACCGTCGAAGAGCCGGGCCGGCGCCGCCTCGGCCGGCCGCATCCGCCACAGCCGGTGTTGCAGGTCGCTCCAGGTCTCCCAGTCGCCGGCCGACGGGATCCGGGCCACCTCGTTGCCCTCGGGCAGGCCCGACTCCGCGTTGACCACGGCGTGGAATTTCGGCAGCGACTGGGCGGCGTCGTTGCGCTCGGCGAGGATCCGCAGCGCCTTGGGCAGCGCGATCCGCAGGGTGAACTGGGCGACCAGTGCCGGCCGGCCCCACAGCGCCTCGATGCCGCGGACGTCCTGGGAGGCCAGCACCAGGTGGATGCCCTGCGACCGGCCCCGCCGTGCCAGGTCCTCCAGCAGGTCGGCCGCCTCCCGGGCCACCGCGTCCCGGCCGGCCAGCAGCATCTGGAACTCGTCGACCACCGCGACGATCCGCGGCCAGTGCCCGGTCGGGTCCACCGCGCGCAGCTCGGCCAGCTTGGTGACCTCGTGTTTCTTCGCCGCGTCGGCCCGCCGGCGCAGCTCCTCGGCGAGGAACCGCAGCAGCGCCAGGCCGAACTCGCGGTCGGTGTTGACGTTGATGCCGACCAGCCGCATGTGCGGCAGCCAGCTCGGGTCCCGCCGGCCCTGGGCGAACCGGGCGAAGGACACCCCCTCCTTGAAGTCGAGCAGGTAGAACTCCAGCTCGGCGGGGGAGTAGCGGGCCGCGAGGGCACCGATCCAGGCGAAGATCAGGTTGGTCTTGCCGGTGCCGGACGGTCCGCCGATCAGCGCGTGAGGCGGATAGTCGCCGAGGGTCAGCAGCACCGGCCGGCCCTGCGGCCCCTCGCCGATCGGCGCGGTCAGCCCGGTCGCCGAGTCCTCCCGCCACATCTGCTCCGGCGGCGGCAGCAGGTCGGTGAACGGGGTGGGTGCCGGGCCGGCACTGACCACCGAGGCGATCTGCCGGCAGGTCTCGGTGACCAGGGCGGCCGGTGGCGGCGGGTCGAGGTGCACCGGCAGGGTGCCGACCCGGGCACCGTCGGCGGTGACCACGATCCGGGTGACCGTCGGATCGTCGGGCAGCGGCACACCCCGCACGATCAGGTGTACCCCGCAGGCGGCGCCGGCCCGGACCACCCGGTCGAGTTGGCCGCGCTCGTGCCGGGACAGCTCGTCCCCGCCGAGCAGCACCGCCAGCCGCCACGGCTCCGGCCGGCGGCCGGTCGCGGCGGCCAGCTCGCGCAGCGAGGCGTGCTCGCCGGCGAGGACGGTCTCGTTGATCCGGCGGATCTGCTCCACCAGGTCGTCCAGCAGCCGGCCCAGGCCACCCGGCCCGACGAAGGTGAGCAGCCCGGCCGTACCCAGTGGAGCGAACCCGGCCAACGCGCCGCCCAACCGGTCCGGGTCGTAGCCGACCAGCCGTACGCTGCCCGGTGCGGCCCGGCCGAGGCCACGCAGCAGCAGCGCCGACACCACCGCCGCGCAGCCCTCCGGGTCCCCGTCGAGCGCCACGTGCCCGCCGTCGAGCAGTGACACCAGCGCCGGCACCGGTTCGGCGTCGGGCAGCCGGATCGTGCCGACCCGCGTCGCGCCCGGCGGTTCGGCCCGGTCGGCCGGGGTGGGACGCCACACCGGCCACTCCGCCGACCCCGCGCCAGGCGCCTCCCGGGTGGCGGCCTCCGCCGCCCGGCGGGCCAGCGTCGCCAGCCGCGACGCGTGCCGGGCGTCGATCTCGGCGAGCCGCCGGTCGCGTTCGGCACCCACCCGCTCCGGTACGCCGGCGGCGGCGCGCCGTACCCGGACCGACCGATCCCGGGCGGTGGCCAACGTCGCCTGGGCGGTGGCCGACCGGGTGCGGGACGCGCCGAGCGCCTCGGCGAGCAGCTCCCGGACCCGAGCGACCAGCTGACTACGCCGGTCAGCCATCGATCCCGTGCCCCGGCCGGCGGGCAGACCCGTTGGTCGAGGTGGGGCGCGTCGGCGGCCCGGCCCAGGGCGCGTCCCGCCGAGGTCCAGGCGGGGCCGTCGAGTGCGCCGCCCCGGGCTGGCCGCCCGGTCCGGTGCGCCGGCCGCCACCGGCCTTGTCGCCCGCCGGCCCGCCGGCCGCGCCACCGTTGGCGGAGCCGCCGCCGGCGGGCCGGCCCGGCTCGGCCGGCAGGTCGCGGCCCAGGCGGTCGAGCAGGACGCCGGTGAGCACCCCGGCGGTGACCGCCGGGTCGGCGGCGTGCGGCTGCTCGCCCTCGCCCCGTCGCGGCGGAGGCATCCGGCAGACCCGGGTGAGCAGCGTGTCCAGCACCGGGGCGGGCAGCCCGGGCAGCAGGTCCCGGACCCGGCCGTCCAGCTCACGGCGCAGCCGGGCCAAGTCGTCGCCGCGCGGCGGGTGGCCGAGCAGCTCGCCGGCGAGGTCGCGCAGCAGCGGCGGGGCCACCGCGGCCAGGCCCAACCCGACGTCGGCGTGTGCGCCGCGCAGGTCCCGGTGCAGCCGGTCCCGGTCGCCGGCGCGGACTCCGCGTACCACCCGGCGCAGCAGCTCCTGGGAGTCGGCGATCCGCTCGTCGGGCTCCTCGGGCGGGCCCTCCCGCCCGCCGGTCAGCTCCGCTACCCGCACCGACCACCAGCGGCGTAACCGCACCTCACCGGCGGGCTCGGGTGCGGCGGCCTCCGGCTCGGCCGTCCGGGGCGCGTCGTGGGCCGGCCGGCGCTCCGGTTCGGCGGCGGGCGGCGGCGCGCCGCCGTCGGGGGCCAGCCCGATCGCGGCCAGGTACGCGGTCAGCTGCTCCTGGGCCACCTGCAGCGCGTACCCGGCGGTCTCGGCGTGTTCGGTGGCCGCGGACAGTTCCGGCACGCCCATCGGATTGGCCGACTCCTGACGTACCCAGCGCAGCCGCTCGGCGGCCAGCCCGAACCGCTCCAGCGCCTGCGTCAGCAGGCCCAGCGGCAGCTCCTCGGCGGCGGCACGGACCTCCGCGCCGACCTCCTCGACGATGGACACGCCCGGCCCTACAGCGTCGAGACGTACTGCTGGGCCTGCTCGACCGCGACGAGCGTCGCGGCGAGGCACTCCTCCAACTCCTGACTGGCCTGGGTCAGCGACGCCTGCGCCGCCTCCACTGTGGTGTGGCCGCTGCCCTCCAGCGCGCCGGCGAGGGTCTGCTGTGCCTCGGCCAGTTTCTCGCCGGCGGCCTGCACGGCGCTCTGGCCGTCACCGATCTGCTGGAGCGCGACATCGATGGCTGCCTTGAGCTCGGCGACGCTCGCCACGCGGAACCTCCTGGGGGCGGGGAGGACTCCATTAGAGCCTATGCCGGTCGGGGATAGAACAAGCGCCCTGTCAGTGTTCCTGCCTTCCTGACCGGTTGTCGACCGCGGGCGCCGCGAGTCCGATTCGTGGGACCTGTGGGTGGCCGGTCACCGACCGCGATCATGGGCGGGTCAGCCGCGTAGCCAGCGAGGACCGTGCACCTCGGCGCCGAGCGCGGTGACCCGGTCCCGTAGCCCGCGGTCGGCGGTGACGACCAGGCGCCGGCGGTCCCCGGCGGCGGCGACCAGGTCGACCACCGTGTCGTCGCCGGAACCGGCGGCGGAGACCACCCGTACCCCGTCGACCCCGGGCACCCTGCGGGCGGCGCCCTCGACCACCAGCACCACCTCGACCGGCGGGGGCAGGTCCGGCGGCACCCCCTGCCCGCCCAGTGGCGCGAGAGCGTCCCGCAGCCGGGCGGTGGCGCCGGCCCGGTCGCGCCACCAGCCGTCCGGGCGGGACCCGACCACGTTGGCGGCGTCCACGATGAGCAGCGGTGTCGGATCCATCCGTCCAGCCTGCCATCCGACCGGTCGGCCCGCCCGGCCCGCCGACGCCGCGCACGCCCCGTGGCGGCCCCCGACCCGCCGTGCCGACCGGTGGCGTTTGTCCGGCCTAGGGCCGGGTAGCCCGTGCCGACCGTCTCGCGCCCGACCGCGGAGGACAGAGATGATTGGACCTGGCGACTTCGGTTCGGACCCGTGGGACGAGTTCCTGGCCCGGTACTTCGGCCGAGGCGAGGGCGGGCGCCGGCCGGCGCACCGGGTCGACATCACCCGGCTGATGACCGCCGACGCCCGGGAGATGCTGGCCGACGCCGCGCGCCGGGCCGCCCAGAAGAAGAGCAACGACCTGGACACCGACCACCTGCTGTGGGCGGCGTTGCAGCGTGAGCCGCTGCGTGACCTGGTACGCCGAGCGGGCGCGGATCCGGACACCCTGGTCAACGCGTTGGGCGGCCGAGGCGACGGCGCCCCGCACGGCGAGGTCCCGGCGAATCTGTCGCTCACCCCGGCGGCCAAGCGGGCGCTGCTCGACGCCCACCAACTGTCCCGGGCGATGGGCGCGAACTACATCGGCCCCGAGCACATCCTGATGGCGCTGCCGCTGAACCCCGAGTCGCCGGCCGGCCGGATGCTCGCCGCCGGCCGGATCCAGCCGGAGTCGTTGCAGGCCGCCAACGCCGAACGCGGACCGGGCACCACCCCCCGGCCGGACCGGGGCACGCCGACGCTCGACCAGTACGGCCAGGACCTCACCGAGCTGGCCCGCAACGACCAGATCGACCCGGTCATCGGGCGTGCCGACGAGATCGAGCAGGCGGTGGAGATCCTGTCCCGGCGGACCAAGAACAACCCGGTGCTGATCGGCGAGGCCGGCGTCGGCAAGACCGCGATCGTGGAGGGCCTGGCCGAGCGGATCTGCGACGGCGACGTGCCGCAGACGCTGCTCGGCAAGCGGGTGGTCCAGCTCGACCTGGCCGGGCTGGTCGCCGGCACCCGCTACCGGGGCGACTTCGAGGAACGGCTGAAGAAGGTGATCGACGAGATCCGGGCGCACCGCGATGAGCTGATCATCTTCCTGGACGAGATCCACACCCTGGTCGGCGCGGGTGGCGCGGGCAGCGAGGGCGGCATGGACGCGTCCAACATGCTCAAGCCGGCGCTGGCCCGTGGTGAACTGCGGGTGATCGGCGCGACCACCCTCGACGAGTACCGCCGCAGCATCGAGAAGGACGCCGCGCTGGCCCGGCGGTTCCAGCCGGTGTTCGTACCCGAGCCCACCGTCGAGGACACTGTGGCCATCCTGCGTGGCCTGCGGGACCGCTACGAGGCCCACCACCAGGTGCGTTTCACCGACGAGGCGCTGGTCGCCGCCGCCGAGTTGTCCGACCGGTACGTCACCGACCGCTACCTG
The DNA here is from genome assembly GCF_003236315.1 of Micromonospora craterilacus. Classification (GTDB taxonomy): domain Bacteria; phylum Actinomycetota; class Actinomycetes; order Mycobacteriales; family Micromonosporaceae; genus Micromonospora; species Micromonospora craterilacus. The sequence goes on from NZ_POTY01000024.1 coordinate 30,882, forward strand.
CCGGACAAGGCGATCGACCTGATCGACCAGGCCGGCGCCCGGGTGCGGCTGCGGACCCGGACCCCCGCCGCCGACGTGCGGGACCTGGAACAGCAGCTCGACGAGGTACGCCGGGACAAGGAGCAGGCGGTCGCCGACGAGCAGTACGAACGCGCCTCCACACTGCGCGACCGGGTCTCCGACCTGGAGGATCAGGTCCGCCGGGCGCGCGGCGACGACGGCAGCGGCACCCAGGTGCCCGAGGTGGGGCCGGACGAGATCGCCGAGGTGGTCTCCCGGGCCACCGGCATCCCGGCCAGCCAGCTCACCGAGGAGGAGCGGGACCGGCTGCTGCGGCTGGAGGGCCAGCTGCACGAGAAGGTCGTCGGGCAGGACGACGCGGTCCAGGCGGTGGCCGAGGCGGTGCGCCGCTCCCGCACCGGGCTGGCCGACCCGAACCGCCCGATGGGCAGTTTCCTGTTCCTCGGCCCCACCGGCGTGGGCAAGACCGAGCTGGCCCGGGCCCTGGCCGAGGCGCTGTTCGGCGAGGCGGACCGGATGGTCCGGGTGGACATGAGCGAGTTCCAGGAGCGGCATACGGTCAGCCGCCTGGTCGGCGCGCCACCGGGCTACGTCGGGTACGAGGAGGCCGGCCAGCTCACCGAGGCGGTGCGCCGCCGCCCGTACGCGGTGGTGCTGCTCGACGAGATCGAAAAGGCCCATCCCGACGTGTTCAACATCCTGTTGCAGGTGCTCGACGACGGGCGGCTCACCGACAGCCAGGGCCGTACGGTCAACTTCAAGAACACCGTCCTGATCATGACCAGCAACCTCGGCTCGGAGCTGATCACCGGCACCCAGCGCGCGGTCGGCTTCGGCGCCGGCGCGCCCGGCAGCGAACAGGAGAGCGACGAACTGCGGGAACGGCTGATGCGCCGGCTACAGGAGAACTTCCGGCCGGAGTTCCTGAACCGCATCGACGAAGTGATCATCTTCCGCCGGCTGGAGGCCGAGCAGCTGCGGCAGATCACCGAGCTGCTGCTGGAGGAGACCCGCCGCCGGCTGCACGCCCAGGACATCGAGGTGGACTTCACCACCGCCGGGACCGACTGGCTCGCCGAGCACGGCTACCAGCCGGAGTTCGGCGCCCGGCCGCTGCGCCGGGTGATCCAGCGGGAGGTGGACAACCACCTGTCCCGGATGCTGCTGGAGCAGCAGCTTTCCCCGGGCCAGCGGGTCACCGTCGACGCCCAGGACGGGCAGCTCACCTTCGACGTGACGGCCGGCGCGCGGGGCCACGCGGCGGCCACGACCTCGCATCCCCGCTGACCGGAAGGGTACCGATGACCGAACCGGAGGAGACCCGGGACGACGACGAACGCACCGACCCGATCGTCGCCCCGCCGACGGCGAACCCCGCCCGGGTGCAGGTGCCGGCGGAGGGCCTGGGCGGGGCGACCGACGAGGGGCACCCGGAGCACTCCGGGTCGCCGCCCGGAGAGGAGGGCTGATGGTACGAGAGCAGCGGCTCGAACCCGAGGTGGAAGTGCTGTGGGACGACTTCCATGCCGAGGTCAACGTGCCGTCCGAGCAACTACGGCAGTCGCTGCTGACCCGGGGCTCCGGCGAGGAGGCGTTCGGCCCGAACCCGGACCTGGACCTGCCGGAGCCGGGCCGGCAGATCCTCGCCGTACTGCGTAAACGCAAGGTCGACCTGACACCCGAGGACATCGAGGTGATGCGCGACGCCGTCGACCGGATCCGGTCGCTGACGGCGGAGAAGCCGAGCCGGGGCAACGCCGACGACGAGTGGCGGCACTCCCTGCTCGACCTCGGGCACGACGTACTCGTCGAACGGTGACCGTCAGGCACCCGCGGCGCCGGTGGCGGCCCGCGGGTGCCCCGGACCGCTGCTGTGCCCCGACCGCTGCGGCGTCCCGGCCCCGGGAGGGCCGGGACGCCGCGCCGCGCTACTCCGTTTCCAGGCTGGCGATGGTCAGTCCAGCGGCGTCCGCGGCGGCCTGCCGGTCGGCGCGGGTCTGCTCCTCGCGGGTGATCAGGTTGGCGTACTCGGTCAGGTCGGCCGGGTCGGGCACCTCCGGCAATCGGCGCAGAAAGGTCTCCACGTCCCGAGCGGCGACGGTGTGCCGGGCGGCCGCCTCGCGCAGGACCTCACGGTCGTCGGCGGCGGGATAGAGGTCGGTCATGCCCCGCCCATTACCCGCCGTCAAGCGGTTCGCACCCCCCGGCCGGCCCACGCGGCCGCCGGCCGCCGCACCCCGAACGCCGGGTTGCGCAGCAGCCAGGCCAGGTACGCCGGGTGCGGGGCGAGGGCATCGGTGTACGCCGCCAGCGCCGTCTCCAGCACCAGGTCGGCCATCCGGGCGGCGGGGGACTCCGGGTGCCAGCCCAGCATCAGCCGCCACCGCAGCGGCGCGCCCACCAGCCGGCGGGTCACCAGGCCGGCCACCGGCCGGAAGGTGGCCTGGCACAACGCCACCGCCTCGCCGGCGTCGACCAGGTCGATGCAGCCGCGCACGTCGGCCTCGTACACCTTGCGCGGGGTGAAGCCGGCCCGCGCGCAGGCGGCGGCGAAACAGTCACCGAAGCAGCCGTCGCCCGGCGCGGCCACCCACTGCTCGTGCCGTAGGTCGGCCAGCGCCACCTCGTCCCGGCCGGACAGCGGGTGGATCTCGGGCAGCAGCACCATCACCGGGTCGACCGCGACCTCCCGCCAGCTCAGCCCGTAGTCCGCCGACGGGGTGGAGTCGCCGCACACGCCGGTCAGCGCGTAGTCCAGCCGACCACCGGCGACCAGCTGGGCCAGCTCGTCGACCGACCAGGAGGCGTACGTGGTGAGCTGGGCCTGCGGCTGCTCGGCGGCGAGCCGGTGCACCAGCCGGCCCAGGATCGGACTGTTCACCCCGCCGAACCGGTACCGGCGGGGGGCGTCGCCCGCGCCGGCCAGCCGGGCCGCCTCGTCCTGCAGGCCCTTCATCGCCGGCAGGAGCACCCGGGCCCGGGCGAGCACCAGCTCGCCGAGGGCGGTCGGCCGGGCACCGCGACGGTCCCGTTCGAACAGTGGCCCGCCCAGGGTCCGTTCGATGCGCTGGAGCTGGGCGGTCAGCGCCGGCTGGGCCAGGCCGAGCGTCGAGGCCGCCTTGGTCACGCTCCCCGTCTCCGCGATGGCGCAGACTACCCGCAGGTGGCGCAACTCCAGATTCATAGCGTGACGGTAGGGCCACCGGGCGGCCGGCGGAAGGGCCCGGACGGATCAACGACCATGAACGTGTGGCAGGTCGCTCAGCGCTGCGGCGGCTCGGTCACCTCACCCAGCTGCGTGTGCCGGCCGGTGAGCGCGTCGCGGACCTTGTCCACCAGGGCCACCGCCGGCTCGACGATCCGGTTCCACGGCGGGGTGTGCGGCAGGCTCGGGTGCGGTCGGGTCGGCGCGGCCTCCTCGGCGATCTCCAGCCGGTTCCCGAGCCGGATCAGCTCCTCCTCGGTGGCGGCGGCACACAGCCGCGTCACCAGGGCGTCGACCGCCACCACGTGCGCCTCGACCAGGCGGGCCACCACGGCGAGCCGGTCGTCGGTCAGCCCACGCAGCGCCATCAGCAGGGCGGCGTCACCCGCCAGCACCTCACCGACCGGCCCGTCGGCGTCGGTCAGGGCCTGACGGACGGCGGGCAGCAGGTACTGCTCCTCGGCCGACAGGTGCCGGGACAACGCGGCGATGAGGATCTCCCGGCCGTGCGCGGGATCCGGGCCCGGCTCGACCAGCCGCCGGGTCAGGTCCAGCAACTGCTGGTGTTCCTCGGCGATGGTGGCGGCGATGCTGCGCCCGGCGGGCTGGTAGCCGTCGCCGGGGGTGGGCGGCAGCGGCGGCAGGTGGACGGACACGGTCCCTCCTCGGCTGGCGGGCGGAGCGACGATGATATGGCAACCGGACGCGCGCGCAGTACCCGCACTCGTCCGCGCCGAAACCGCAGGCTGGTATGAAGGGGCGATGACGAGCGACGCCCTCTCCGCCTTCCCCGCGCCGACCGACGAGGTCGTCGACCTCTGCCGGGACCTGCTGCGGATCGACACCACCAACACGGGCGACAACGCCACCAGCGCGGGGGAACGGCGCGCCGCCGAGTACGTCGCGGAGAAGCTGGCCGAGGTCGGCGTCGAACCGGTGCTGCACGAGTCCGCCCCCGGCCGGGCCAACGTGATCGCCCGGATCCCCGGCACCGACCCGAGCCGAGGCGCCCTGCTCGTGCACGGTCACCTGGACGTCGTACCGGCCGACCCGGACGAGTGGTCGGTGGACCCGTTCTCCGGTGAGCTGCGCGACGGCTACCTGTGGGGCCGGGGCGCCATCGACATGAAGGACTTCGACGCGATGGTCCTCGCGGTGGTGCGGCACTGGCAGCGCACCGGCGTCCGGCCGCCGCGGGACATCGTGCTCGCGTACACCGCCGACGAGGAGGCGGGCAGCGAGTACGGCGCGCACTTCCTCGCCACCCGGCACCGCGACCTGTTCGACGGCTGCACCGAGGGCATCGGCGAGGTCGGCGGTTTCTCGTACACGGTCGACGAGTCGCAGCGGCTCTACCTGATCGAGACCGCGCAGAAGGGCATCGACTGGTTGCGGCTGCACGCCAAGGGCCGGCCCGGGCACGGCTCGATGGTGCACGGCGACAACGCGGTCACCGCGCTGGCCGAGGCGGTGGCCCGGATCGGCGCGCACCGCTTCCCGGTGGTGGTCACCGACACCGTACGCGCCTTCCTCGAGGAGGTCGGCGAGGTGCTCGGCATCGAGGTGGACCCGGACGACCCGGAGATCGCCATCGCCAAGCTCGGTCCGATCGCCAACATCATCGGCGCCACCATCCGGAACACCGCCAACCCCACCCGGCTCGACGCCGGCTACAAGGACAACGTCATCCCCGGCCGGGCCAGCGCCACCATCGACTGCCGCAGCCTGCCCGGCCAGTCCGAGCTGCTGGAGCGGCAGCTGCGCGAGCTGGTCGGCCCGGACATCGACATCGAGTACATCCAGCGCCAGCCGGCGTTGGAGACCACCTTCGACGGTGATCTGGTCGAGGCGATGTCCGCCGCGCTGCGGGCCGAGGACCCGGGGGCGCGGCCGGTGCCGTACATGCTCTCCGGCGGCACCGACGCCAAGGCGTTCTCGCAGTTGGGCATCCGCTGCTTCGGGTTCGCGCCGCTGCGGCTGCCGGCCGACCTGAACTTCTCGGCGCTGTTCCATGGCATCGACGAGCGGGTTCCGGTGGACGGACTACAGTTCGGCGTGCGGGTTCTCGACCGGTTCCTGCGTACCTGCTAGTCCGCGTCCGGACGGACGCGGCACCTCGGATTCCTCGGAGAAAAGGACGCCTTCATGACCGACCAGAACGGTGAGCTGGACGCCGCCCTCGAGCGCGTGATCGAAGCGGCCCGCCACCACCTGGCCGCCGTCCGCGCCGCGCAGGGCCGGATCGACGACGACGACGTCTGGCAGGCGTACGTGGCGTTGAACAACGCGTCGTTCGCCTACGACGAGCAACTCATGGACGCCTTCGGCGAGGTCACGCCGTGGGACGTCGAGTCGATCGACCCGGACGAGGCCGACCAGCGCTTCGGCGGTGCCGAGGGGGTCGAGCCGACCGACCCGCACCCCCAGGTGATCTCGGTGCGCCAGCGGCGCGACTACCGGGTGCCCAGCGTCTCCGCCCTGATCCGCATCGCGGAGGCGGCCCGCCGGGAGGGCATCCCGGCCGACGAGGAAGTGCCGCCGGTGGAGGGCGTCGGCGAGGCGGTGCTGGAGCTGCTGCAGAGCGGCGACGGCTCGCTCGGCGCGCTCGACGTGCCGGAGCTGGAACCGCTCGACGGCGTGGTGATGGTCAGCGAGGTCGGCACTCCGGTCGACCTGGAGTCCTTCGACGACGACGACCCGGTGGGCCCGTTCCAGCCGGCGGCCGACGACCGGCTGGTCGGCCGGCTCGACGAGCACCCGTTCCTGGATCTCGACGGCGAGCACGACCACGTGCACTGACCGCCGGCGCCCCGCAGGGGGCGCGGCGGTCACCGCCCCCGGGCCCGGCCGGCAACGGCCGGGCCCGGGGCTCGTACCAGGCTCAGTACGACAGGCCCGGCTGCGGCGCGTTCACCCGACGGCGGCGCAGCATCACCTGGCGCGTACCGTCGCGGAACAGCCGTACCCGGGCCAGCTCCCAACCGGAGAACTCCGCCTGGATCGCCAGCTGCGCCGCGGCGGTTCCCCCCGAACGTCGCCCCGTTGACCGCCGCCGATCAGCCGTCGCGCTCCGGGTAGCCGACCTCCAGCGCCGAGACGTCGTCCAGCGCCGTGGTGATCTCGTCGGGCAGGGTCATCCGCTCCACCTGGAGCGCGCCGAGCAGCTGCCCGGCGGTGCGCGCGCCGAGGATCGGCGCGGTCACCCCGGGCCGGTCCCGGATCCAGGCCAGCGCCACCTCCAGCGGGGAGACGCCGAGCCCGCCCGCGGCGGTGGCCACCGCCTCCACGATGCTGGAGCAGCGCGGCTCCAGATAGGTGGCGACGAAACGCTCGAAATGGGGCGACACCGCCCGGGAGTCCGCCGGCCGCCCGTGCCGGTACTTGCCGGTGAGCACCCCCCGACCCAGCGGCGACCAGGGCAGCACGCCCAACCCGAGCGCCTCGCACGCCGGCAGCACCTCGCGCTCCACGCCCCGCTCCAGCAGCGAGTACTCCACCTGCGCGGCCACCACCGGCGCCCGGCCCGGCCAGGCCGCCTGCCAGGCCGCCGCCCGGGCCGTCTGCCAGCCGGAGAAGTTCGACACGCCGACGTAGCGCACCCGGCCGCTGGCCACCGCGTGGTCCAGCGCGGCCAGGGTCTCCTCCAGCGGCGTCTGCGGGTCGTAGCCGTGCACCTGGAACAGGTCGACGTAGTCGGTGCCCAGCCGCTGCAACGAGGCGTCCAGGGTACGCAGCAGGTGCCCCCGGGAGCCGTCCCGGCGGCGGTTGCCGCCCGGTCGCAGCCCGGCCTTGGTGGCGATCAGCAGCTCGTCGCGGGGCACCAGGGAGCCCAGCAGCGAGCCGATCACCGACTCGGCGTCGCCGTCGCCGTACACGTCGGCGGTGTCGACCAGGTTGCCGCCGGCATCGAGATAACTCTTCAGTTGCGCGGCCGCGTCGTCGGCGTCGGTGTCCCGGCCCCAGGTCATGGTGCCGAGCGCGAGCCGGGAAACCGCCAGCCCGCTTCGGCCGAGCGGTCGCTGCTGCATGGGTGAACCTTATTTCGAACCAGGGCCGGACCGATATCCTCGCTCCCGTCGAGTCTGCCCGCCAGTTCGTGTTTCCGCTCGTCCGGGTCGCCGGCAACGGCCCGTACCGTCGGCCGTCCGGCTCGCTGTGGGCCGGTGCGGTCCGGCGGGCGATTCGGGGTGAGCCGGTGATCGTCCCTGCCGCCGCCATTGCGTAACCTGATGCGACTGCGGATGGGGGAGGACTCTGTGCGACTCGGGCTAAGCCTCGGATACCAGACAGCGTGGAGCACACCGGCCGATCATCTGGCCCTGGCCCAGGAGGCGGACCGGCTCGGCTACTCGGTGGTGTGGGCGGCGGAGGCGTACGGCTCCGACTCGCCGAGCATGCTCGCCTGGATGGCCGGGCAGACCGAGCGGATCGACATCGGCAGCGCGGTGATGCAGATCCCCGGCCGTACGCCCGCGATGACCGCGATGACCGCGGCCACCCTCGACGCGCTGTCCGGCGGCCGGTTCCGCCTCGGTCTGGGGGTCTCCGGCCCGCAGGTCTCCGAAGGGTGGCACGGCGTACGGTTCGGCAAGCCCCTCGCGCGCACCCGGGAGTACGTTGACATCGTGAAACTGGCGGTGGCCCGCAAGGAGGTCGCGTACGACGGCGAGTTCTACACGCTGCCGCTGCCCGACGGCCCCGGCAAGGCGCTGCGGTTGGGTTTCCACCCGCCGCGCGAGCACATCCCGATCTACCTCGCCGCGGTGGGCCCGAAGAACCTGGAGCTGGCCGGCGAGATCGCCGACGGCTGGCTGGCCGTCTTCTACGCCCCCGAGTTCGCCGAGGAGCAGCTCGCGGCGGTGCGCGCCGGCCGGGCCAAGGCCGGCAAGGAACTGGCCGGCTTCGACGTGGTGCCGTCCGTGCCCGTCGTGGTCGGCGACGACATCGAGTCCTGCGCGGCGCTGGTCCGCTGGTACGCGGCCCTGTACGTCGGCGGCATGGGCAGCCGGCAGCAGAACTTCTACAACCAACTGGCCACCCGGATGGGGTACGGCGACGCCGCCCGCGAGGTGCAGGACCTCTACCTGGCCAAGCGGCAGCGGGACGCGGCCGCCGCGGTGCCGCTGGAGTTCATCGACCGGACCTCGTTGCTCGGGCCGAAGGAACGCATCGCCGAGCGGATGCGCCAGTTCGCCGAGGCGGGGGTGACCACCCTCTCGGTGACCCTGTTCGCCGCCGACCGCGACACCGGGGTACGGACCCTGCGGACCGTCGCCGAGGCGCTCGACCTCTCGGGAGTCGGGGAGTGACCTGGGTCGAAGCCATCGTCCTGGGCATCGTCCAGGGCCTGACCGAGTTCCTGCCGGTCAGCTCGTCGGGGCACCTGCGGATCACCTCGGCGATCTTCTTCGAGCGGGACGCCGGGGCGTCGTTCACCGCGGTCACCCAGTTGGGCACCGAGGCGGCCGTGCTGCTCTACTTCGCCAAGGACATCTGGCGAATCGGCCGAACCTGGGTCGTCGGCATCTGGGACAAGTCCGTCCGTTCCAGCCTCGACTACCGGATGGGCTGGTACGTGATCATCGGCTCGATCCCGATCGGGTTCTTCGGCTACCTGTTCAAGGACCAGATCCGGGAGACCGCCCGCAACCTGTGGGTGGTGGCCACCACCCTGATCGTGTTCGCCTTCATCCTCGCGTTCGCCGAGTACTGGGGCCGACAGACCCGGACCCTGAAGAACTTCCGAATGAAGGACGGCGTGGTGATGGGTTTCGCCCAGGCGCTGGCGCTGATCCCCGGTGTGTCGCGGTCCGGGGCCACCCTCACCTTCGGCCTGTTCCTGAACCTGACCCGGGAGACGGCGGCCCGTTACTCGTTCCTGCTGGCCATCCCCGCCGTGGTGATGTCCGGCATCTTCAGCCTGGGCGACGTATTCGAGCCGGCGGCACCGGGCACCTCGGTTCCGACCGTCGCGCAGATGGTCGTCGCCACGCTGATCGCGTTCGGGGTGGGCTACGCGGCCATCGCCTGGCTGCTGCGCTACGTCGCGCACCACACCCTCTACGTCTTCGTCCTCTACCGGGTCGCCGTCGGCACCCTGGTCCTCGCCCTCCTGCTAACCGGCACCATCACCGCCACCTGAGGTGCAAGGACGGGCACCTTCTTAACGCCTGGCGTAGAGGAAGGGCCCCGTATTAACAACCAACCGGTCGAGACAGCGACTGGCCGGCACCCCGTCGGGGTGCCGGCCAGTCGAATAGTGAACGTGTGTCAGCTGGTCCAGTGCTGGGCGACCAGGTCAGCGGCCTGCTGCTCCCACTGGGCGTAGTGATCCGGGTACGCCGACACCTGAACCTTCTGCGCGGCGGCGGTCAGCGGCATGTCCTTCCACCCGTCGACCTGCTTCAGGCCCTTCAGGAACGCGGTGGTGGAGTACTCGGGGTCGGTGATCTGCTCGACCGTGCCCCACCCACTGGACGGGCGCTGCTGGAACAGGCCCTGCGAGTCGTGGTCGTTGCGGTCACCGAGGTGACCCAGGTTCTCCAGCTTCGACTCCTGCAGAGCCGTCGCGATGGACACCACCGCGGCACGCTCGTCCATGCCGGTCTTCTTGGTCGCGGCGATGATCGCCTTGACGTTGGCGGTCTGCTCACCGTTGAGGTCGATGCGGGACTGGGCGCCCTGCACACCGTTCGGGATCAGCTTGCTGGTGTCCGGCTTGTCGGCCTGCACCGCCGCGACCGGCTTACCAGCGGTCACCGCAGCAGCGTCCGCATGCGCGATCGGACCGGCGAACACACCACCAGCGAAGGCCAGACCAGCGATACCGAGAACGCTCTTACGCAGCATCGAGTTCATGATCAAAACTCCATTCGGGGGTAGACACGCGCACCACAAAGGGGGGAAACGGCACACGCGGTCAGCGCCCACAGGGCGCGAAGACCAAAAGGGGAAGAAGAGTTCCGCGTTTCAGGCGGGGGGTCGAGCCATCAGGCGACCCACCCCGCCGGCGGAACCATGTTCAACGACCGACCGGCCACCAACATTCCCGGGGCCGGGGGTCCGGCGCGGAGCGCGACTGCCTCGCGGCGCCGGGACCATCTCCAACGACCGGCCGGGCCGGATCATTCCGGCGAACCGCCGGCCACGCTCACACCCACAAGGGCGGGCGGCCCTGCTCGATCAGTCAGGGATTACAACGCCACCCGCCCGCCCGGGATTCCGCCCCCGGGCCGGCCAACGATCCCGACATAGCGGACAGGCGCCCCAGGTCGGTCGCTGTCTCTTGATGCAGGGCTGTTGCCCGCCCGGTCTGGGTACGTTTCGTGTCGCCCGAGCAGCAAGAAACGTACCCACCACCTCAGCCCGGCGAGCAACGACCTTCGGTCCGGGCGAGCGGCCCGCCTCCGGTCCCGGGTCGGCAGCCACAGCCTGGGCGGTCCCGGACAGCAAACCCCGCGTGGGATGAACCGGACGCGGCGACGACTATGTCCGTGACCGGCCGAACCGGGACTCGCGGCGAGGCGTGTCGTGGTGGCGGGACCTGATGGCGGGACGGCCGAGATGGGCGGTACGAGGGCCTAGGGTGGTCCGCGTGGCGACACTTCTGCTCCTGCGGCACGGACGTACCACCGCCAACGCCGACGGCGGCCTGGCCGGGCGGCAACCGGTCGAGCTGGACGAGACCGGCCGGAGCCAGGCCACCGCCGTGGGTGAGCGGCTGCGGGCCGTGCCGCTGGCGGCCGTCGTGACCAGCTCGCTGATCCGCTGCCGGCAGACCCTCGAACTGGCCCTGCCGCAGGCGTCGCCGGTGGTCGAGGAAGGGCTGATCGAGTGTGGGTACGGCAGCTGGGAGGGGCAGCCACTGAAGAAGCTGGCCAAGGAGCCGCTCTGGTCGGTGGTACAGCAGCATCCCAGCGCGGTGGTCTTCCCCGAGGGCGAGGCGATGGCGCAGATGGCGGCCCGCGCGGTCGCGGCGGTACGCGCCTGGGACGCCCGGGTCACCGCCGAGCACGGGCCCGAGGCGGTCTGGCTGGCATGCAGCCACGGCGACGTGATCAAGGCGATCGTCGCGGACGCGCTCGGCGTACATCTGGATCTCTTCCAGCGGATCGTGGTGGACCCGGCGTCGGTTACCGCGATCCGCTACACCCCGTTGCGTCCCTTCCTGGTCCGGCTCAACGACATCGGGGGCGACCTGGGCGGGCTGGTCTCGCCGCCGCGCAAGCGGCGCCGGCGGGCCAGCCGGCCGACCGACTCGGACGCCGCGGTCGGCGGCGGCACGGGAGCGTCCCGGTGAGGCACCCCGACCCGCCCGGCGGACGGGCCGCCACCCAGGCGGGCGGAGGGGCCGCGATCCCGGCTTGCGGAGGGGCCGCCACCCCGGCGGGCGGACGGGCTGCCATCCCGGCTTGCGGACGGGCTGCCACCCCGGCGGGCGGAAGGGCCGCCATCCCGGCGGGCGGAGGGGCCGCGATCCCGGCGGGCGGAAGG
>NZ_POTY01000250.1 GCF_003236315.1 Micromonospora craterilacus
GGTTGGGGTCGGGCTGGCCACGGCCGTGCGCCTCGCCGGGCCCAGGCTCGCGCCATGGCTGCGGATCGCCGCCCGGTGGTCCGTAGTTCGCCATGCACGCCCTCCTGCGCTGATGGGTGGGAGGCCGGCGGTCACCGTCGGGGCCGCCGTCGCCCACGCCACCGTAGCGTGTACGCCAGCGGCGCTCGGCCCCGAAAACGGCCGGGTCAGCTATCCGGCAGGCCGCATCTCACCCCGGCATCTTCCGGCGTGGATGGCGTCGCGTTCGGCTGGCGATCGAGCGGCCAGCCGTCAGATGAGCCGTAGTTGACGGTCCTTCGGCCGGCGGGGCCCGGCGCTGTCGCCGAGACGTTCGAAGAGGCCGGGGTCGATCACGTCGAGGAACGGTGACGGACGGCAGTCGCGCTCCGACCCGTGCCGGACCCGGCGGGCGGCGTGGCTGACGTAGAGCCGGTCCTGTGCGCGGGTCAGGCCGACGAAGAACAGCCGTCGTTCCTCGGCGACGGCGTCGTCGTCCGGCGTCGAACCGGGCCAGCGCAGCGGCAGCAGCCCGTCCTCGGCGCCGATCAGGAAGACCACCGGGAACTCCAAGCCCTTGGCGGCGTGCAGGGTCAACAGGGTGACCGCCTCGGCGCGCGGGTCGAGCGCGTCCACCTCGGCACCGGTGGCGAGCTGGGACAGGAACATCTCCAGGTCGTCGCCGCACCGGCGGGCCAGTGGCGTCAGCAGGTCGACCGCGGTCCGGACGTCCTCCGGGCGTACCCCGCCGGAACCGTCGAGGGTGGGGGTGGCGAACCGCTCGGCGAGCAGTTGGCCGGCGAGGCGTACCCGGGCCGGCAGGGCGCCGTCGAGGCCCGAGGCGTGCCGCAGCTCGCGGGCGATGGCCATCACGCCGGGGCGGTCCCGCAGCCGGTCGTGCGACCGTTTCTGCACCGGGATGTTGGCCCGGGACAGGGCGTCCACGATCGGGGCGGCCTGCGAGTCGGTCCGGTAGAGCACGGCGATGTCCGAGAAGGACAGTGTGGTGGACCGGCCGTCGATCCGGCCGGAATCCAGCGACCGGTGGGAGAGGCCGCCGACCAGTTCGTCGACCGTGCGTACCACGAAATCGGCCTCGTCGGCGACGGAGGCCGCGGCGTGCCGACCGACCAGCGGGGCCTCCGGGTCGAGCCGGGCCGGGTCCAACCGGCGGCCCCGGACCAGCGAGGACGGCGCGATGGCCTGCACCGCGGCGGCGAGGATAGGTGCCGAGGAACGGTAGTTACGGTTGAGCCGGACCAGCCGGGCGTCGGTGAAGTCCTGCGAGAAGCGCAGGAAGTATCCGACGTCGGCCCCCCGGAACGAGTAGATGGCCTGGTCCGGGTCGCCGATCGCACACAGGTTGCCGTCGGCCGGGCATAGCAGCCGCAGCAGCTCGTACTGCACCGCGTCGACGTCCTGGTACTCGTCGACGAAGATCCACCGCCAGCGGCTCCGGTACCGCTCGACCAGCTCGCGGTCGTCCCGCAGCAGTGCGACCGGCAGGGTGAGCAACTCGTCCAGGTCGACCATGCCCTGCTTGCGCAGCAGTGCGGAATAACCGGCCTCGTCGTCGCCGGCCTCGGCCCGGGCCGCCGCCCGCTCGGCGTCGTCGGCGATCCGGAAGTCGTTCGGCAGGCCGGCGGCCTCGGCGTTGTCGCGCAGGATGGCGAGCCCGAGCGAGTGGAAGGTGCCCACGGTGACGTCCTCGGCGACCGGGCCGAGCAGGCCGTCGAGGCGGTGCCGCAACTCCTCGGCGGCCCGCCGGGTGAAGGTGATCGCCAGACAATGCTCGGGGAAGACGTTCAGCTCCGCGCAGAGGTACGCGATCCGGTGGGTCAGCGTACGGGTCTTGCCAGTGCCCGGTCCGGCGACGATAAGTAGCGGACCACCGGGGGCCGAAGCGGCCACCCGCTGCATCGCGTCGAGCCGGTCGAGCAGGCCGGTGCCGACCTCCTCCATCCCGGCGAGCATCGGCTCGAACGGCTCGTGCGGGGAGGGCGGCGGCGCGATCGGCGGTGCCGGGGGTGTCGACTTGCGCTTCGGCTCGGCCTTCGCCGCCGGCCGCTTCGCCTTCTCGTCCGGCCTGGCCGCCGGCTCCGTGGGCCGCCGCTGCGCGGGCACCGGTACGTCGAAGAGCGTCTCCTGCCCGGCCGCCGCCCCGGCACTGCCCAGCTCGGCCGGGTCGAAGAGGGTGATCACGCCGTACTCGCCGTCGTAGCCGGGCACCCGGCGGACCTCGCCGCGGCGCAGCCGGCCGATGCCCTCGGCGAGCAGTTCCCCGCCGACCCGGCCGATCTCGTCGAGCGGGGCGCGGGTCAGGATCTCCAGCTCGGGACCGAGCGCGGCGACCAGCTCGGTGAGCTTCCCCTCGACCTTCTTCGACCGCGGGCCCACCTTGTTGATCTCACCGAGGATCTCGGCGAGTTGGATCAGGTGGGTGACCGTCGGGGCGTGCTCCGGCCGGTACCCCTCAGGTCGGTCGGCCAGGTCCTCCACCCGGCTCAGTACGCCCACCGTCAACGGCTTGCCGCACTCCGGGCAGCGCCCGCCGGCCTCCCGGGTGCGCTCGGGCGCCCAGTTCACCCCGCACAGGCGGTGGCCGTCCGCGTGGTACTTGCCCTCCTCGGGGAAGAACTCGATCGTGCCCGCCAGCCCGTCGCCGGTACGCAGCGCCTCTCGGATGCCGAAGTAGTCCCGGGCCGAGGCGAAGACCGTGGCCTCGCGGGCCAAGGCGGGCGGCGAGTGCGCGTCGGAGTTGGAGACCAGCCGGTAGCCGTCCAGGCTGCCGACCCGCCAGTTCATCTCCGGGTCGGAGGAGAGCCCGGTCTCCACCGCGAAGACGTGCTCGGCCAGGTCGGCGTAGCAGTCGGCGATCGCGTCGAAGCCGGACTTCGAGCCCAACGCGGAGAACCACGGGGTCCAGATGTGCGCCGGGACGAGGTAGCCGTCCGGGCTCGCCTCCAGGGTGATCTCCAGCAGGTCGCGGGAGTCCAGGCCGAGGATCGGTCGGCCGTCCGAGCCGAGGTTGCCGATCCGGCCCAGCGCGGTGTTGAACCGGGCCACCGCGTCCAGGTCGGGCAGGTAGATCAGGTGGTGGACCTTGCGGGTCCGGTCGTCCCGCTTGTAGATCGTGGAGATCTCCACGCTCAGCATGAACCGGACCGGGTCGCTCTCCGCCGCGCTGGACAGCCGGGGCGGCAGTCGGCGGGCGATGTCCCGCTCCGCCTCCGGAGCCAGTCGGTACAGGCCGGGCTCGGCCGGATGCAGCGTCTCGCGCAGGTGGTCGTACCAGGCGGGGTGGGTGAAGTCGCCGGTGCCGAGCACGGCGATGCCCTTGCGTTTCGCCCACCAGCCGAGGTTCGGCAGGGTCAGGTCACGGCTGCAGGCCCGCGAGTACTTCGAGTGGATGTGCAGGTCCGCGACGAATGGCGGGAGGCCACCGGGGGGTACGGCGCTGAACGGAGGCACGCCGCATCCTGCCACGACCGGCCGCGCCCCCGCGCGTCGCCACGCTCGATGGTGAGGTGCGCTATGCCGAGCGGAGCTCGACAAGGGTGATCTGAGGCTCCGCGCCGACCCGGACCGGCGGCCCCCAGAAGCCGGCGCCGTTGGTGACGTACACCTTCGTCCCGTCCACCTCGCCCAGCCCGGAGACCACCGGCTGTTCGAGCTTGACCAGCAGGTTGAAGGGGACGATCTGACCGCCGTGGGTGTGGCCGGAGAGTTGCAGGTCCACGCCGTACTTCGCGGCTTCCACCGCGGCCACCGGCTGGTGGGCCAGCAGCACCACCGGCCGGGACGGGTCGCGGTCGCCGAGCGCGGCGGCGTAGTCGGCCGGCGCGGACACGCCGGTGCCCGCCGCGCTGACGTCGTTGACCCCGGCCAGGTCGAGTACCCCGCCGCGAGCGGCGATCTCCAGTCGCTTGTTCTGTAGCACCCGGAGCCCGAGCCGGTCGACCTCGGCCACCCACTCCTCGACGCCGGAGTAGTACTCGTGGTTGCCGGTGACGAAGTAGCTGCCGTGGCGGGACCGGAGTCCGCGCAGCGGCGCCGCCGCGTCACCCAGTTCGGCCACCGTACCGTCGACCAGGTCACCGACCACGGCGACGATGTCGGCGTCCAGTCGGTTGATCGCGGCGACGATCCGCTCGGTGTGCGCCCGGCCGGTCAGTGGCCCGATGTGAATGTCGGAGACCGTGGCGATGCGCAGGCCGTCCATGCTGCGGGGCAGCTTCGCCAGCGGGATCTGCACCCGGTCCAGCTGGGGTGGACCCATCGCGGTGCGTACGCCGTAGCCGACCAGCCCGGTCGCGGTGAGCCCGGCGAAGATCGCGGCCCCGCGGGCGAGCAGCAGTCGACGGCCCGGATCGTGGTCCGGCCCGACCGCCCCGGCGGCCGGCGGGTCGGCCGGGCCGCCGGTCGTCGCACCGGGATCCGCCGGCCCGGTGGTCGACGGACCGGGGGCGGGCGGGCTGGCCGGGCCGACCAGGACCGGTTCCGGCGCGGCCACAACCGTCCGGCGGCGCAGCACCAGCCGGGTCACCAGCATCGGGATTTCCAACGCGACCAGCAGCACCAGCAGGTAGAACATCAGCGCGAGCCAGAGGTAGCCCGGCCAGGCCAGCCAGTACATGCCGGCCCGGGTGCCGACCATGGTCGCCGGTACGAGCAGCGCCAGCACCACCGCGGTGACCGTGCCGATCCGCCGCCAGCGCCCCGCCGTGGTGGTGTCCCTGACCAGCCGCTTCCACAGGTAGAGATGGATCAGCCCGGTGATCAGGGCAAGGGTGGTCACGAAGCCGACTACCGCGAACACAGTGGATCGATCCCTCTCAGCCGCCGGCGAAGGGGGGCAGGACGTCGATCGTCGCCCCGGCCGGCAGCGGCTTGTGCCGATCATGACAGGTCACGCCGTCGACCAGAAAACTCGACACCGCGAGTACCGGCACCAACCGTCCGCCGTGCCGCTCGGCCAGGTCGGCCAGCAGCTCGTTCAGCGACCGGCCGGCGGAGGTGGTCTCCTCGGCCCGGCCCGCGGCGGCCCGCGCCCCGGCGAAGTAGCGGACGGTGACGGTCGGCATGGTCAACCTCCGATGGCCGACATCGGCCGGGCCGGTTGCAGGAAGGTCGGGTCGTCGATGCCGTGCCCGGCCCGCTTGCCCCAGGTCGCGGCCCGCCAGCGCCGAGCCAGCTCCGCGTCGTCGGCCCCGGCCCGCAACGCGCCGCGCAGGTCCGACTCCTCGGTGGCGAACAGGCAGTTGCGGATCTGGCCGTCTGCGGTGAGCCGGGTCCGGTCGCAGTCGCCGCAGAACGGTCGGGTGACCGTGCCGATCACGCCCACCCGAGCCGGGCCGCCGTCGACCAGCCAGGTCTCGGCCGGTGCCGCGCCGCGCTCGGTCGGGTCCGGGCTCAGCGCGTACGCCGTGCGCAGCGCGGTGAGGATCTCAGCCGCGGTGACCATGCTCGCGCGGTCCCAGCCGTGCTGGGCGTCCAGTGGCATCTGCTCGATGAAGCGCAGCTCGTACCCGTGGTCGAGGGCGAAGCGGAGCAGCGCCGGTGCCTCGTCGTCGTTGACCCCGCGCATCAGCACGCTGTTGACCTTGACCGGGGTGAGTCCGGCGGTGGCCGCGCCGGCCAGGCCGGCGAGCACGTCGGGCAGTCGGTCCCGCCGGGTGAGCCGGGCGAAGCGTTCGCGGTGCAGGGTGTCCAGGGAGACGTTCACCCGGTCGAGGCCGGCGGCGCGCAGCGCCGGAGCCATCCGCTCCAGGCCGATGCCGTTGGTGGTAACCGAGAGCCGGGGACGCGGGTCGAGGGCGGCGACGGCCGCCACGATGCCGACAAGACCGGGGCGGATCAGCGGCTCGCCGCCGGTGAACCGCACCTCGGTCACCCCGAGCTGGCGTACCGCGACCCGGATCAGCCGGATCACCTCGTCGTCGGTCAACAACTGCGGACCGCCCAGCCAGGGCAGCCCTTCGGCCGGCATGCAGTACGTGCAGCGCAGGTTGCACTTGTCGGTCAGGGAGACCCGCAGGTCCCGGGCGACACGGCCGTACCGGTCGACGAGGACGCCGCCGGTCGGCGGGGCGACGCTCATCCGTCGACGGTAGCGCGCCCGACTCCGCTCAGTGCGTCCCGAGCGATCCTGCCGACCGAATCGCGGTACGCCCCGCCGAACAGGGCGGTGTGCACCAGCAGCAGATGGAGTTGGTGCAAGGGAACCCGCGCCCGCCAGCCGTCCGTCAGCGGCCAGGTCTCGCGGTAGGCGGCCAGGATCCGGTCCAGGTGTGGTGCCCCGCCGAAGAGCGCGAGCTGCGCGAGGTCGGTCTCCCGGTGCCCGCCGTGCGCGGCCGGGTCGACCAGCCAGACCCGGTCGTCGTCGCCCCAGAGCAGGTTGCCCGGCCAGAGGTCACCGTGGATCCGGGCGGGCGGCTCGTCCCCACCGAACTCGCCGATCCGGGTCACCACCTGCTCGACCAGCGCCGCGTCGGTGCCGCTCAGGGCCCCATTGTCGACCGAGCGGCGCAGGTAGGGCAGCAGCCTGGCCTGAGCGAACCAGTCCGCCCAGGGGCCCGGGTGCGGAGTGTTGTCCGCCGGCAGTGCGCCGATGAAACCCGGCCACCGTGCCCCGAAGGTCGGCGCGCCGGCCCGGTGCAGCCCGGCCAGCTCACGGCCGAAGCCCTCGGCCGCCTTCGGGCCGGCCTCGCCCGGCTGCACCCACTCCAGCGCGAGCAGATCGGGTAGCGCCACCATCACCTCCGGTACGGCGACCGTGCCGGCCTCGCGCAGCCAGCGCAGCCCGGTCGCCTCGGCGGCGAAGAAGCCCTCCGGTACCGGCCGGTCGGCGTGCTCCGGCCAGGTCTTGGCGAACACCGAGTGCCCGTCGTCCAGGGTCAGCCGGGACGCCGCGCAGATGTCACCGCCGGACACCGGCGTCTCCCGGATCCGCTGGTGGGTCAGGAAGGTCGGCAGGTGCTCCGGATGCGCCCGCAGGTACGCCAGATCCATCCCCGCAAGGTATCGCCTGCCGTGCAAGGAAGGGCCCCTTGTTAACACCCGAGCGTCCAGGATCGCGGGATGCGCCGGCTTGCGGCAGGCGGGCAGCGACGTCGTGATCGAGCCTGAGCTGGGGTAATACAGCCGGTAACTGTGGATGAGCTGCGTGTCGTCCACAGGGGCGGCGGTGCCGCCCGCCGGCTCACAGGCTGGCCGTATGAACTCGACCGACCTTCCCCGGCTCACCGTCCGCTCGCCCGCCGACCTCATCGCCGCCGTGCCGTACCTGCTCGGCTTCCATCCGGCCGACAGCATCGTGGTGGTGGCGCTACGCGGCTCGCGGATCGTCTTCGCCGCCCGCTGCGACCTCTTCGACGACTCGGATCCGGGCGAGTCGGCGGCGCACATCGCCGACGTGACCACCCGGCAGGGCGCCGACTCGGCCACCGTGATCGGCTACGGTCCGGCCACCCCGGTGACCTCGGCGGTGGACGCGGTCCGGGCCGCGCTGGCCGACGCCGGGCTCACCGTCCTCGACGCGCTGCGGGTCACCGAGGAGAGGTGGTGGTCGTACCTCTGCGGGGTGCCGGAGTGCTGCCCGCCCGAGGGCACCCCGTACGACCCGAGGGCGAGCACGGTGCCGGCGACAGCCGTCTTCGCCGGCCAGGTCGCGCTGCCCGACCGGGCGGCCCTCGCCGCGCAGGTGGCGCCCGCCGCCACCCCGGCCATGCGGCAGGCCGCCGAGCGGGCGGAGGGGCGGCTCACCGATCTGCTGGCGGAGGCACCCCCGACCGACCTGCTCGGCGGGCGGGCACTGCGGTCGGCCGGCACGGCGGCGCTCCGTGCCGCTCGGCAACGGCACGGGAGCGGCGAGCCCCTGACCGACGACGAGCTGGCCTGGCTGTGCCTGCTGCTGACCCACCTTCCGGTACGCGACCACGCCTGGGAGCGCACCGACGGCCGGGACGAGGACGTGGCGTTCTGGACCGAGGTCATGCGCCGGGCCGAGCCGGAGCTGATCGCCGCGCCCGGCGCACTGCTGGCTTTCGCCGCCTGGCGGGCGGGGCAGGGCGCATTGGCCGCCGTGACGCTGGAGCGGGTGCTGGCCGAGCACTCGGACTACTCGCTCGCCCTGCTCCTGGACGACCTGCTCCGTCGGGGAGTGCCGCCGTCACGCCTCGACGGCTGGCCGGTGACCGGGTCGCCGAAGGCGCTGCGGCGACGCAGGCGCCGCTCCCGGCGGCGCCCGAGATAGGTGAACCGGCGCTACGCCGCCCGGATGTCGGGCCGGGAGAACCATCAGCGCCGATGGCCGGGGTCGCCGGGCACGCGGACGGTGTCGGATAATCACCGCGTGTCCGAACTCTCACCCGGTACGGCATGAGCATCGCACTGCTGCTGTCCCTTGCCGGCCTGGCGCTGGTCGACAGCACCAGCATCGGCACCCTGTTCATTCCCGTCTGGCTGCTGCTCGCCCCGGGCCCGGTGAGCGTCCGGCGGGTGCTGACCTACCTCGGCACCATCGCCGGCTTCTACTTCGCGGTCGGGGTGCTGCTCTATTTCGGCGGCAGCGGGTTGGCCGAGGTGCTGGGCGGAGCGTTGGACAACCGGCCGGTGCTCTGGGGACAACTCGCGCTGGGCATCGGGCTGTTCGTGCTGAGCTTCCGGTACGACGGCAAGCGGGGCGCGGGCACCGGCCGGGTGCTGCGGTGGCGGGACCGGGTGACCGCCGGTGACTCGTCGCAACGCTGGCTGGTCGGGCTGGCGGTGTTCGCCGCGCTGGCCGAGGTGGCGACGATGCTGCCGTACCTCGGTGCCCTGGGTCTGCTCACCACCTCGGGTCTCGGCGTGCCGAACGTGATCGCGCTGCTGGCCGGATACTGCCTGGTCATGGTGTTGCCGGCGGCGCTGCTGCTGGGTGCCCGGGTGGCCTGGCCGAGGCTGGTCGAACCGGTGCTCGCCCGACTCAACGCGTGGATCGTCCGGTCGTCCGGGAGCATGCTCGGCTGGGTCCTGGGCATCGCCGGTTTCCTGGTGGCCCGGGACGCCGCCGTGCGGCTGGAACTGTTCGAGATGCTCGCGAACCGCTGATCGGCAGCGGTCAGCCGGTCAGCCGGTCACCCGGTCACCCGGTGCGCTCCGGTGTAGACGTTCATCGTCCGGCCGCGCAGGAAACCGACCAGGGTCAGCCCCGCCTCGGTGGCCAGGTCGACCGCGAGCGTGCTCGGCGCCGAGACCGCCGCGAGCAGTGGCACACCGGCCATCCACGCCTTCTGGGTCAGCTCGAAGCTGGCCCGGCCGGACACGAGCAGCACGTGCCCGGCCAGCGGCAGTCGTCGCTCGCGTACCGCCCAGCCGATCACCTTGTCCACCGCGTTGTGCCGTCCCACGTCCTCGCGCAGCACCACCAGCTCACCGTCGGCGGTGAACAGTCCTGCCGCGTGCAGTCCGCCGGTGCGGTCGAAGCCCCGCTGCCCGGCCCGCAGCCGCTGCGGCAGCTCGGCCAGCAGCGCCGCCGGCACGGCCAGCGGGTCGTCGGCCACGCCGAAAGGCGACCGGGTACGCACCGCGTCGATGCTCGCCTTGCCGCACACCCCGCAGGAGCTGGTGGTATGAAAGTGCCGGGTGGCGTCGGTGGTCGGTTCCGGCACGCCGGGCGCCAGCGTCACGTCGACCACGTTGTAGGTGTTCGGCGCCTCCGTGCCGGCGCACAGCTGCGCGGTGGAGACGTCGTCCGCCGAGCGGATCAGCCCCTCGGTGAGCAGGAACCCGATGGCCAGGTCCAGGTCGGCGCCGGGAGTCCGCATGGTGACGGCCAGCGGGCGACGTCGGGCCGGCCCGGCGGGACCGACCCGGATCTCCAGCGGCTCCTCCACGGCGAGGGTGTCCGGCCGGTGCACCCAGGTGCGTCCGGCGTCCGTTGCGTCGAGGTCCACGCGGAGCACCCCGCGCCGGTCACTGGCC
>NZ_POTY01000251.1 GCF_003236315.1 Micromonospora craterilacus
GCACCCACCCGTGTATCACCGGCGACCGCTGCAAGGGCTACGACCGCGTAGAGCGCCGCCCCGCCTGGACCTCCCCGACGCACCCGTACTGCGACCCCTGCATCACCGCCGCCCAACGCGACGTACGGATGCTCGCCTGGGACTGGGTGGACCTGGCCCAGCAGCAGTACCCGACCCTGTCGCAGGCGCTGTCGGCCAACAGCGGCCCCGGCCAAGCCGAGCCTCCCATCCTGATCCGCGAGGCGCCCGACGCCCTCCAGCGGGAGATCCACCATGTGGTCACCACCTGGGAGACGGTCGTCCGTATCCACGCACGTCTGTCCACCCCACCCGAGTTGACCCGCCACGGTCCGGCCGTGCACCGCGCCGTCAAGATCCTCGCCCCCCGGGTGCGGATGCTCGCCCAGCTCGGCCCGACCGCTGTCTACCCCACCGGTTTCGAGGACGACCCGACGGACATGACCGGCGCCGACGCTGTCGCCCACCTGTGCTGGCTGCGGGCACGATCCCGGGCGATGCTCGGCTGGACCCACCGATCCCGCTGGGTGCCCGGCGACTGCTGGGCGTGCCCGGGGCGGGACGCCGACGACGAGGATGGGCCGCTGTTCCGGTCGGAGCCCCGCTACGAGGTGGGGGTGTTCGGCGGGCCGATGGAGTCCCGGGTGCACTGCGCCCGCTGCGGCCAGGACCGTAGCGAGGCCGACTACGACCTGTATCTGCTGCTGATGCGCTGGCCGGACGCCCCCGAGCCGGAGCCGGAGCCCGACCCCGAGCAAGATCAAAGCGGGGAAGAGCAGGACGACGAGCAGGACCGTGAGCAGGACGAAACGTCCGCCGAACCGGCACCGGCCACACCGTGACTCCCGACCACGACAAGCCGACCAACCCCCGCTGGCCCAACCCCCTCGATGAGCCTCTGCACCGCGCCCGCGCCGCCGGCCGCATGTACCGGCAACTCCTCCGCACCGCCCGCCCAGACCTGTGCCAGCAGGCCGACGACACCCTCAGCTCGTTCGGTGAGACGTGGATGCTCGAACGCCCCGAGGTCATCGAACCGGACCGGGAGGTCACCACGGCCGAGGCCGCCGCCCTGGCCAACGTGACCCCGTTGAAGATCCGGAAGTGGGCGAGCACCGACCGCAAAGACCAGCCCGGCGTCCGCATTCTCCCCCGCTTCGACAAGCGCGGAAGGGAGACCGTCTACCTCGCCGGCCATGTACTCGAAGCCGCCTCGTTGGTGAAACGCGGCCTCGTCTGATACGCCCCACTTGCATTGAAGTGTTCCGACCGGTATACGTTTGGCCAGCACCTTTGTGTCCGGAGCCCGCCACCACCCCCACGGTGGCGGGCTTTC
This sequence comes from Micromonospora craterilacus, assembly GCF_003236315.1. Classification (GTDB taxonomy): domain Bacteria; phylum Actinomycetota; class Actinomycetes; order Mycobacteriales; family Micromonosporaceae; genus Micromonospora; species Micromonospora craterilacus. Next base: position 1,355 of record NZ_POTY01000251.1, read on the forward strand.
GCGTGTCCGGTGGTCCTAGATTTCTCCCAGTTGCTCCTAACTTGGGAGCAACGGACTACTTCACCTGCCGCAACATGCCCCTGGCCCCGGTCAGGTAGAGCGTCTCCCGGATCCCCTCGACCGCCGGCAGCCGAACCGCCACCGTCAGCTCACCCAGCTGGTCGACGGGCACCACCGCGGACTCCACGAACGTGGCCTTGCCGCCGACCGGGATCCGCGTACCCGGCTCACGGCTGAGCCCCTTCCGCTGCTCCTCGTCCGGGTCGTCGTAGCTGTAGCCGGCCTCCTGCCGAGCCTCGGCCCGCAGGTCGCCGTACAGCAGCGTCAACGTCTGCGTCCCCGGCGACAGCGGCAGCACCGCGTCGCCGCCGTTGACGACCTCGACCGTCAGCCTGACGACCGCCTGCGACTTCGGCACGTCGACACCCCACCCGTTCGGTACCTGCTCGACGCCGACGAGGCGGGCGGCCAGCCCGTCCGGCCACGACGCCGCGCCCTCACTGGCAGGGCGTTCGAGGATCGGCAGCAGATCGCCGTCGGGGTCGGTGGGGTCGCTGGTGGGCACGGCGGACGGGGGGCCGCCCGTCGACTCCGGCCGCACGGTGCAGCCGAACAGGAACACCGCCAACACGACCACCAGCAGAACCGCACCAAGCGTCACGGAAATGTCACGTCTCGTACTCATCCGGCCAGCATCACCCCCGACCCGCCCGCCGGCCCGGGATCGCCACACGCGTCGACACGATCCGTGACCGGGTCGCAACCGGAGAGGAGCGGCCCGCAGTGGAGTACGTCGAGACCCGCGATGTCGGCCTGGACGAGCTGACCCCGTTCCCTGGCAACGCCCGCCGAGGCGACATCGACAAGATCCGCGAGTCGATCCGTAAGACCGGCCAGTACCGGTCCATCGTGGTCCGGGACAGCGGCGGCGCGTTCGTGGTCCTCGCCGGCAACCACACGATGCAGGCGGCCGCCGCCGAAGGCCACGACACGATCCGCTGCGAGATCATCCGCTGCGACGACTCCGAAGCCCGCCGCATCAACCTCGCCGACAACAAGCTCGCCGAGCTGGGCGACTACGACCACGACGCCCTCGCCGAGCTCCTGTCGTACCTCGACGGCGACTACGACGGCACCGGCTACACCGACGACGACGTTCAGGCCCTCATCCACCCCGCTGACGAGTCGCTAGCCGCCCTCGGCGATCCGGACGACACGCCGCCACCCCCAGAGCAGCCCACCAGCGTGCTCGGCGATGTATGGCATCTCGGCCCTCACAGGCTGGTATGCGGTGACTCCACCGACGTAGCCGTGGTCGAGGCGATGATGGGCGGCGACCGGGCCGACTGTATGTGGACTGACCCGCCCTACGGCGTCGAGTATGTCGGAAAGACCAAAAGCGCCCTCTCCATCCAGAACGACGGTGCGGCGGGTCTGCCCGACCTACTCGCGGGCGCGTTTGCGGTCGCAACCGCCGCCCTCAAGCCTGGCGCCCCCATCTACATCGCACACCCAGACTCGTTCCGAACCACCTTCGAGCAGGCCGTTCACGAAGCCGGCTGGCTGTTCCGCCAGAACCTGATCTGGGTGAAGAACACGCTTGTGCTCGGCCACTCGGACTACCACTACCGGCACGAGCCGATCCTGTACGGATTCACGCCAGGCGGGGACGGTCGCCTCGGCCGCGGCGGCGACCGCTGGTTCGGCGACAACGCCCAGACCACGGTGTTCGAGGTCGACAAGCCTGCCCGGAGCGAAGACCACCCCACCATGAAGCCGGTCGCTCTGATCGCCCCCATGCTCACCAACTCGTGCCCGCGTCGGGGCCTCGTCTACGAGCCGTTCGGCGGCTCCGGCTCGACGCTCATCGCCGCACACAGCCTCGGCATGGCCGCCCGGGTGGTCGAGCTGGACCCTCGCTATGTCGACGTCATCTGCCGCCGCTTCCAGCAGTACACCGGCATCAAGCCGGTCCGGGCGGACACCGGCGATCCGGTGGACTTTGCGAACGGGTCGGCCGACTAGTAGCGAAACGTCGAGCCCCCGGCGGCCCGCCGGGGGCTCGTTGGTGGCACCGCGTTTCAGCCCTCGGGGGCTGCCGCCAGGAGGGTGTCGAGCAGCCGCTTGAAGATCGTCAACTGTTCGGTGCCGGCGCGCAGCCTCGCGCCTTCCTCCGCCGCCTTGTTGGCGTAGTGGGTCAGCCAGGAGGGGTCGAAGGCGAAGCCGTTCCCGCCGATCGCGGCGGCCTGCGCCTCGGTCTGCTTGGCCAGGGCGTCAACCGCGTTGGCGGCGGCGCGCTCGGCCGACTCCATGCCCCAGATCGTCGTGTTGATGACCTCGGCGCACTGCCCGATGGGGCTGGCGTCGCCGTGGGTGGCGACGAGCTGCCGCATGTCGGCGGTGGTGATGCCGAGCGTCGTCAAGATGCTGGCGGTGTATGGCGTGCGGGTCATCGTGGCCTCCCGGCTACTCGATAGCGGCTCCTACAATCAAGTTACCCCATCCGGGCCGCCCGATCCCGCAACCCGCCAAGAAAGACCCGCACCATGCCCGCATCCCGCGCCCAACGCGCCGCCACCGCCGAACGCCGCACCAAAGCCATCGCCATGCGCCTCGCCGGCCTCGATTTCCAAACCATCGCCGAACGCCTCGGCTACGCCGACCGCGCCGCCGCCCACAAGGACATCACCCGGGCCATGGAGGCGTCGGTACAGGAGATGAGCCGCAACGCCGACGTCCTCCGCCAAGTCGAGCTGACCCGCCTCGACCGCCTCCAAGCCGGCGCCTGGACCGCCGCCGCCGGAGGAGACGTCAAGGCCATCCACGTCGTCCTCGGCATCATCGACAGGCGCTGCAAGCTCCTCGGCCTGGACGCCCCGGTCCGGCACGAGGTGGTGACCCTCGGTGCCATCGAGCAGGAAATCGAACGCCTCAACGCTGAACTCGCCGAGCTTGGCGCAGATCAAGCTGGAGAAGCTGCTGGAGTTGCGCCACCTGCATGAGCTGAAAGCCCAGCGGGAGCGGGAAGCGCAGTTGAACCGGCCCCTGCGGTGGGCGTCGCCGCTCGACATGGCCTGCAAGCTCGACCCGACGGTGGTCCGCACCCCCGCCCTGGAGGTCATCAACCAAGGGCTTGTGGATCTCGCGCAGGACCGCATCCCCGGCAACAAGCTCGCGGTCTTCATGAGCCCGCAGGAGGGAAAGAGCACCCTCTGCTCGTACTGGAACCTGCTGTGGCTCATCGCGGACGTCAACGCCGACACCCGGATCATCGAGGTGTCCTACTCGGACGAGATGGCCCGAAGGTGGGGCGCCGACGTCAAGATGGCCGTCGAGAGCCACAACGGCGACGAGGGCACCACCGACCTTGGTATCCGGCTACGGGCCGACTCCCGGGCCGCCGGACGCTGGCAGGTCGCCGGACGCCGCGGGGGCATCTACTGCGCCGGTGTGGGCGGCTCCATCAACGGTAAGGCCGCCGACTACATCTGCGTCGATGACCCCCTCAAGAACATGGAGGAGGCACAGTCCGAGGCGTACCGCAAGCGGGTCATGCGGACGTGGCAGTCGGTCCTCATCCCCCGCCACGGGCCCAACACGAAGGTGCTGTGGATTCAGACGCTGTGGCATGAGGCCGAACCGATCGCGGAGATCACGTCGGGTGAGAACGCCCAAGACTGGAAGATCATCCGCATTCCCGCGATCGCCGACCGGTCCGATGACCCCCTGGGGCGGAAGATCGGCGAACCGATGCAGTCGGCGCGGGGACAGCGGGACTGGGCGAAGATCCGCCGACAGGTCGGCTCGTACGTGTTCTCCGCCCTCTACCAGCAGTCACCGACGCCGGCTGAGGGCAACATGTTCAAGCGGTTCTGGTGGCGCTACTACACCCGCCACGGCGACTTCATCGCCCTTGGCCCTCAGCGGTTCCGGCTCTCCGACTGCTGGCGGTTCGCCACCGTCGACCTAGCCGCCTCGGAACGGGCGAGCGCCGACTGGACGGTCATCTCCGCGTGGGCGCGCACCATCTCCGGCGACCTTGTCCTTCTCGATCGGGTGCGGGTGCACGTCGGCGAGAACCGGCACTTCGACGCCGCCCGCCCCCTGGTCGAGAAGTGGCGCCTCGACACGGTGTTCGTGGAGCGGTCGCAGCACGGCATGACCCTGACCCGGGAGGCCGCCAACAACGGGGTGTCCATCACCCCGCTGGACGCCGAGTCCGACAAGGTGACCCGGGCCATCCCCGCCTCCCGCTGGGTTGAGGGCGGCCGGATGTGGCTGCCGGCCGGCGCCTGGTGGCTAGACGAGTGGATCAACGAGCACGCCGGCTTCCCCAACGCCCGCAACGACGACCAGGTCGACACAACGTCGTACGCGGTTCGGATCTCGATCACTCGCGCCGCCCCCGCCATTGGGCCTGGGTCCGGCCCCGAACCGCCGACTGCCCCGCCTCCCGTCTCGCCTACTGACCGGCTGAACCACGGCGACGGCGGCGACTGGATCGACTGGGACAGCGACGACCCACTCTGATCTACCGGTGAGGGGGTGCGTTGCGGGTGACTGCCCCCACCTCCCTGATCGGCATGGTGTCCGACACCCAGTACGGGACGCTCGTCGTTGACGCCCTGGAGCACATCCCCGATCTGCTGCACCCGCAGTCGGTGTTCGTGTACGCCCAGATGCGCCGCGACCCTCGGCTCACCGCGATCCTCGACGGCTACGGGTTGCAGTTGCGGCGGGCGCAGTGGCAGTTGGACGGCACCGGCTGCCGGCCCGAGGTCACCCAGCTTGTCTCCGACTCGCTCGGGTTGAACATCGCTGGTCAGGACGCCGGCACCGGCGCGAAGCTGCGCGGCGTGTCGTGGAACGACCACCTGCGGGCCGCGCTGCTCAGCATGGTGTGGGGCCACTACGCCTTCGAGATGGCCGTCGACCCCGACACCGGGAGGCTCGCCGCGCTCGCCGAGCGGCCCCCGGTGACGCTCGCCGCGATCCACGCCGACCTCCGCAGCGGTGACCTGCTGGGCGTCGACCAGCTCCTCACCGACAGCCGGGACGAGGCGCCGCAGCTCGCCGCCAACCGGCTCGTCTTCTACTCCCGCAATCGTGAGGGCACGGCGTGGCAGGGCAACAGCCTGCTGCGGGCGGCGTTCGGCCCGTGGTTGATCAAGCGCGAGATGGTGAAGGTGTCCGGCATCGCCAACCGGCGTTGGGCGGCCGGCGTGCCGGTGGCCGAAGCGCTGGCCGGCACGAACCCTTCGCCGGAGCAGATGGCGGCAGCACAGCGGGTCGCCTCCGCCGCGCGGGCCGGCGATCAGGCCGGTCTGGCGATGCCACCCGGCTTCATCCTGAAGATCATCGGCTTGTCCGGCAGCGTCCCCGACACCCTCGCCTTCGTCCGGTTCCTCAACCAGGAGATGGCCGCAAGCGTGCTGATGCCGCACCTCGACCTCGGCACCGGCGAATCCGGCTCCCGCGCGCTCGGCACCGCGTTCATCGACAGCTGGACCCTCGCTCTTGAGGCCGAGGCCGAAGCCATCGCCGACACCATCACCCGTCAGTGTGTCGCCAGGCTGGTCGACTGGAACTGGGGCGACAAGGAACTCTGCCCCAGTGTCGTCGTCTCCGGCGTCGGATCCCGCCGTGAGGTCACGGCCGAGTCCCTGCAACAGCTCATCTCCTCCGGTGCCCTCGACGCCGACCCGGCACTCAAGGCATGGCTGCGCCGCGAATGGCGGCTACCCGCACCCGACCCGGACGAGCGGCAGCCACTACCGGCAGGCCCGCCCGCCCGTGTACCTGCACGCCCCGGCACCGAGGAAGAAGAAGCCCGGACCGAGGAAGAATCCCCGGGGGGCGGCGACGGCGTGCGGGTCGCCGCCGCCGCCCCACCGGCCAACGTCGACGTGCAGGCCATGGACGACGCCTGGCAGCAGACCGTCGCCGACATGACCGCCGCATGGGAGCAGCAGTCCGGGCCCCTCGTGACCGCCCTCGCCGCCGCGGTGGCCGCCGCCGCAGCCGGCGGGGCACCAACCGGCCTGACCGGCGTGGCCATCCCCGGCGTCGCCACGGCACCGCTGCTGAGGCTGGTCGCAGACGGGATGCTCGGCCTTGCGCGGCAGTCCGCCGTGCAGGCTGCGGCCGAGGTGGCGTCGATCCGGCGGATCCGGGCCACGCTGTCCCCGCAGACGCAGGCCCGGATCCGGGCGATGGCCGCCGCGGTGACGGACCTGATCGTGGCCGGCTACCGCACCGCGGCCGTCCGGGTGGCGCTCGGCCACCTCGGTGCGAACGCCACCGTCGAGCAGATCCGCGACGCCGTCACCGCCGCCCTGACGGACCTGTCGACGGCGAAGGCCGCCGGCCTGGTCGCGGGCAACCTTTCCACTGCGGCCACGTCGGCGCAGGGCATCGGCCGCCAGCAGGTGCTCGCTGACCTGCCCGACGGGATCACCTGGGCTGCGTCGGAAGTCCTCGACCGCAACACCTGCGGGCCGTGCCGGCGCGTCGATGACCGCGAGTACGCGTCGTTCGGCGATGCGCTGGCGGACTACCCGATGGTGTTCCGCTACCGCAACTGCCTGGGCGGCCTCCGCTGCCGGGGCTTCATCTACCCGGTCATCCCCGACGGCGGGGAACCCACCCTGTTCTGACCCGGCCCCGGATACGGGAGGGGGTCGGGTTGGCGCGCGTCGAGATCACCACCGCCGGCCACTCCATCGTCGTGGACTCCGACGGCCTCTTGGACGAGGTCGCCGGGAAGGCGCTCTACCTGTGGGAGCGGACCCGCGATCCCCGGATTGACCGTGCATTCGCCCCCGGCTTCGCGCCGGTGCTCGACCGCCCTGAGGGCGGCCCCACCTACGTCACGCCGTTCGACGTCGACATGCACCACCCGAGCGACACGAAGGCGGGTGGTGACGATGCCCGACACTCCTGAGCTGACCCGCCGGCCTGGCGTTGAGCTGATCCGCACTGGCGCATGGAACATCCTGACCGGCACCTGGAACGCCACCCGCGAGAACCTGGCCTCCGCCGTCGAAGCGATGAAGTGCCCGGCCGTCCGCAAACCCGTACTCAAGATCGGCCACACGGACACGCGGTTCCAGCCCGGTGACGGCGAGCCAGCTATCGGCTGGATCGAAGACCTGCGACTCGCCGACGGCGGACACACCCTCATCGGCGACTACGTGGGCGTACCCGCCTGGCTGAACAGCGTCATGGCGTCGGCGTGGCCCGACCGGTCGGTGGAAGGCAAGCCGTTCCGCTGCCAACTGGGTCACCATCACCCGTTTGCGCTTCGAGCCGTCGCGCTGCTCGGGGTGACACCGCCCGGTGTCGGCACCCTCACCTCCCTGAACAGCCTCGCCGACGTCAAGGCCCTCTACGGCCTGGCCGCCAGCACCGGCGACGACGACGCGGATCTCATCGTGGCGTCGGTGCCCGGTGCCGTGCTTCGTGCCGCCGCCGAGCAGCACACGGGCGCGATGGTCGCACTCATTCCAGCCGAAGAGGACGCCGCCCGCCTCGCCGTCGAGGGCGGGGAGCCGGCCGAGCAGCTGCACGTCACCCTCGCCTACCTCGGTGACGCCGTGGACCTGTCGGCGGCCGACCGGCAGGACGTCATCGACGCCGTGTCGACGGCCGTCAACGGCTTCCCCGAGGTGAACGCCGAGGTGTTCGCCCTGTCGGCGTTCAACCCGGGCGCGGTCAATGACCGGAGCCCCTGCATCGTGTACGGCCTGTCGGGGGACCTACTCGACGCCGCGCACACGCTCGTGGGGGACGCCCTCGACTTCGCGGATGCGGCCCTGCCGCGCCAGCACGCCCCGTGGCACGCGCACATGACCGCGATCTACACCGGCGACCTGGCCCGGCTCCCCGAGCTGGTGGACCGGGTCGGTCCGGTGCGGTTCGACCGGCTGCGGATCGCGCTCGCTGGCCAGCACATCGACATCCCGCTGATTCCCGACGAGCCGGAGCCTGCCGACGCCGACGACTCGCTGGCCATCGCGGCTGCGGCCGGGGATGGGAACGCCCTCAAGCGGTACTGGACGCGCGGGGACGGGCTCAAACGCTGGGCGGGGCATCGACACCCGTGGTCTCGCCTGTACCGCCTATTGCGAAAGCACGTCGGGTCTGAGCGTGCGAAGCGCCTCGCCAGTTCCTTCTTCTTCGCCGTCCACGGCTACTGGCCGGGCCACCGCAAGGGCACCAATCCGACCGGTCCGGGCTGAGCCCGCGAGAAACGAGGTGAACCGTGCCCAAGGCACGAGCTGAAATCCTGCGCGACGCCTGGAACGCTTCCGGCGCCCCGCTGACGCAGTGGGTTTCCGAGGCCCGCGCCGACGAAGTGATCGTCGTGGACGACTCCGACCCGACGGCGCGGAAGTTCGTCCGCGTCCCGGCGGTCATCGCCTCGGGTGGCGTCACGTTCGGCGCTCCGCAGCCGTACGACCCGGACACCGACCGGGTGGTCGTGTACGCCTCGGCCGCCGAGTCCCGGCCGCCGACTCCCGACCCGGAGCCGGTCGAGCCCGCCCCGAAACCGGAGAGCGAGCCGACCGGCGAGCCGGAATCCACC
>NZ_POTY01000252.1 GCF_003236315.1 Micromonospora craterilacus
GGCGGGTGGCACCGACGGTGCCGCAGCGGGCGGTGGACTGGTCGTCGCGGCGGACGACGATCGGTACGACGGTGGCGGCGGCTGCGCGGGCGACCCGCCGGCCGCGGCACCCGGCGTACGGGTGGGCAGCGGGCTGCGCCCTCGCGTCGGTTCGACGGCGGGCACCGACGGGCCGGCGGCCGGCTGCGGCGGCGGCTCGTCGAACTGCGGCCGGCTGAAGATGGCGGTCGCGTCGTTGCCGTGCGACCGGAACCAGACCGCCTCCATCTCCCGGAAGATCGGCGCCTCGGCCGACGGCTCGGGCGGAGCGGTGATCGGCCCGGTCGCCATCGGGGTGGTGGCGGCCAGGCTGGCGCCCAACCCCCCGAAGGCGGCGCCGTCGAAGCTGCCACCGCCGGAGTTCCGGGTGGCGCTCGCGGCGAATCCGCCCGGGGCGGCCACCGCCGCGCCGGCGACCGGACCCGCCGGCAGCACCGGCGCGGCCGGTGCGGCGTGGCCACCGGCGTTCGCGCCGTGGTACGGCAGCGGGTCGAGGGTCGGCTGGGAAACGGTGGGCGTACCGGCGTTGAACCCGCCGGCGAAGGCGGGCGGCGGCGTGTGGGCCGGCGGCGCGGGTTCCGGCGCCGGTTCCGCGGCCGGCCAGGGCACCGAGGACGGCGTGTTGTTGCGCCACCGGTCGCTCAGCGTGGCGGTGGTGGCGAGCCCCGCACCGACCGGTTCGCTGCGGCCGGCCGGGGCCATCGGGGTCTGTTCGACCGCGAGCGGCTGGCGCGGGCGGGTGATCGCCTGATCGCGCCCGCGCAGGCTCGGCAGCACCACCGTGGCGTTGGGCAGCGTGACCTGCGCGACGGTGCCACCCTCGACGTTGCGGCGCAGCTCGACCCGGATGCCGTAACGGGCCGCGAGCCGGCTGACCACCGCCAGACCCATCAGCCGGAACGCCGCCACGTCGACGCTGGACGGCGCGGCGAGCCGCCGGTTGAGCGAGTCCAACTGCTCGTCGGTCAGGCCGAGACCCCGGTCCTCGATCTGGATGAGCACGTAGTCCCGGATCCGCCGGCCGTCCGCGACCACCGTGGTGTTCGGCGGCGAGAAGCGGGTGGCGTTGTCGAGCAGCTCGGCCACCAGCCGGACGACGTCGTTGACCGCGTGCGCGGCCACCGAGACGTCGGTGTCGACCGTGCCGAACTCGATCCGGTTGTAGAGCTCGACCTCGGACTGCGCGGCCCGCAGCACGTCCACCAGCAGCGCGTCCTCGCGGCGCGGCACCGCCGAGTCCGCCCCGGCCAGCACGAGCAGGTTCTCGTCGTTGCGGCGCATCCGGGTGGCGAGGTGGTCGAGTTCGAACAGCTGGGCGAGCCGCTTCGGGTCCTCCTCGCCGCGCTCGATCGCGTCGAGTTCACCGATCATGCGGTCGACCAGGGTCTGACTGCGCCGAGCCAGGTTGAGGAACATCGCCGAGACGCTGGTCCGCAGGGCCGCCTGCTCGGCCGCGACGCGGACCGCCTCCCGGTGTACGACGTTGAAGGCCAGGGCCACCTGGCCCACCTCGTCGCGGTTGTTGAGCTGGATCGGATCCCGCACCTCGCGGACGATCTCGTCGACGCCGCCGTCGCTGACGTTGCCCATCCCCTGGAGCCGGCGCACCGCCTCGGGCAGGTCGTGGTTGGCCACCGAGAGCGCGCCCTCGCGCAGTCGGCGCAGCGAGTGGTTGAGCGAACGGGCCAGCACCACGGCCAGGGTCACCGCGATGAGCAGGGTGAGCAGCACCAGCGTCGTCTCGATGACGGCCTGCCGGATCACGTCCGCACGGGCCTGCTCGGCCTGGGCGAAGAGGCGGTCCTGCAACTCGATCTCGGCCCACCGCATCAACTCGTGCACCGCGCCGATCGCCGCGGTGGCGTCCTGGGCGGTGACCGGCGAGCGCTGCCCCACCGAGCGACTGATGTCGGTGGCGATCCGGTCGGCCAGCACCACCGCGTCGCCGGAAACGGTGCTGTCGACCAGGGCGCGCTGGTCCGGGTCGGCGGCCAGTGAGAAGGCCAGCAGTGCCTCCTGCTGACCGGTCAGGGTGGAGACGAAGGCGGAGAACTGCTCGCTGTCGAGCCGGCCGGCGCTCAGCGCCGTGAACGCGATCGACTCCTCCTCGGCAACGGCCGCCTTGGCCCGAGCGAAGGCGGCGACCGCGCGCCGGCTGTCCGCGAGCCGCTCGTCGCCGGGCAACTGGGCCAGCCCGTCGCCGTACGCGACCAGGTCGGCCAGCACGACGCCGTAGCGCAGCGCCGCCTCGGCGACCTCCATCTGCTGGCGGTCGAGCACCTCCTGCCGGGTGCCGTCCAGGGTGTCCAGGTGCGCGTCGATGGCCGCCAGGCGGTCGCGGACCGCGGCGGGAGCCTCCCCGACCCGGGCCCGCTCCGCGCGGTACGCGTCGATCCGCTCCTGGGTCCGGCGGACCCGCAGGTTGTACGCGTCGGCCTGCTGCTGGGGCGCGGCGAGGTAGGCCGCCGCCGCCATCCGCTCGGCGTGCAGGTCGTTCGTCAGCGCGGAGATGTCGATGGAGAGCGAGGTGAGCGATCGAGCCTGGGTCGCGTCGTAAGCGCCCTCACCGACCGCGACCAGCCGGACCGTGGCCAGCGCGATGACCGCGGTGACCGGCACGACCAGGATCAGCGCCAGCTTGGACCGGATCCGGGCGTCGCGCAGCCGGGGTAGCCTGCGAGATCCCTTCGGCGCGGCGTTACCGCTGGCGGGCAGGGTCGTCGGTCCGGTGCTCACGACATCGCCTCCGTCGTCTTCTCCACGCCTGCTCCGTCGACCCATGCGCGGAGCGACGGCCGGCGCCACGCGCGGCACGGCCGCGATTTCATCAGACGGGATCGTGTTTGGGAAGCCGCAGCGAGGAACGAAACGGTCGGACGGCGCGCATCCCGTGATCCGGTCAACTAATACCTTCATTTCCACAGTGGCCCTGAACAGGGCATGTGACTCCAGAGTGGTCATTCGTGTCGCCACAGTAAGCGTTTGAAAACATCTGGTTTCCCCAACATGTGGGATCCGTGTCCCGAAACGCCTCCGGTGGCCTCGCTTGACCGCAGCGCCCGGCATTGGCAAGGTTTTGCAGGCTTCGCGCACACGGTACGGCAGACCCGCCCCCAATATCCACTGTGGATAGTTGCCGTCCACCGGTGACCGGCTCCCGCCCGCGCCGCATCAGCCCGCGCCGCACCAGGAGGACAGAGTTGACCCCCTTCCGATCCGCGACCGCCACGGCGCTCGCGTCGACCCTGCTGGCCACCATGCTCACCGGCTGCCAGTTCGGGGGGCAGGCAAAGGACAACACACCGATCGTCATCGCCGCCGACCTGGAACTGTCCGGCGCGGCGGCCGGCGTCGGTAAGGCGTACCGCCAGGCACTGGAACTGAAGCGCGACCAGTTGAACGCCTCCGGTGCCCTGAACGGCCGGACGGTCGAACTGCTGGTGAAGGACAACCGTTCCGACGCCAGCGAGTCGCTTCGCAACATCGCTGACTTCAGCAACGATTCGCGGGTCAGCGCCATCATCATGGGCGGCTGCAACGAATGCGCGGTCGGCGCGGTCCGCACCGTCAATGAGAAGCAGATCCCCACTGTCGCGCTGGCCGCCGCCGGCGCCGTGGCCAGCCCGGTGGCGGACCGCCGATACGTGTTCAAGCTGGCGCCCAACGCCGCCGACAACGCCGGAGCGCTCACCGTCGAGCTACGCCGCCGCAACATCCGCACGGTCGGCGTCCTGCGCAGCGACGACGCCTACGGGCGGGAGGGCGTCCAGGCGCTGCGCGGCGAGTTCGACAAGGCCGGCATCGAGGTGCTGGCCGAGACGTCGGTCCGGGGTACGGACACCGAGGTGGACCGGCAGGCCGGGACGCTGGCCGCGGCCAAGCCCGAGGCGCTGGTCCTCTGGACCGCACCCGAGCAGGCGATGCTCGGTGCCACCGCGGTCAAGCGGGCCGGTTTCCGAGGATCCCTGTTCCTGGACGCCGCCGCCGCCGGTGACCTTTTCCTCGGCACCGCGGGCCGGGCAGCGGATCGGGCGACCATGGTCTTCACCCAGACCATGGTGATCGACGATGTGATCGCCACCACTCCCGCGAAGGCCGCGCGCCGCCAGTGGTTCCAGGACTACACCGCCCGATTCGGCGGCTACCACGGCTCGTCGTCCTTTGCCGGAGACGCCCTCCAGCTCATCGTCGACGCCGAACTCCGCGCCGGAGGCCCGGCCGGGAAGGTCGACCGGGACGGCCTCCGGGACGTGCTTGAGACGTCCCAGATGGACGGCCTGTCGGGGCCGATCCGGATGACGCCGGACAACCACTCCGGGCTGATGCCGCAGGCGCTGACCACCCTGGTCGCCCGCAACGGCCGGTGGCGGCTGGCTAGCTGAGGCGGTCCCTCACCGGCTGGAGGTGGTCTCGCGCAGCCAGGGCAGGCTGCGGCGCTCGACGAGCACGAGCGCGGCGTAGAGCAGGATGCTGACCAGGGCGACCAGGATGATCGCCGCCCACGCGGTGGCGGTGTCGCCGATGCCCGCGTACTGCTGGATGACGTAGCCGAGACCACCTTCGCCGGCCTGGAACTCACCGATCACCGCGCCGATCGCGGCCAGCGGCATGGCGACCTTGAGGCCGACGAAGATCTGCGGCAGCGCGGCTGGGAACCGGACCTTGCGGAACGCCTGCCAACGGGAGGCGTTGTAGGACCGGACCAGCTCGGCCAACTCGGCCGGCGTGGTGGTCAGGCCGGTCGCGGTGGACAGCACGATCGGGAAGAAGCAGAGCAGGAACACCATGGTCAGGATGGGTTTCTGACCCCAGCCGAGCGCCACCACCAGCAGCGGGCCGAGGGTGATCTTCGGCACCGCGTTGACGGCCACCAGCAGCGGGGTGAACATCCGCTCGACCGTCCGCGAGGCGGCCAGCGCCAGGCCAATCAGCACCCCCGCCACGACGGAGAGCGCGAAGCCGAACAGGATCTCCCTGGTGGTGGTGGCGGTGTGCTCCAGCAGCCGCGCCGGGCGCGCGGCGAACGCGTCCAGCACGTCACCGGGCGGCGGCAGGGCGGCCGGGTGGATCAGCTCCAGCCGGGCCACCAGCCACCAGAGACCGAGGGCGACCAACAGACCGGCGGCCGGCGGCAGCGCCGCGACCGCGACACCCCGCAGGTCACCCGGCCGCCACCGCGGGCCGCGCGGAGCTGCCGGGGATGGCTCGGGAGCGAGCGTCGCCTCCGGCGGCCGTGGGCGGACGTCGGTCATCGGATCCTCCTGCGGTTCGAGCGAGGTCTGGCTGGGCAGAGCAGGGGTACGCCGCACCGGCGATCCGGTGCGGCGTACCCCCTTGCGGAACTGTTCGGCCTCAGGCCTGCGGCGTGAGGTTGAAGTCGATGATCTGGTCGGGGGTGAGGTCCGACTTCAGTGCGCCCGCACCGCGCAGGATCGCGATGCTCTTGGCGACCCGGCCGCTGTCCAGCGTGCCCAGGGCGGTGCCGGAGTTGCTGGACCGGACGTAACCGGCCATCAGCTGCAGCTCGGCGGCGGCCGCGGCGGGGTTGACCGCCTCGGCGTTCTTCGCCAGGATCTCGGCCGCCTCCTGCGGGTTCGCCAGGGCGTACTCCAGGCCCTTGAGTAGCGCCTCGGTGAACTTCTTGACCGACTCCGGCTTCTCGCTGGCGTACTGCTTGGAGGTGATCAGCACGTTGCCGTAGAGGTCCTGCATCACGTTGCTGTACGGCAGCAGGACGGCCTTCTTCTTGGTCACCGCCTCGATGGTCGGCTGGCCGACGACGAACTGGCCGATGCCGTCCACCGAGCCGGAGGCGAGGGTGCCCATCAGGGTCTGCGCCTCACCGTTGACCCAGGTCACCTTGGTGTAGTCGATGCCGGCCATCCGCGCGTACGTCGGGAAGAGGTTGCGGACCACCGAGCCGGGGGTGTCGGCGAGCTTCTTGCCCTCCAGGTCCTTCGGGGTGTTGATCCCGGTGCCCTCGACGGTGGCGATGGCGGCCATGGTGCGCTGCTGGATGGCGGCTACCGCGACGAAGTCCTTGGCGTCGCCGTTGCCGAGCTGGAGCAGGCCACCGGTCAGGTCGATCGGGCCGAAGTGCGCCTGACCGCCGACGATCGTCTGGATCACCGCGCCGGTGCCCTGCCCGGGCTTGATCTCGACGTCGAAGCCGGCATCCTTGAAGAAGCCCTTCTCCTTCGCCACCCAGGCGTAGGAGTCACGCCCGAAGTTGCCGAACGACGTGAGGTACGTCACCTGCTCCAGGGACGCGCCCACCCCGCTGTTCTCCTCGGCCTTGCCCGAATCGCTACTGCAGGCGGAGACCAGGGCGAGGGCGGTGGCCAGCGTGGCCGCGGCGACCGTACGGGTCAGCCTTCTCATCAGTGCACCTTGTCCTTTCCAACCGGGGCATCGGCCGCCGGGAGGGAGTTGTCGGGCGGCACCGGCAGCCGGGATGGAAGCCGACACCGCGTATCGAGGGGACTCTTCGCGGGCACAGCGTACGAGAACCCCACCTTTGCGACGCCAGGCGTACCGGGTTGCGGAACGGATACAAATGGATGTCCACCCCGGACGGTGCGATACGGGACCGAGCCGGATAGCCTTTGGCGGATTCCTGACTACCCACTCAGCGGAGGCCGCCGGAGATGATCCGACTGTCCGAGGTGTCGCGCACCTTCGACGGCCGCGCCGGCCGGGTCGAAGCGCTGCGCGGCATCGACCTCGACGTGACCGAGGGCGAGTTCATCGCGGTGCTCGGCCGCTCCGGGTGCGGCAAGTCCACCCTGTTGCGGCTGATCGCCGGCCTGATCCCGGTAACCGCCGGGGAGATCACCGTTGGCGGCACGCCGGTCACCGGGCCCCGCCCGGACATCGCCATGCTGTTCCAGCGACCAGCCCTGCTCCCGTGGCGCACGGTGCTGGACAATGTGCTGCTGCCGGTGGAGATCTTCGGCTGGAAGCGCGCCGACCACCGGGACCGGGCCCGGGACCTGCTCGACGTCGCCGGGCTCGCCGGCTTCGAGAAGCGGCTGCCGCACGAGCTGTCCGGCGGCATGCAGCAGCGGGTGTCGCTGTGCCGATCGCTGATCGGCGACCCCCGGGTGATGCTGATGGACGAGCCCTTCTCCGCGCTCGACGCGCTCACCCGCGAGGAACTCGCCGGGGAACTGCAACGAGTGCACATGCGCAACGGCGCCACCGTCGTCTTCGTCACCCACTCCATCGACGAGGCGGTGCTGCTCGCCGACCGGGTGGTCGTGCTCAGCCCGCGCCCCGGCCGGGTCCGCAAGGTCGTCGACGTGACCATTCCCCGGCCCCGGACCCTCGGCCGCAACGCCCATCTGGCGGACGTCGCCCGGGTCAGCGCCGACCTGCACGAACTGCTGATGGAACGCGACCAGCCGGCGACCGTCGGCACGGAGGGACGATGAGCATGCGGGTGGCCGTCTTCACGGAGCCGCACCGGGGCGCCAGCTACGACGACCAGCTCCGGTTCGCCCGGCTCGCCGAGGACGGCGGGTTCGAGGGCTTCCTCCGCGCCGACCACTACCAGGCCATGGGCGACGAAGAGGCCCTGCCCGGCCCAACCGACGCCTGGCTGACGCTGGCCGCGCTGGCCCGGGAGACCAGCCGGATCCGGCTGGGCACGCTGGTCACGTCGGCGACCTTCCGGCCGCCCGGGCCGCTGGCCGTGATGGTGGCCCAGGTGGACCAGATGAGCGGCGGCCGGGTCGAGCTGGGCATCGGCGCCGGCTGGTACGCCCGCGAGCACATCTCGTACGGCATCCCGTTCCCCGGCACCAGCGAGCGCTTCGACCGACTCGCCGAGCAACTCGAAGTGATCACGGGACTGTGGGACACCCCGTCGGGCAAGACCTTCAGCTACACCGGTGACCACTACCAGCTCGCCGACTGCCCCGCCCTGCCCAAGCCGGTGCAGACCCCCGGGCCGCCGGTCATCGTCGGCGGCCGCGGCCCCAAGCGCACCCCGGAGCTGGCCGCCCGGCACGCCGACGAGTTCAACGTGCCGTTCACCAGCGTCGAGCAGACCGCCGAGGCGTACGAGCGGGTGCGAGAGGCCTCCGACCGGGTCGACCGCACCGGCACCGGGCGCCGGCCGCTGGTGCTTTCCGCCGGCATCGTGGTGGCGATCGGGCGTACCGATGCGGAGGCCCGGCGCCGGGCCGCGCCGCTGCACGTCAAGAGCGCCCTGCCGCCCGAGGACCCGGTGGTCGGGTCGCCGGAGCAGTTGATCGACCGGATCGGCGAGTTCGCGGCGATCGGCACTGAGCGGGTACACCTGCGCCTGATCGACCTCGCCGACCTGGACCACCTGGAGCTGATCGCCGCCGAGGTGCTTCCCCGACTGGACGGACCCCGATGACCGAAACGCCGCTCGATTCCCACTCGTCCGGGCAGGAACTCGTCCTCGGCCCGGTGGGCCAGGAGATCGTCTTCGAGAACGACCGGGTCCGGGTCTGGCACATCCGACTGGAGCCGGGCGAGCAGCAGCCGCTGCACCGGCACGACCACCCCTATCTGGTGGTGGCCATCCAGGGCGCGAAGAACGTCGTACAGACCATCGACGGCACCCGGATCGATGCCGACGAGCCGACCGGCGGGGTGGTCTACCGCGATCCGGGGGCCGTGCACATGCTCACCAACGTCGGCGACACGACATACCTGGCCCGGCTAGTCGAGCTCAAGTAGACCCGCCGCGAGCAGGTACTCCGGCGTCACACGGCGTGCCGGTGGCGATTGGTGGCGACGGACCGTAACGTGCCGTTCATGGCCAATCGGACCTTGAGCCGACTACTGCTCACAGCCTTCGGCGTCAGCCTGCTGGCCGGGGCCGGTCAGCTCGGCCTCGCCTTCGGCTTCGGCGTCGTCCGGCTCACCGGCGCCTTCACCGGCGCCACCGTCAACCAGTGGCCGGCCCAGCTCGTCTGGGCCGGCTGGTTCGCGGCGAACGCCGCCGTGATCGGTGCCGTGCTGACCGAGCGGATGGCCCGCCACGAAGGGCAGCTCACCGGCACCGGTCGGCAGCTGGCCGTCGCGGGCGGCGCCGCCCTGGGCGCCACCGTCGTGGCACCGTTGTGCATGCAACCGGCCCGCAGCGCCGAACTCATCTCGATCGACCCGGTCTGGGCCGTGGCCATCTGCGCCGTCCTCGGCGCGGTGGTCGGCGCCGGCGCCGCGCTGGCCGTGCTGTTCCGGCCACCGTTCGCCTGGAACATGGCCGCCGTGGCGGCGGTGGTGTGGCTGGTGGCGCTGCTGTCGGTCGTACCGTCGCTGGGGGCGGACGGGCCGCTGAACCCGGTACGCCTCGGTGTGCTGGAGCCGGCGTGGCTCTCCGCCGACGCGGCGCAGCGACTGGGCCTGCTGGTGCTGCCGATGGTGACCCTGCTGGCCGGCGTGGCCACCGGAGCGCTGGCCCGGCGACGCGGGCACCCGCCGCTGGTCAGCGGCCCGAGCGGCGTCGCCGGGCCGGTGCTGGTGGCGTTCGCCTACCTGACCGCCGGCCCCGGCGACACGGGCGACCGCTACCAGCTCTCGCCCTACTACGGCGCCCTGATCGCCGTCGCCGTCGGCGCGCTCGGCTCCGCCACCGCCGCGTTGCTGCCCTGGCCACCCGGGAGGCGGCCCACCGCCGACACGGCCATCGAGCCGACCGCCATCCTCCAGCCGCTCCCCCCG
>NZ_POTY01000253.1 GCF_003236315.1 Micromonospora craterilacus
GGGCTCGGGGATGTGTATCAGGAACAGCACCCGCACCTGCGCCCCCGGCATCACCCGCAACGGTCGACGGGGAGCCGGAGGACGAGGCGCCTCGCCGCGACGATCGCTGGTGGGTGAATCTGCGTCAGCAGGTGGTGTACCGGTCCACGAGCTTGAACGTGGGCCATCTGCACGCGGCTGACGAGCGGTATGGGACGCGGGAGGCTCTCGGCCCGCACGGGGTGATGCTGTTCTTCACCTCCGACGCGGAGACGGAACCCCAGGGCTTCCGGCTGCACACCGCCTATCGGCTGTGCCTCTCCGCTCCCGAGTCGAACAATCTTCCGGCGTTGCTCGCTGACCTGAACACCATCGCCAAGGGAAATATTGCCAATGCGGCGGCGGGGCGGCGCTTGTGGCATCCGCTCGGTCCGGAGCGGTCGATGGTCAACGGCGGAGAGATGACCTTGCCGCCGTCCGCGACCTACGCCGGTGTGGGTGTGAGCACGCTGGACTCGGCCGGCGGTTCCTGGTACCAGCTCGCCCAGACTCTGCGCAATCCGTCCGCCACCGGCTACCACACGTCGGTCTTCGACCTCAAGGGCACCTGCTACGTGCTGCTGACCGACGGCACCGCCATACACATCAATCGCGACCCACACGCCCGGATCGGCTACTCGGGTGTGCGCAGCAGTAAGCCCCTCGAAGCGAGCTGGAACCCGCACTGGAGCAACCCGCACGCGACACTCACCGAACAGGGCGACCCCGCCACTCTCGATGTGTGGCGGCAACTGTCCAGTCTGCACGACACCCTGACGGCTCATCTGTGCGGGAAGCAGGCACAGTGACGCACACGCCGACCCTCGACCTGGCCGTCGCCGCGGACCTCAGCCGCGAGCACATCGACGTCGCGGCGGTCCTCGACGAGCTTGTTGCTGCCGCCGCTGCCGCCGCGCCGACGAGCATTGGCTACCCGGGGGCGGTCGACCTCGACCACACCGCGGTCATGGCCCGCCTCGGTGCCCGGCTGTGGAACAACATCGGCGATCCCTCCGATACGAGCGGGGTGGCGCACACTCGGGTGCTGGAGCAGGCCGTGATCGCCTGGGTCGCCGAGCTGCTGGGTATGCCGGCCGATGACCGGTGGGGCTATGTCACCACCGGCGGCACCGAAGGCAACCTGTCCGCGCTGGTCGCCGCCTACCGGCGGTGGCCGACCGCCCGGATCTTCTTCTCCACGGCCGCCCACTACTCCATCCGCAAGATCGTGGAAATGATCGGCGCGAGAAAGGTGGTCGTGCGGGCGCATCCGGACGGCGAGATGGACTACGACGATCTGGCCGCCCAGGTGCGGAAGCGGCGGCGGTGGCCGGCGATCGTGGTCGCCACGGCCGGCACCACCATGACCGAGGCCGTCGACGACACCAGCCGGATCCGCGCTGTCCTCACCGAGTACGACATGGCCGGGCACCTGCACGTCGACGCCGCCTTGTCGGGTATTCCGCTCGCCCTCGACGGGAAGCTCCGCCTCGATGATGCCCGCCAAATCGGCAGCATCGCCATCAGCGGCCACAAGTTCCTCGGCGTCCCCACCCCATGCGGGGTGGTACTCATCCGCGACAGCATCCGCACACCGGCCGGACACCCGATCGCCTACACCAACAGCATCGACACCACCATCACCGGATCCCGCTGCGGTCTGGCCGCTGCTCTGCTGTGGCACGCCATCGCCGTGCACGGCCGGGAAGGGCACCGGTGGCGTGCCGCCGAGGCCCGCAGCGTCGCCGCGTACGCCGTCCAGAAGATCCGCGCGACCGGTTGGAGAGCGTGGCGATATCCCCACGCATTCACCGTCGTCATGCCCACCCCGCCCGAAGCGGTGCGCGCCAAGTGGCTGCTGGCCACCGACGGCCAGCTCAGCCACCTCATCTGCATGCCCGGCATCACCACGGGCCAGATCGACGCTCTCGCCGCCGATCTCGCCGCCGCCATCAGGGCACCGATCCCACGTCCCCGCGCGCCGCACACACCTGAGGTCACCACCGCGTCCTGACCCTGGCACCGCTCACGGAGGCGATACGCATGCCCACTGGCTACGTCCATCACCCCCTGTTCTTCTGGCACGACACCGGCACCAGCGCCGGCCTGCTGCCCGCGGATCCGCTAGCAGGCATCCAGCCTGGGGCGCACGTCGAGGCCGCCGAGGCCAAACGCCGCGCTCACGAGCTGATCCACGCCTGCGGC
Source organism: Micromonospora craterilacus (assembly GCF_003236315.1). GTDB lineage: Bacteria > Actinomycetota > Actinomycetes > Mycobacteriales > Micromonosporaceae > Micromonospora > Micromonospora craterilacus. The sequence continues at coordinate 2,224 of NZ_POTY01000253.1, forward strand.
CTGCTCCGCGACCTGGTCGTCATCGAGCCCCGTGAGGCCACCATGACCGAACTCCTGCGCGTACACACCGGCGACTACGTCCAGCACGTCAAGAACCAGAGTGACCGTGGGGGAGGGGATGCCGGCGACGGGTTCTCCCCGGTCGGGCGCGGCAGCTACGCCATCGCCCGGCTCGCCGCCGGTGGGCTAGTCGAGCTTGTCACCGCTGTCGCCGAGGGCGAGGTCACCAACGGCTACGCCCTGCTCCGCCCGCCCGGCCACCACGCCACCGCCGACACGGGCATGGGCTTCTGCGTCTTCAACTCGATCGCCGTCGCCGCCCGGCACGCCCAGACCGAACTCGGCCTGACCCGGATCGCGATCGTGGACATCGACGCCCACCACGGCAACGGCACCCAGAGCATCTTCTACACCGACCCGACGGTCCTGACCGTGTCACTGCACCAAGCCGACTGTTTCCCACCCGACTCCGGCTGGACCCGAGAGAACGGTGCGGGCGACGGTAGCGGCTACGCCCTCAACGTCCCGCTGCCCGCAGGCACCGGCCACGCCGGCTACCTGCACACCATGCACCAGGTCGTCCTCCCGGCACTGGACCGCTTCCGCCCGGATCTGATCCTGGTCGCGGCGGGTTTCGACGCCAGCGTGTGGGATCCCATGGCCCGGCAGGTCCTCACCGCCGACTCCTACCGCGCCATGACCCGACTGTTGGTCGACGCCGCCGACCGGCTCTGCCACGGACGGCTCGTCGCCGCCCACGAAGGCGGCTACAACCCCTGGTACACGCCGTTCTGCATCCGCGCGTTCATCGAGGAACTGCGCGGCGGCGCAGCCACCCCCGACCCCTACGAAGCCGCCGTCGCCCGGTACGCCGCCGCGCCTCTCCTGCCCCACCAACGCGAAGTGATCGACGAGGCCGCGCAGCTCATCGAACGCATCCACCCCGCCAACTGACACGCCCGTCCTGGCACAGCCGCCGCCGATGCCGCCGGCATCACCTACACCGACCATCCGGAGGAAACCCATGACGAACACGTCGCTGCCCACACACCCGGGACCCCTGCACCAGCTCCTCGTCCCGACCATCCGCGCAGTCCTGGACCGGCTCGACATCAGACCCGCCCAGACGGTGCTGGAAGTCGGTGCCGGCCCCGGCGAGATCACCGCCCAGCTGGCGCGACTGGTCGGCCCCGACGGGAGGGTCGCCGCCGTCGACGCCGACACCAGCCGACTCGTTGTCGAGCACCTGGTCACCCCACCCGAACCGTGTCCGACGAGCGTCATCGACGTACAGCAGCTCGACCTGGACCGGGACATCCTGCCCGGCAGGGAAGACACCTACGACCACATCGTGGCCCGCTGGCCGTACGGCGCCCTGCGCGACCCGGTCGATGTGGTGGAACAGATGATCGCCCGGCTGCGGCCGGGGGGCTGGCTCGTCCTGGCCGACGTCACATCCACCCAGCCGAGAATCTACCGGGCATCCGACGCCGAGGACGCCCAACTGATTGGCAGCGTCATGCGTCAGGTCCATGGCGCACTCACGGGTTCGGATGGTGCGGGGACCTGGACCAGCGACATCGAAACCCTGCTGCTGGACCGAGGCATGGCACGGCAGTGCGTGCACACCGGCGCCGAAACCTGGACCGGCGGCCGTCCCGGATGCCGCCTCCTCGCGGACATCGCCGCGCACCTACGTCCGACCGGATGCACCGAGGGAGAGATCGACCGGTTCACCGCGCTCATGGCCGACCCAAGAGTGCTTCTGCGTTCTTACGAGCGCCGGGTCATTCACGCCAGCACAGCGGCATCATGACGACCCCGACCGGCGGCAGTGAGTTACCCCGTAGCTGCCGCCGGCCACCCCCGAACAGCCCTCGCCCTATACAGCTTCGCCGATACGACCAGTCCGGCGGGGTGATGAGGCGGTAGGAGCACGACGTGACTGAGATCGGCGCCGAGTAAGTGACCTGGCCAGCCGCCGACCCTGAGAGGGCAAGGGGTAGCGGCTGGTCCTCCGGCCGGCGGCAGCGGGCCGCCCCCGTTCCCCTGCCGCCGGCCACCCCCAACCGCAAGCATCATCCGCTGCGATTCCACTGATCCCGTCTCGCGGCGGGCCGACGACACCGCAAGGAGGACGAGGTGAGACACCGGATCCGTGCTGCCCGATGGACGGAAAGGGAGGTTGTCGCGGCGGTGATCGCTGACGCGGTGCATCCCAGCCCACTCGCGGCGTGGCTGGTTCCCGACGAGGCACAACGGGCACATGTCCTGGCCGCAGTCGCGGAGATGTGGGTAGAGCACGCCATGTTCTACGGCGAGGTCCACCTCGTCGACGACCTCAGCGCCGCCAGCGTCTGCTTCCGACGGTACGGGCCGCTGCCACCGCCGACCGACTACGCGAACCGTCTCGCCGCACTCGCCGGCCCGCGCGCCGACCGCTTCACCGCCCTACACGACCTGCTCGCCACCGCGCAGCCCAGCGAGGCGCACCACCACCTCGCCTGCCTCGTCGTACGCCCGCCATTTCAGCGCACCGGCCGAGGACAGGCCCTCATGGCCGATCTACGCAACCGACTCGACCACATCGACGTGCCCTGCTGGACCGCCACACTCCCCATCGGGCAACGCCTGCTCGCCCGCAACGGCTACGAGCCCGACCAGGCGATCACGCTGGCCGACGGACTCACCCTGCACCCGATGCGCCGCAGCGCACACCGCAGCAGCAGTACGACGACCGCCGTCGCCCACGCCAGCTGCCAGAACCCGCAGGTGCAGCGCCGCCAGTGAAGAAGCCAACCACGCTGATGGATCTCCACGAGACGTACCTACCGCCGGGAATGGTGCACTGCGGGCGGTGCCGCCAGCCCATGACCCAGGGCGGACCACCGGGCGTTGATCCCACCTACGAATGCCGGCCCGGCTGCCGGCCGACGCCGCCCGCCGCAGCCGCGGTCGCCGCCACCGTCGGTGCGGCCATCCTGCGGTACGCACCCCAGCTCGCACCGGTCACCGGCACGCCGACACCGCCGATCCTCGCCGCCGCCCACGCCGACCGGATCCTCGCCCGCGTGACCGTCGGCACCACCGCAGCAGACATCACGCTGGCGTGGCACGCCAGACCGGCTCCATCGCCCGGCCCGCTGCGAACCGCCCAGGCACACCGGGTCGCGATGGCCCGCCACGTCGCCGCCGCCGACCCGCAGCGTGCCCTGTCACTCCTCTACAACAGCCTCACCGAGGTCAACCCCGCCACCGCGCCAGCCGACGTGATACACGCGGATGCCGCCGCTCTCCTAGCCACCGTGCACCTCACGCTCGGCCACGCGAAGGCCGCCGTCACCTGGGCCACCTACGCCCACCACGCCCTCGCGCACCTCAAGGGGCCCAGCCACCGGGACAGCCTCGCCAGCCTGCACCTGCTCGCCACCGCCCACCGCAGCGCCGGGCACCACCAACGAGCACTGCACCTCTACCAGCAACTCGCCGACCACCTCACCACCACCGACGGCCCACACGCCCACCGCACCCTCGCGATCCGCGCCACCATCTCGCTCGTCCTGCACCACCTCGGCCACTGCCAGGCCGCCCGCACCCTGCTCGCCGACACCATCACCACCCACCAACGCGAGCACCCCGACCATCCCGCCACGTCCCGCATGACACAGCACCTCACCCGTATTCGGATCGACTGCGATACCAAACGCCACCAGCACACGGGATCCGCTCGCCCTCCAATCTGATGCCGCCGGCATCACCGACACCCAGCGCCACCACTCCGAGCCGATGCCGCCGGCATCACCCGACACGAACCACCAACCCCGCCAGAGCCAGTGAGGAGACCCCATGCCGCTGGTCAACATCGCCCTACTCAACTTCGAGGCCGGCGGCCTACGCCGACCCGGCCACCGTGACCTGCAACTCCTCATCGACGCGTTTCACCTCATCGAGCCCGCGCCCGCGCTGCTGCTGCTCAACGAGGCGAAGTACTGGCGCGAGGACGGCAGCCGTCCCCTGCACCAGGCGGCGGAGCTGCTCGCCGATCGGTTCGACACCCCGTACGTCGGTCTGCTCGGCCACGACCCCGACAGCCCGATGCCCCCAGCGATCATCTACGACCCGACCGTGCTGATCCTGCGCCGCTGGCCCGAGGCCGGCGACCCGCACCTGTTCGCCGACAAACGCAACGTCGCCGTGTTCGCCGTCCGCGACTCCGGCGACTTCGACATCGACCGTGTCGAGTTCGCCGCGGCCGTCACCCACTGGACACCGCACTGCGGCATCCGCCGCCGCCAACAAGCCGCTCTCCTCGACCGCTACGGCACCACCCGCCAGCCCGTCATCATCGGCGGCGACCTCAACTCCACCGCCTCCGGCCCCCACCTGCCCCAACGCGACTGGGCCGTCGCTGACTACCGCACCTGCGCTCAGAAAGGCCGGCAACTCCCCGACGGCACCTGGACCGCCGACACCGACGCCGTTGACCACCTCATCGGCCGCTGGAACCCCGACCACCAGCAACGCATCGGTGGATGCGGCTTCCACGCCCTCGCAGACCTTGCCTGGCACGCCAACCCGGGTGTCCCACTGCTCCCCACCGTCAACGACGACGAGAACATCGACGTCGGCGGCGGACTCCTCATCGACTGGCTCCTCGTCAACAACGCCATGCTCCCGCACATCGTCACTGGCAGCTACCGCGTCCACACACCCCTCGACGATCCGCCGCCGTCCGACCACCGCCTCGTCACCGCAGTCATGACATTCCCCAAGGCGCCTCCCCGCATGGACATCTAGAAGCAGGGGTGTCAACTCAGGACCAAGCAGATCAGAGGAAGCCGTCAGTGGGGTGTTCGTTCGACTCGCGTCGCGCTGTTCGCGTTGATCATCGTGGCGTCATCGAGCATGGCCGCCGTGCAAGCCCATACCATCGCTCGTCTGCTCGCGCCCGCGTTGAGCTGGCGGCCGTCAACGGAGATAGGGCATGACCGCCGGCTTCGGTGAACTGACTGAGAAGGCGCGTCACCTGGTCGCCGAAGGCGATCTCGGCCGAGCCCAGCATCTGCTGGCCGACGCGTTGGCCGGTGTGGACGTGCGTCCCGTCAACGCTTCGCCCGACCTGGTCGAGGCCGCTGGCCTGCTGGCCCGGGTGCTGGTCGCCCTCGGCGAGGCGCACAGCGCGCGTGCCTGGGCCGCCTTCGCACACACGGCGGCCACCCGGTTGTACGGTCGTGCCGACGAGCGCAGCGTCACCGCCGCCGTGACTTTGGCCGCGGTGCTTCATCGGGTCGGCGCCGGGGCCCGGGCCGCCCGGCTCTATTCCGAGGTCATCGTCGAGCTGGCTGCCCGGGACGGCGCGGAGGCGCACAGCGTGTTGGCGGCCCATGCTGATCTGGCCACGGTGGAATACGCCCGTGGCCAGTGCGACGTGGCGCGTCAGCGGCTCCAGAACACCTGGGCGTTGCACCGCAAGGTGTACGGCGACGGCCACCCCAGCGGCATCAAGATGCTGGCCAAGCTCGGTGCGATGGAACGCGACTGCGGCCGGTGGGCCGAGGCGCACGAGCACCTGACGCTCGCCAAGCAGCTATGCCGGCGGCATCTGCCCAACGACAACCCGCTCACAACGCAAGTGACCGGACTGGCACAGGCAATCGGCGATTTGGAGCATGTCTGCGGCGGTCCGACATCACCGAGCCGGGACACGCCGATCGTGTCCGTTGTCGCCCAGCTCCCTCAAGTCGTCGAAGGGCCAGTTGAGGTACATCTCCCCGAGCCACCCGTCTATCGTCCGACGGCTCAGGCCGGCAGCGGCTCCTCGAACAGGCAGAACGCCTTCACCCGGCCAGAGGCCACCGGTAACCCGCTCGACGACTACAGGCGGCCACCGGACGAGCTGTTCGACGAGCCTTGGCAGCCCGCAGAAAGCGCACCGCCGCGCGCCGTGGTGGGGCTCACCGATTGCGTGCCATCGAATGTCGGGGGCGTGCCGAACGCCGCCGAAGCCGACACGCCCTCGAACCACCCGCCGCCGGCGCCCGCGTCTTCGCCACCGGTGTCCGAGACCCGGGCGACCCAGTGGCTTCTGCTGACTGCCGGGGTGATCGTGGCGTTGCTGCTCGGCACCATCGCCATAGTCGCCACAATCTTCGCGCCGGACCCACCGGACTCCGAGTCAGCCATCGCTGCTACTCCCTCCCGTGCGAGTACACCGGCTGCCACACCCTCACCAACCCCCGCTGGCTCGCCAGATCAGGTCCGGCTGACCGACCGGCGGGACAGCGTTGTGCTGCACTGGAGGTACCCGGTCCAGGCGGAGGGACCGGTAGTGATCGCCGGGGGCCGCTCGGGCCAGGAGCGGCGCATCTTCGCAGAGTTGCCTGCCGGCACCGATAGTTACACCGCCCACGGGCTAAGCCGCAGCAGCGACTACTGCTTCACAATCGCGGTGGTCTGGTCCACCGACACCGTGGCCCAGGCTAAACCGGTCTGCACCCACCGAGGTCGGCCGAGCGCGAAGAGGTGAAGCCGGGCCGCCGGTGTCAATCCCCAGGAATCGTGAAGGGTTTGCGTTATACGGCCTGGACCTCCTGGTCCAGGAGCGAGGATCCGATCTGCAGGATGAGCCTGCGCTCTACCTACCTCGGTTCGTCCATGGATACGCGATGTAGGGCTACGCCGCGCTGTCGTTGCGGGGGATGAGGTCGGCGGCGGCGTCGGCGGTGCCGCGTTCGAGTTCGATGATGACGCTGGTGTAGGTGTCGGAGGTGAGGCCGATGGTGGAGTGGCCGAGGGTTTCCTGGACTTCTTTCATGTCGGCGCCGCCGTGACGGAGGTAGGTGGCGGCGCAGTGGCGTAGATCGTGTAGCCGAACCGGCGGAAGCCCGGATTTGGCGATGAGGTCGTCGAAGCGGTCGCTGATGGTTTGGGGGTGCCACGGCTTGCCGTCGGGGCGGACGAAGAACAAGCCGCTGTCGGGCCATTCGTCACCGCTGACGGCCTGCCAACGTTGGCGCATCTTGAGGTAGTCGCGTAGGACGGCGATGGTCTTCGGGCCGAGGGGGACCATCCGGTCACCGGCGTCGCTTTTGACGGGGCGGGTGATGGGTGTGTAGCCGACGGTGGTGATCTGTTGGACGACGGTGAGGTAGCCGGCGTCGAGGTCGACGTCGTGGTCGCGTAGCCCGCACGCCTCGCCGCGGCGCAGGCCTCGGTGCAGGATGAGCAGGAACATGGCGTAGAGGACGATGTCGTGCCGCTCGGCGTAGTCGAGGAACCGTCCGGCTTGTGCGGGCATCCACACCATGACCGGGCTAGTACGGCAGCCGCCGTTTGAGATGTCGCTGGTGGGGCCTGGTAGGCGAGGTGCGGCCACCGCGTGATCGTCTGTCTGCTGTGGACATAACTTCAGATGTGGCGGTGGCCGCGTGCCACAGCGTAAACC
>NZ_POTY01000254.1 GCF_003236315.1 Micromonospora craterilacus
GGGACGGGCCGGCCCGGCACGCCGCGGGTCTACGGCGGCGCACCCGCCCCCCGCCAGTCCGGTGGCCTGTACGGTGCGCGACCGGCCGAGCAGGACCCACCGCCGGCCACCCAGGAGGGCGATGACCAGGGGCAGGGGCGCGGGCTCTCCGGCTGAGCCGGGGCAGGGCCCGCCCCTCCGATACGCTCAGGTTCGTTGACGACCTGCAGTCGAGGAGTGGAACCGGTGTCTGATCTGTCCCGGATCGTGAAGGCGTACGACGTCCGTGGGACGGTGCCGGACCAGTGGGACGAGCGCGTCGCTGGGGCCCTGGGCACCGCCTTCGCCCAGCTGCTCGACGCCACCGGCGAGCCGGAGAAGGCCGTGCTGATCGGGCACGACATGCGGGCCTCCGGGCCGGGCCTGGCCGCCGCCTTCGCCACCGGTGTACGCGCCGAGGGGCGCCCGGTCATCGAGATCGGGCTCGCCTCGACGGACATGGTCTACTACGCCTCCGGTGCGCTCGGGCTGCCCGGGGCGATGTTCACCGCCAGTCACAACCCGGCGCAGTACAACGGCATCAAGATGTGCCACGCCGGCGCCCGCCCCGTCGGGCAGGACAGCGGGCTGGCCGAGATCCGCGACCGGGCACAGGCCCTGCTCGACAAGGACGAGTCGCTCGGCGAGCCGACCGCGCCGACCGAGCGGCGGGACCTGCTCGCCGACTACGCGGCACACCTGCGCACGCTGGTGGACCTGTCCGGCATCCGGCCGTTGACTGTGGTGGTCGACGCGGGCAACGGCATGGGCGGGCACACCGTACCCAGCGTGCTCGGCGACGCCGCCCTGCCGGCGCTGCCGCTGCGGATCGTGCCGCTGTACTTCGAGCTCGACGGCACCTTCCCGAACCACGAGGCCAACCCGCTGGATCCGGCCAACCTGGTCGACCTGCAGCGCGCGGTGGTGGCGCACGGTGCGGACCTCGGGCTGGCGTTCGACGGCGACGCCGACCGCTGCTTCGTGATCGACGAGCGTGGCGAGCCGGTCTCGCCGTCGGCGATCACCGCCCTGGTCGCGGCCCGGGAGTTGGCCAAGTACCCCGGTTCGACGGTCATCCACAACCCGATCACCTCCAAGGCGGTGCCGGAGATCATCCGGGAGCACGGCGGCGAGCCGGTGGTGGCCCGGGTCGGCCACTCGTTCATCAAGGCCGAGATGGCCCGCACCAACGCGGTCTTCGGTGGCGAGCACTCCGCGCACTACTACTTCCGGGACTTCTGGTTCGCCGACACCGGGATGCTGGCCGCGATGCACACCCTGGCGGCGCTCGGCGAGCAGTCGCTGCCGCTGTCCACGCTGGCCGCCGAGTACGAGCGGTACGTCGCCTCGGGTGAGATCAACTCCACGGTGGCGGACCAGGCGGCCAAGGTGGCCGAGGTGCGTGCCGCGTACCCGGACGCCGAGGCCGACGAGCTGGACGGGCTCACCCTGCGCTTCCCCGACGGGGCGTGGTTCAACCTGCGTGCCTCGAACACCGAGCCGCTGCTGCGGCTCAACGTCGAGGCAGCCACCGCGGAGCGGATGACCTCGCTGCGCGACGACGTGCTCGACCGGGTTCGCCGATAAGATCGCTCGCGCCGGTCGGCACCGTCGATCGGTGAAGCCGCATACGTGGAAGGAGCCGCGCAGTGGCCCTCGACCCGCAGTTGCTGGACATCCTCGCCTGCCCGGACACACACCATGCCCCGCTCGACTACGACGCGCAGGCCCAGACGCTGACCTGCACCGAGTGCGGCCGGATCTTCGAGGTCCGCGACGACGTACCGGTGCTGCTGCTGGACGAGGCGCGCGGCCCCGCGGAGCGGTCGTGATCGACGGAACGGCCGGCGTCAGCGGCCACCGCCACGCCGACGACCGGCTGCTCGACGACCCGGAGGCGTTGGCCGAGCGGGACCCGGGCGGCATGCTCCGGCACACCGCCTCGGGCGGCGCGCAGGTTCGTGAGTCGGCCGCGTTGGCCGCCGAGGCCAACCTGTCCGTACTTGGCGGCGAGGGGCGCCCCCGGGCGGTCGTCATCGCCGGCATCGGCACCGCCGGGCGTACCGGTGACGTGCTGGCCACGGTCGCCGGGCCGCGTTGCCCGGTGCCGGTCATCCCGCACCGCAGCGCGGGGGTACCCGGCTGGGTCGGCGCGGCCGACGTGGTGATCGCGATCAGCGCGTCCGGTCGCAGCCCCGAGGCGCTGGGCGCCGCCGAGGCCGCCCACCGGCGCGGTGCCCGGCTGGTCGTGGTGGCACCGCCGGACTCGCAACTCCAGTCGGTGGCCGAGCGGGCCCGCGCCCCGTTCATCCCGGTGCCCCGGCGGGCCCCGGCCCGGGCCAGTCTCTGGGCGCTCACCGTGCCGGTCCTGCTCGCCGCCCGGGCGTTCGGCCTGGTGAAGGTCAACGAGGCGGACCTGGCGGAGACGGCGGCCCGACTGGACGCCGACGCCGACCGTTGCCGCCCGACGGCGGAGTCCTTCGTCAACCCGGCGAAGTCCCTCGCGCTCGGCCTGGCCGGGTCGATCCCGATCGTGTGGGGCTCGTCCCCGCTCGCTGCGGTCGCCGCCCGCCGGTTCGGCGACACGCTGTCGGCCAACGCCCGGTACCCGGTGGTCACCGGAGCGCTAGGTGAGGCGGGCCGGGGGCGGGTCGGCCTGCTCGACGGCGTCTTCGGCGGCCTCGCCGAGGGGGAACGGGACATCTTCGCCGATCCGGACGTTCCAACCGGCGAGGACACCCGGCTGCGGCTGGTGCTGCTGCGCGACGGCGGACTGAACGCCGAGGACGACACCGACGAGCCCCTCGCGGTCGAGGAGCGCCGCGCGGAGGCGGTGCAGACCCTCGCCGAGCGGCGCGGCGTACGGTGCGACGTGGTCACCGCCGAAGGTGGTTCGGCGCTGGAACGACTGGCCTCCCTGGTCGCGGTGCCCGACTTCGCGTCGATCTACCTGGCGCTGGCGCACGGCCTGGACCCGATGGCGGTGCCGGCGATCACCGAGATGAAGGAGCTGTCCAACCCGTGAGCGAGCGCGGCGGAGCAGCGGCATGAGCGAGCGGCAGCGAGCGAATCATCAACGCAGCGCGGAAAACGCTCAGGCCGACGCCGAGCGGAGCGAGGTGGCGGCGTGAGCGCCCAGGGTGGCACCCGGGCGGTCATCGCCGCGCTGCTGGCCAACCTCGGCATCGCCGTGACGAAGTTCGTCGCGTACCTGCTGACGAGTTCGTCGTCGATGCTGGCCGAGTCGATCCACTCGGTGGCCGACTCGGGCAACCAGGCGCTGCTGCTGCTCGGTGGCAAGCGGGCCAGGCGGGCAGCCACCGCGCAACACCCCTTCGGCTACGGCCGGGAGCGCTACGTCTACGCGTTCATCGTCGCGATCGTGCTGTTCAGCGTCGGTGGGCTGTTCGCGCTCTACGAGGCGTGGCACAAGTGGTCCGAGCCGCACGGCATCACCAACTGGCAGTGGGTGCCGGTGACGGTGCTGCTGGTGGCGATCGTGCTGGAGTCGTTGTCCTTCCGTACGGCCATCAAGGAGTCCAACCTGATCCGGGGCCGCGAGTCCTGGTCCCGGTTCATCCGGCGGTCCAAGGCGCCGGAGCTGCCGGTGGTGCTGCTGGAGGACTTCGGTGCGCTGGTCGGCCTGGTCTTCGCCCTGATCGGCGTGGGAATGACCCTGATCACCGGCGACGGCCGGTGGGACGCGGCGGGCACCGCGATGATCGGTCTGCTGCTGGTGACCATCGCGATCGTGCTCGCCGTGGAGACCAAGAGCCTGCTGCTCGGGGAGGGGGCCGAGCCGGCGGAGGTCGCGGCCATCGAGCGGGCGGTCACCGGCGGGCCCGAGGTCGAGGGGATCATCCACATGAAGACGCTCTACCTCGGCCCGGAGGAGCTGCTGGTGGCCGTGAAGGTCGCGGTGGCGCGCTGCGAGACCGCCGAGGAGGTGGCGCGGGGCATCGACGCGGTGGAGGAGCGGATCCGCGCCGCGGTGCCGGTGGCCCGGGTCATCTACGTGGAGCCGGACATCTACCAGGCCCAGGCCGGCCCGTCGGAGACGGCCGGGCAGCCCGGGAGCTGACCGGTGGAACGGCTGTATGGGCTGATCAAGGACTACGCCTGGGGATCCCGGTCGGCGATCGCCGAGCTTCAGGGGCGGTCGGTGCCGAGCGACGGGCCGGAGGCCGAGCTGTGGCTGGGGGCGCATCCGGGCGCACCGGCCGCTGTCGAGCGCGACGGTGCCCGGGTCGCGTTGACCGACCTGCTCGCCGCCGCCCCGGGTGACTGGCTCGGTCGACCGGTGCTCGACCGGTTCGGACCGCGGCTGCCGTTCCTGCTCAAGGTGCTGGCCGCGGAGGCGCCGCTGAGCTTGCAGGCCCACCCGGACGCCGACCAGGCCCGGATCGGGTACGCCGCGGAGAACGCCCGCGCCGGCGGGCACCGCAACTACGTCGACCCGTTCCACAAGCCCGAGCTACTGGTGGCGCTCGGGCCGATGGAGGCGCTGTGCGGGTTCCGGGATCCGGCCATCTCGGCGGCGGTGCTCGCCGGGTTGGGCGTACCGGAGCTGCGGCCGGTGCTCGACGCGTTGGGTGCCGGGCCGGCGGGGCTGGCCGAGGCCGTACGTCTGCTGCTGGCCTGGCCGGCGGCGGAGCGGGCCGGGCTGGTGGCGGCGGTACGGGCGGCGGCGGTCGCCGGGCCGGACGCGGACCTGGTCGCGTTGCTGGCCCGGGATTATCCGGCCGATCCCGGGGTGCTGGTGGCGCTGCTGCTCAACCAGGTGCGGTTGGCCCCGGGCGAGGCGATCTGGATGCCGGCCGGGAACCTGCACGCGTACCTGCGCGGTACCGGCGTGGAGGTGATGGCGGCCAGCGACAACGTGTTGCGGGGCGGGCTCACCGCCAAACACGTCGACGTGGCCGAACTGCTTCGGGTGCTCCGCTTCGAGGTGCTGGAGCAGCCGGTGGTGTCGCCCCGACCGGTCGCCGACGGGGTGGTCACCTGGCCGGTGCCGGTGGAGGATTTCGCGCTGCACCGGGTGACGGTGGACGGCAGGCGGCCCGAGGTGACGGTGTCGGTGCCCGGGCCGCGGGTGGTGCTGTGCACGTCCGGCCAGGTCACCGTGACTGACGGTGTCGCGCCGGTGCTGCTCGGCTGCGGGCGCGCCGCGGTGGGCACGGCCGATGCCGGGTCACTGACCGTGACGGGTGCGGGTGCGGCGTACGTCGCTTCGACCGGCCTGGTCTGAGTCGACCGCGCGGGGAGCTTTGACGGTCCAGCGGCCACGCGCCTCGACTCGCAAGTCCGACTTTCCCGGAATAGCTTGACTCACCTCTGGCCGAGTGTGACTCTATGGGTGCGCAGCGTTATCGCGACGACGGTCCGAGAACGCGCGGGGGAACCAAACCGGGGGGATGCACGGGGCGGGCGGAGGTGGGCGGCACACGTCCACGACCGACCGCCCCGTGCGCTGTCCGCAACCACTCCATCCGCTGTCGGCGAGCGCGCGTAAGGTGGGTGGTTGCGCAGCATCATCGTCCGACAGGAGCTTTTATGACCAGCACTCTCCCGGCGTCCGCCAGCGGCACGTCGTCCGAGGCCCGGCCGCGCACCCTCGCCGAGGGCGACTACAAGGTGGCGGATCTGTCGCTCGCCGAGTTCGGGCGCAAGGAGATCCGCCTCGCCGAGCACGAGATGCCCGGCCTGATGGCGATCCGCCGCGAGTTCGCCGACGCGCAGCCGCTCGCGGGCGCGCGGGTCACCGGTTCACTGCACATGACGATCCAGACCGCCGTCCTGATCGAGACCCTGGTCGCGCTCGGCGCGCAGGTCCGCTGGGCGTCCTGCAACATCTTCTCCACCCAGGACCACGCCGCCGCCGCGATCGTCGTGGGCCCGGACGGCACTCCCGACGCCCCGTCCGGCGTCCCGGTCTTCGCCTGGAAGGGCGAGACGCTCGAAGAGTACTGGTGGTGCACCGAGCAGGTGCTCGACTGGCCCGACGGGCAGGGCCCCAACATGATCCTGGACGACGGTGGCGACGCCACCCTGCTCGTCCACAAGGGCGCCGAGTTCGAGAAGGCCGGCGCGGTGCCGCCGGTCGAGTCCGCCGACTCCGAGGAGTACGCGGTCATCCTCGGCGTGCTGCACCGCTCGCTCGCCGAGGACGGCCAGCGGTGGACCCGGATCGCCGCCGGCATCAAGGGCGTCACCGAGGAGACCACCACCGGTGTGCACCGCCTCTACGAGATGCACCGCGCCGGCACCCTGCTCTTCCCGGCCATCAACGTCAACGACTCGGTGACCAAGAGCAAGTTCGACAACAAGTACGGCTGCCGCCACTCGCTGATCGACGGCATCAACCGGGCCACCGACGTGCTGATCGGCGGCAAGATGGCCGTCGTGCTCGGCTACGGCGACGTGGGCAAGGGTTGCGCCGAGTCGCTGCGCGGCCAGGGCGCCCGGGTCGTGGTGACCGAGGTCGACCCGATCTGCGCGCTCCAGGCGGCGATGGACGGCTACCAGGTCGCCACGCTGGAAGACGTGGTCGAGCAGGCGGACATCTTCATCACCGCCACCGGCTGCTTCGACGTCATCACCAACGAGCACATGGCCCGGATGAAGCACCAGGCCATCGTCGGCAACATCGGCCACTTCGACAACGAGATCGACATGGCCGGCCTGGCCAAGCGCTCGGACGTCACCCGGGAGAACATCAAGCCGCAGGTCGACCTCTGGAAGTTCGACGACGGCCACGCCATCATCGTGCTCTCCGAGGGCCGCCTGCTGAACCTGGGCAACGCCACCGGCCACCCGAGCTTCGTGATGTCGAACTCGTTCGCCAACCAGACGATCGCCCAGATCGAGCTGTACACCAAGACCGACGAGTACCCGGTCGGCGTGTACGTGCTGCCCAAGCACCTGGACGAGAAGGTCGCCCGGCTGCACCTGGGCGCGCTCGGCGCCAAGCTGACCACGCTGACCTCGGAGCAGGCGGCGTACCTCGGTGTCACCACGGAGGGCCCGTTCAAGCCGGACCACTACCGCTACTGAGCGACCCCGCCGAACCGGGCCGACCTCGGGGTCGGCCCGGTTCGCCGTTTCCGCCCGCCGGCGACGGCAGTCTCGCGGCGAGTGAACTGGTGCGGGGTGCGCCGCTGGTGACGGTCAGCGGGGGTGATCGTGGCGGCGGGTGGGGCGGATCCAGGTCCAGATGCACCAGGCCAGCCAGGCCAGCGACACCACCGCCGCCAGAGCGCGCAGCCGCAGCGCGCTGAGCAGCAGCACCACCGCGAGCACGGCCAGCCACGGCCCGAAACCCCTCATCACGGCCTCCCCGGTGTCCGCTCGACGCCGACCACCGGCGCCGGTTCCGTATCGGTTGCCGGCGGAGCCGGCGGTCGTACCCCTGGACCGGCCTGCGCCGGCACCGGCGGCCGTACCCCGGCCAACCCAGCCTGCGTCGGCGTGGCCGGCCAAGGCCCGAAGCCAACGGCCGGCGGTCGAGGCCCGGCGGCTGGGACGGGCGGTCGAGGCCCGGCGCTGGCGGCCGGTGTCTGCGGTCGAGGTTCGGTGACCGGCGCCGGCGGAGCGGTCACCGGTTCGTCCGATCGGCTCGCGGCCGGCGCGAAGCCGAGCTGGGGCCAGATTGCGGCGGCGAGCGCGCGCTCGCCGGCGAGCTGGTGGCGGGCCCGCCGGTGCCGCTCGCCGAGGACGGCGGCCAGGTAGACCGGCTCCGGCAGCCCCGGCGGCGGCGGTGGGGCGGTCACCGCGGCGACCTCCCGCCACAGCCGCCGGGCCAGGTCGCGGCGGGTCGGCTCGGCGAACTGGTGGGACCGGGCCAGATACTGCCGGGTGGCGAGCGCCAGGCCCGCGTCCAGCCGGCTCAGATCCAGGGTGTACGCCCAACCGAACAGCACCGGCACCGTGGCCGGCACCGGGCGCCACCTCGCCGCAGCCCGGGTGTGTACGACCAGGGTGCCCGCCACCAGGTCACCCAGTCGCCGGCCGCGGGCGTCGGTCAGCATCACCGTCACCCCGGCCACCCAGGACACCAGCGGCAGCACCAACCCCGGCCACTCCACGGCGACCCCGACCAGCGCCCGGGTCAGCGACTGCCGCAGCCCGACCGGGGCACCGTCGACGCTGACCACCCGTAGCCCGACCGCCGCTTTGCCCGGCGTCCGGCCGTGGTTGAACCGTTCGAAGAACACCGGGTAGCCGACCAGCAGCAGCACGACCCCGACGGTGAGCAGCGCCCGCTCCGTCGGCACGTCGATCACGCCGTACGGCAGGATGGCCAGGATCAGCCCGGCCAGCGCGGCGAGCAGCAGGCCGAGCACCAGTTGGACCAGGACGTCGAGCAGCAGCGCGAGCACCCGCGAGCCGATCCGGGCGGCCCGCACGTCCAGCTCCACCGCCTCTCCGCTGACCAGGCCGGCGTCGCCCCAGGCCGGGGCCGTCCACGGTCGCGGTGAGGTGCTCACCCGGACAGTGAACACTATGATCGCGCGGACGGGGGTGGCTGGTGGATCTCGACGCGTACGTCGCCGAGCACGGCGGGGAATGGCGCCGGCTGGGCCAGCTCTGTGACCGCCGACGGCTCGACGCGGCCGAGGTCGACGAACTGGTCGCGCTCTACCAGCGGGCCACCACCCAGCTGTCCGTGCTGCGCAGCCGCTCACCCGATCCGGCCCTGGTGGGCGAGTTGTCCCAGGTGGTGCTCCGGGCCCGCGCCCGGCTCACCGGCCGACCCCGCCCGTCCTGGGCGGCGGTGCACCGGTTCCTGCTGGTCGGCTTTCCCGGGGCGGTCTGGCGGGCGGCGCCGTGGTGGTGTGCGGTGGCGACTGCCTTCACCCTGCTCACCTTCACCCTGATCTGGTTCGTCGCCGACAACCCGGAGACGGCGGCGGCGTTCATCGGCGACGCGGAGGCCGCCCACCTGGTCGAGTCCGGCTTCGCCGGCTACTACACCGAGTTCTCCGCGCCGACGTTCGCCTTCCACCTGTGGACGCACAACGCCTGGCTGGCGGCCCAGTGCCTGGCGGCGGGGGTGCTGATCGTCCCGGTCGGCTACCTGCTGTGGCAGAACGTGGTGAACATCGGTGTGGTCGGCGGGGTGATGGTCTCCTACGGCCGAGGGGACGTCTTCTTCGGCCTGATCACCCCGCACGGGCTGCTGGAGCTGACCGGCGTGTTCGTGGCCGCCGGAGTGGGGCTGCGTACGGGGTGGGCGTGGATCGCGCCGCCGGAGCAGCTGACCCGGGGGCAGGCGGTGGCCCGGGCGGGACGCGACGGCATCCTGGTCGCCGTCGGCCTGGTCGTTGTGTTCGCGGTCTCCGCGGTGATCGAGGCGTTCGTCACCCCCGCCCCGTTGCCGGTGGCGCTGCGCATCGCCATCGGCGCCACCGCCTGGCTGGCCTTCCTGGCCTACGTCCTTCTCCTCGGCTCCCGCGCCACCACCAGTCCCAGCTCAGCTGAGCATGGGGATTCCGATCCTCGACCCGCCCGCTAGCTCCATGGTCAATCCGGCCGGGTGGTCAGAGTTGGCCGGTGGATTTGAGCTGGAGGTAGGTGTCGGCGAGGGTGGGGGCCAGGCG
>NZ_POTY01000255.1 GCF_003236315.1 Micromonospora craterilacus
GGTTGGGTCACCACGGTGCGTTCGAGGTTCACCTGCGCCTGGCCGGTGCCGCCGACCGTGATGTTGTCGTACGCCTGGAGCTGCTTCTGCTGGTCGAAGTAGAGGACGGTCATCGTGAGCGGGGTCGGCTGCTCGCCCTCCAGCCCGCGTAGGCCGGCGCCACCGGTGGAGCCCTGCACCATCAGCGTGGTGGGCTGCTGGCCCGGCACCTCCGGCAGCTTCTCGATCTGCCGCCGGTGGGTGTGCCCGGCGAGCACGAGCGGGCAGGTGCCGGCGAGCGGGCCGGCGGTGGCCGGGTCGTGCACCAGCGCGATGTTCACCGGCTGCGGTGAGCTGCGGACCATGGCGGCGAGCTTGTCGCCGGTGGTGATCAGCTCGTCCGCGGTGGGGTCGTTGATCCCGCCGCTGGCCGGTGAGGTGCTCTTGTCCGGGGTGAAGCGGGGGTCGCCGATGCCGGCGATGGTGAGCCCGGCGACGGTGGTGGTGGTGTTGTCCAGCACGATCGCGTTCGGCTGGCGGGCCACCGCCGCGGCCGTCCGGTCGGAGTCGTGGTTGCCCCGGATGTAGACGTACGGCTTCCGGAGCAGGCTGATCGAGCCGACGTAGGACGCCTCCGGCTCGCTGCCCCAGTCGGTGATGTCGCCGGTGTCGATGACCACGTCGATGCCGAACTGCTCGGTGACGGTCCGGATCAGCTGCCAGGCGGTCGGGTTGAGGTGCATGTCGGAGATGTGCAGCACCCGGGTGGTGCCCGGCTCCGGCTCGTAGACCGGCAGCGCCGACACGGTGGTGTAGAGCTGGGTGACGTTGCCCAGGAGGCGTTGGAGCTGCTCTCCGTACCGGGTGTAGTCGTTGGCGATCTTCTGCACGTCGCCGACGATCGCCGGGGCGTTGACCAGCAACCCCTCGTAGCGGGGCTCCTCGATCGACTGGGGGCGGATGGTCGCCGCGGCGGTGCCCAGACTGCCCGCCGTGATCAGCAGCGCCAGCCCACCGGCCCAGGCCGCTCGGCGGGTGTTCCGGAAGACCAGCAGCGCCAGAACCAGGGTGGCCAGTACGGCGGACGCGACCGTACGCAGCCCGAGTCGCAGCACCCCGTCCCGGACCTCGTCGACCGCCGACTGGGTGGCCCGGTTGAGGCTCGCCGGGTCGTCGATCAGGGCTTCGACGCGGCTCTGGTCCAGCGCGCCCAGCTCCACGGTCAGGTGGGTCGGCCCGTCGTGGCTGTCCAGCAGCAGCGAGCCCAGCGGCGGGATCTCGACGGTGGTGCCGCCGCTGGCGGACGGCGAAACCGCGAGCCGGGCGTGGAACGGCCCGATGTCGGTGCCCACGCTCCCGCCGGCGACCACGCCGGCGAGCACCCCGGCCAGCGCGACGAACAGGACGGCCAGGGCAACGGCGGCTCGGCGCACGCCGAGCTGCCGCCGCCCGTCGCGGCGCTGTGCGGCAGGTAGCCGCAGCCGTGGGAAGCGGCGCGGGCGACCGGCGGGGCTGTCCCCGTCCCGGTCGCGGCGCGGCTCCTCGTTTTCCTGACCGTCCATGCTGAGATTCTGACCTGCCCGCCGAAGGATCTTGGCAAACCTGAGGTGTTGTGTTTCGAGAGTGCCTCAGCTTCGCCCGGCTCCGCCACCTGCGAAAACAAGTCGCAGAATCCGGTCGTCCTCCGGTGCGGGCTGGCCCCGCCCGTCGTGGTTGGAGGTGCTCACCCAGAGCGAGCCGTCCGGCGCGGCGGCGATCGCGCGCAGCCGCCCGTACTGCTCGGTCAGCAGCGCCTGGGGCTGACCGAGCACCGTGCCGGTGTCGGTCAGCTCGACCAGCCAGAGGCGCTGGCCGCGCAGACAGGCGGTGGCCAGCAGCCGCTCGACCGCCGCCAGCCCGGAGCAGGACGCCTCGTCGGTCGACCACTGCACGATCGGGTCGACGTACTTTTTGTCGCCGCCGCGCCCCTCGACCTCGGGCCAGCCGTAGTTCTTGCCCTTGGTGATCTGGTTGATCTCGTCCCAGGTGTTCTGGCCGAACTCGACGGCGTACATCCGGTCGCCGTCCCAGGCGATGCCCTGCACGTTGCGGTGGCCGAGGGACCAGACCGGGGAGTTCGGGAACGGGTTGCCGGGTGCCGGCTTCCCCTCCCGGGTGATCCGGAGGATCTTGCCGCCGAGCCGCTTGACGTCCTGCGACTGAGCGGTGTCGCCGGCGTCGCCGGTGCTGGCGTAGAGCTGCCCGTCGGGGCCGAACGCCAGCCCGCCGCCGTTGTGGATGCCCGCCTTGGGGATGCCGGTCAGGATCGGGGTGGGCGCCTCGCCGAGTCGCAGCCGGGCGATCCGGTTGTCCCGCTCGGTGGTGTAGTAGACGAAGACCGTGCGGTCCTGCGCGAAGTCCGGTGACACGGCGATCCCCAGCAGGCCACCCTCGCCCGCAGCCGCCACGCCGTCGATGGTCTGTACCTCGGTGATCTTCAGGCCGTCGGGGCTCGACTCCGGGCCGACCTGGAGGATCCGGCCGCTGTCGCGTTCGGTGACCAGGGCGCCGCCGTCGGGCAGGAAGGCGATGCCCCACGGCACCCGCAGCCCTCGGGCGAGCACCGTGGCGACGACCGACTGGTCGCCAGCGCTCGCAGAGGCCGAGGGGGTGGGCAGGTTCGGCGGCTCGCCGGCCGGATCCGGATCCGGTTCGCCGAGGCTGCAACCGGTGGCCGCGAGCAGCAGCGTGGCGCAGGAAGCCGCCAGGGCCGTGCGAACCCGACGGGCGCGGGGGTACGGGGGAGCGCTCACCCGCCCCAGGGTAGCCCGCCGCGGGTGGCGCCGTGGCCGCCGACGCGGGCCCACCCCCGGCGGCGGTACCGATCGTGGGGGCCTATCGTCGGCGAGCGTGAAGGTATGGATCCCGCACGAGGTCGGTCACACCCTGCTCGGCGAACTGCCGGCGGAAGTCACCGTCGAGACGATGGCCGACCCTACGAATCTGCCCTCGCCGGTGGCCGGCGTCCGGTTCTGGGTGCCGCCCTTCCTCTCCGGCACCAACGCCACGGCGCTGCTGCACGAGTTGCCCGACCTGGCGGTGGTGCAGCTCCTCTCGGCCGGCGCGGACGCCTGGGTCGGCCGCGTCCCACCGGGGGTCACGCTCTGTGACGCCCGGGGCGTGCACGACCCGTCCACCGCCGAGTGGGTGGTCACCGCGATCCTGTCCCAGCTGCGCGCCTTCCCCGCGATGGCCCGCGCCCAGGCCGAGCGACGGTGGGCCTACGACGAGGTGGCGCCCACCGACGAGTTGGCCGGCAAGCGGGTGCTGATCGTCGGCGCCGGCTCGATCGGCACCGCGGTGCGGGACCGGCTGACGCCGTTCGAGGTGACGTTCACCCTGGTGGCCCGCACGGCCCGGCCGGAGCAGGGGGTGCACGGGGTGGCGGACCTGCCGGAGCTGCTGCCACAGGCCGACGTGGTGGTGCTGCTGGTGCCCTTGACCGAGCAGACCCGGGGGCTGGTCGACGAGAAGTTCCTGGCCGCGATGCCCGACGGGGCCCTGCTGGTGAATGCCGCCCGGGGGCCGGTGGCCCGCACCGACGCGCTGGTCGCCGAGCTGGCCACCGGCCGGATCTCCGCCGCCCTGGACGTGACCGACCCGGAGCCGCTGCCCGCCGACCATCCGCTCTGGGCGATGCCGAACGTGTTGATCACCCCGCATGTGGCGGGGTCGGTCCGGGGCCTGCTGCCGCGGGCGTACCGGTTGGTCGGCCAGCAGATCCGCCGGTTCGCGGCCGGTGAGCAACCCGAGAACGTGGTGGTGAACGGCTACTGAGCCGCGGGCTCGACCTCGCCCCGCCCGGCCGCCGCCACCAGTCGCGGCAGGTCCTCGCGGCGTACCGCCGGCAGCACGAGCCGCTGGCCGTCACCGAGCTGGGCGACCGCCCGGCCACGCGGATCGGCACCCAGCTCGACCACCTCGTCCCAGGGGATGCGACGCTCGCCGGCGAGCGCCCGCAGGCGCAGCCCGCGAGGGTCGGCGTCGGTGCCGGCGCGCCCGGCCCAGACCGCCACCGCGACCGGCACCAGCAGCACCGGCAGGAGGTACGTGCGGGAGCTGGCCAGC
Source organism: Micromonospora craterilacus (assembly GCF_003236315.1). GTDB lineage: Bacteria > Actinomycetota > Actinomycetes > Mycobacteriales > Micromonosporaceae > Micromonospora > Micromonospora craterilacus. Next base: position 4,087 of record NZ_POTY01000255.1, read on the forward strand.
GGGAGGGCGCCGAGGGCGGCGACGATCGCCGCGACCAGGATGGCCTGGTGGTGCCGGAATCGTGCGGTGTCGGAGCGAGCCATCTCCCGATGATCCCACCAGGGCGGGGACGGTTCGCACCGGGTTGTCCCGGCCGTCCGCCGGCAACGGGCGTGACCTGGCTCACTGTCCGTTGGGCGTCACTCGTCGCCGGCTGACTCGTTCACCGGTGGTGGGCGGCGGACCATCATGTTCGCCGTCCGCGCTCCGCCGCACCGCCCCCGTGCCCCCTCACGAAGGCGAATGTCGTGCCTGTCGCGTCTGTGTTCCGAGCCACCGCGTTTCGCGCCAGTCCGTCCCGTACCACCGTCCACCGTCCGATGCTGCCGGAATCCTGCGTCCTCGCGGTGGTCGCCGTGCTGGTCGTCGTCGGTGCCGCCGGGCCGGTGCCGGCCCTCGGTGTGGTGGCGCTCGCCGGTGCCGCCGGTGCCACGCTGGCCGGTGTGCGCCTGTCCCGGCTGACCCTCGGCCCGGATGCGCCACCCGTCGATCCCGCCGTCGGCCGGCTGGCCCGTCGCCGGGCGACCCGACCTCGCCGGGCCGCCGCCCTGCTGCACGCCGCGGTGGTGATCGCCGGCCTCACCGCGGCGGTGCTGCCGCTGGCCTCCGCCGGATACCGGCCGGCCGCGGCCGCCGCCGGCCTCGCCGGCACCGCCGCCCTGCTCGGCGCCGGGCTGCTCAGCCTGCCCTACCGGCCGCGCCCGCCGGCCCGGGGGTGGCTGCGCCACCTGCTCGACGGCGCCGCGCCCGGGGTCTGCCTGACGCTCGTCGGCTGGCTGCTGCTGCCGTACGCCGGTGTGGCGGGACCGGCGCGGCTGGCCGTGGCGGTGGCCCTGGGCGTGCTGGCCGTCGGCACGCTGACCGTGCTGACCGGGGTGCAGTCGAACACCGGCGAAGCCCGCACCCGGGCCGGGGCGGCGTTGACCCTGCTCGCCCTGGTGCTGCTGGCCGCGCTGCCGGCCGGTCCGGCCGCCGGGCGGGCGGCGCTGCTGGCCGTACCCCCGCTGGTGGTCGGCGTGTTGCTGATCGCCGCCGGGATGCGGCGGGTGGTGCGGGCCGAGGGCGAAGCATCACGGCGGACCACACCGGTCTGGCCGCGGACGGTGGTCCCGGCGGTCGCGGTGGTGCTGACCGAAGTCCACGAGTTGCAGGCCGGTCACCTGCCGGACCAGGCCACGGTGCTGCTCGCGCTCGCCGCGGTGCCCGCGTTGGTGGCGCGTGAACTGCTCGGCGGCGCGGCGGAGCGGAGCACGACTCCGGATGCCCTGCGAGTCCCGGATGCCCCGCCGTCCCCGACGGCTCCGGTGACCGGCGACGGCGGTGTGCCGACCGGCCGGGCCGAACTGCTGCGGGCCCTGGCGGCGAGGCCGGAACCGGCGGTCGGTGCGCTGCTGGTGGTCGACCTTCACCTCACCGAGCTGCCCGGGGTGGCGGTGCGCGACGACGTGGCGGCCGAGGCCGTCCGCCGGGCCCGGGCCATGACGGGCGACGACGACGAGGTGTTCGACCTGCCCGGGAGCGGTCTCGCGGTGGTCACCGCGGCGGGGCCGGTGCTGGCCTACGCGCTGGGCACCCACCTGCTCACCGCACTGGGTCGGCCCTACGAGGTGTCGGGGGCGGTGCTGCGGTCGCGGGCCAGCGTCGGGCTCGCCGAACTGGCCCACGGCCGGCCGGAGGACCTGCTGCGCCAGGCGGACCTGGCCCGGCGACGCGCGGCCCAGCTCGGCCGGGACCGGGTCGAGTGGTACGACGCCTACCTGGAGGAGCAGCTGGTCCGCCGGCTGGATCTGGAGCGGGAGCTGCCGGGTGCGGTCGCCCGGGGCGAGCTGGACCTGGTCTACCAGCCGGTGCTCGCGCTCACCGACCGGTCGCCGGTCGGTGCGGAGGCGCTGCTGCGCTGGCGCAGCCCGGTGCTCGGCACGGTGTTTCCGGCGGAGCTGCTGCCGGTGGCCGAGGATCTCGACATCGTCGGCGAGCTGGGCGCCTGGGTGCTGGACCGGGCCTGCCGGCAGCTGGCGGACTGGTCCGTCGGTGGCCGGCGGCTGTGGATGTCGATCAACGTCACCACTCGCGAGCTGACCTCACCGGACTTCGTGCCCCGCACGGCGGCCGTGCTGGAGGCGTACGGGGTGGCGCCGGACCAGCTGGTGGTCGAGGTCGCCGAGCCGCGGGTGGCCGCCGAGTTGCCGACCGTGGTGGCGCGGCTGGCCGGGCTGCGTTCGATGGGCATCCGGACCGCGCTGGACGATTTCCGCGCCGAGCACGCCTCGCTCGCCCAGCTCCGGCGACTGCCGATCGACCTGCTCAAGGTCGGGCCGGAGGTGGTCGCGGCGAGCAGCGATCCGCACCGCCCCCTGCTGGACGTGGTGGTCACCGTCGCCGACCGGCTCGGCGTGGAGGTGGTGGCCGAGGAACTGGAATCCGCCCACCAGGTCGACGGGGCGCTCCGCGCCGGCTGCCACTACGGGCAGGGGTACGAGCTGGCCCGGCCGGCGACCGCGGAGCGGGTCGAGGCGTACCTGGAGGAGTTTCCCTCCACACCGCGGTGACGGCGAGAGTTGCTTAGAGCGACCGGCAATAGGACTGGCGGGGCTGCGGCGCGCCCTGGCACTTCGGCTGGCGGCGTTGTCGTCGTCGGCCATGCAACACCGGCATGGCCTCCTCCTCCGCCTTGCCATCCTCGGCCAGGACCCGCCTCGCCTCCACCGCCCTATTGCCGGTCGCTCTTAACCGGTTCATCGGTCGCGGGGTGGGCCGGTGCTGCCTCGCGGGGTCAGGTGCGCGGTCTCGTCCTGCAACTCGACCGCCGGGGCTCCCTCGATCACCTGCAGCAGCTGCCGGGCGGCGTGCGCGCCATAGGCCGGGATGTCCCGGCCGAGCGCGGTCAGCGGCGGGTGCACCAGCCGGCACAGCGGGGAGTCGTCCCAGGCCACGATGGACAGGTCGCCGGGGACCGCGAGGCCCATCTCCTGGGCGACCGACAACCCGGCGATCGCCATCACGTCGTTGTCGTAGATCACCGCGGTCGGGCGGACGCGGGAACTGAGCAGCCGCCGGGTCGCCCGCGCGCCCTCCTCTCCGGTGTAGTCGGAGGAGGCGGTGACCGCCTCGGCCAGGCCGAGGCGCTGGCACACCTCGGTGAACGCCTGCGTCCGGATCGCGGTGTGCAGCAGGTCGGGCAGGCCGCCCACCCGGGCGATCCGCCGGTGCCCCAGGGCGTACAGGTACTCCACGGTCTCCACCAGCGCCGCCGCGTCGTTCGACCAGACGCTGGCCAGCCGGCCGGTGCCGGCCGGCCCGCCGATCACCACGGCGGGCAGGCCCAGTTCCTCCAGCACCGGCACCCGCCGGTCGTCGGTGCGCAGATCGCAGACGAGCACCCCGTCGACCCGCCGTTCACCCCACCACCGCCGGTAGACCACGATCTCGGCGCTCTGGTCGGCCACCACCTGAAGGGTCAGCGCGTACGACCGGGCGGACAGTTCCGCCTCGACGCCGCTGATCAGCTCCATGAAGAACGGTTCGATGCCGAGCGTCTGGGCCGGCCGGGCGAGGATCAGCCCGATCGCCCGGGCGGTCGCGCCGGACAGTGCCCGGGCCGCGCTGCTCGGGCTGAACCCGATCTCGGCGGCGATGGCGAGGATGCGCTGCCGGGTCGCCTCGGAGACGCCCGGCTGGCCGTTGAGCGCGTACGACACCGCGCCCTTGGAAACCCCCGCCCGCCGGGCGACATCCGCGATCGTGGGCCGCTTCACCGGCGTACTTCCTCCTGAACCGTTCCGTCGACCGGGTGCCGCGCGGCTGCCCGGCGGCGCTGGACACGCTACCCGTCGCCCGCCCCTGGCCAGGCGCGGGTCGTTCGCGGCGAGACGGCCACCCCGGGTCGCCGCAACTTGCTCGGTTCAGTCTACGCGGTGCCGGTCGGGCGGAGGCTCGGCCGTCGTCGGCAGCGCCCGCCCTGGGGTGCTCGGAAGAGCGGTGTATCAAGCGGTTTCACGGGGATGGCGGGTCGCCCGGTTACGGGTAGGCCGCGTCGTTAACCCGCCGTTGACACCGTGGGAGCGCGCCCGTACGGTGGCCTCACTTATCCGGTTCAGTCAACGTTTCTCGATCTCGGGAGCGTTCCCAATGGTCTCGGAGGATGGGTCATGAAACGGTCTACGCCTCGTTGGCTGCGGGTCGCAGCCGTAGGTCTGGTGGTCGGCTCGCTGGTCGTCGGGTGCAGCGGGCGGAGCACCACAGGTGGCTCCGGCGGCGACGGCGAGGTCACCCTCAAAATCAACTTCTGGGGCGACTTCGGGTTGCAGGACCTCAAGGCGAAGTACGAGGCGGAGAACAAGAACGTCAAGATCGCCCTCAACTCGGGTGAGTACAACGCCCAGCACGAGGACCTGCAGAAGAAGCTGATCGCCGGCTCGGGCGCGCCCGACATCGCGGCCATCGACGAGGGCTTCATGGTCCAGTTCCGCAGCCAGGCCGACCAGTTCGTCAACCTGCTCGACAAGGGCGCCGGCAAGTACGAGACCAACTACCTGCCGTGGAAGTGGAAGCAGTCGCTGTCGGCCGACGGCCAGACCCAGATCGGCCTCGGCACCGACGTCGGCGGCCTGGCCATGTGCTACCGCACCGACCTGTTCGAGGGTGCCGGCCTGCCCACCGAACGCGACCAGGTCTCCGCGCTCTGGCCCAGCTGGGAGAAGTTCCTGGAGGTCGGTCAGCAGTACACCGCCAAGACGAAGAAGAAGTTCATCGACAACGCGACCAACCTGTTCAACCCGATCCTCGGTCAGCAGCAGGTCGGCTTCTACGACCAGAACGAACAGCTCCAGATGGAGGGTGGCCCCAGGGTCGCCTTCGACTACGCGGTCAAGGCGGCCGACGCTGGGCTCTCCGCCAACCTCACCAGCTTCCAGGCCGACTGGGACAAGGGCTTCACCAGCGGGGCGTTCGCGGTGCTCGCCTGCCCGGCCTGGATGCTCGGGCACATCCAGAACACCGCCCCCGGCACCAAGGGCAAGTGGGACATCGCCGCGGTACCCGGCGGGGGCGGTAACTGGGGCGGCTCCTTCCTCACCATCCCCAAGCAGGGCAAGAACGTCGACGAGGCGTACAAGTTCCTGGAGTGGCTGATCCAGCCGGAGCAGCAGATCGAGGTCTTCAAGACGGTCGGCAACCTGCCCTCGCAGCCGGGGCTCTACACCGACCCCGCGATCGCGGACTTCAAGAACGACTTCTTCAACGCCGCGCCGGTCGGCCAGATTTTCCCGAAGATGGCGGAGGGCCTGACGCCGCAGTACCTGGGCAAGAAGAACGGTCCGACCCGGGTCGCGGTGGAGAACGTGATCAACCGGGTGCAGAACGGCACGCTCAAGTCGGACGCGGCCTGGGTCGAGGCGGTCAAGGAAGCCGAGAAGGCCAGCAAGTAGCGCGTACGGGGGTGGCGCGGGTACGCCGGTGCCCGCGCCGCCCCCGGCCTCGGCGTCCGCCCC
>NZ_POTY01000256.1 GCF_003236315.1 Micromonospora craterilacus
GCATGTGACTCAGCCGGGCGGTTACCCGCCGCCGCACGCGCCCGCGCCGCAGCAGCCGGGCTACGGCACCGTGCCGCCGCCCCCGCCGCACGGCTACCCGGCACCGGCACCGGCGTACGGCCACGGTCAGCAGCACTACGGCTACCACGGGCACTACCGGCGCAAGAAGCGCAAGAGCTTCCTGGACGACATGTTCGGCTGAGCCCCAGCGAGACCGGGCCGCCGCACCGGCCGGCCCGGTCCCCCGTCGGCCCACTCATGGTGGATCGCCTGCCGGCTTACGCCGTACGACTTGGCAATCGCGGTGAGCTCTCGCCGCCGGCAGCTCGGCCGATGACCTGCTCAACTTGGGCTGGCGACAACTGAGAAGCCGAGTGGCTCACCCGATTGCCATGTCCACGAATCGGGACAGATGCAACTGAGCGGCCACGGTCACCGTGTCGGTCGGGCCATTCCTGTGCTTAGCGATTATGAAATCCGCTTCCCCGGCCCGGGGTGACTCCTTGTCGTAGTAGTCGTCGCGGTGCAAAAGGATGACAACGTCCGCATCCTGCTCGATCGAGCCCGATTCGCGCAAATCGGACAACTGTGGTCGCTTGTCGGTGCGCTGCTCCGGGCCACGGTTCAGCTGGCTGACCGCGATGACCGGGCACTCGACCTCCTTGGCCAGCAACTTCAGACCTCGGGACAGGTCCGCGACCTCCTGCTGCCGGCTCTCGGTGCGCTTCGGTGAGGTCATCAGCTGGAGGTAGTCGACCACGATCAGCTTGAGGTCGTGTCGCTGCTTGAGCCGGCGCGCCTTGGCCCGGATCTCCATCAGGTTCATGCTCGGCGTGTCGTCCACGAACAGCGGAGCCTCGCTGATCTCGCCCATGCAGCGGGCCAGCTTCGTCCAGTCGTCGTCGGAGAGCTGCCCGCTGCGCAGCACGTGCAGCGGCACCCGCGCCTCGGCCGAGAGCAATCGCATGACGATCTCGACCTTGCTCATTTCCAGCGAGAAGATCGCCGCCGCCTGGTTTGCCCGAATAGCCGCATTCCTGGCAAAGTCCATGCTTGCGGTAGATTTGCCCAAACCCGGGCGGCCGGCCACGATGATCAACTGGCCGGCGTGCAGGCCGTTGAGCAGCCGGTCCAGGTCGGTGAAGCCGGTGGGCACGCCGGTCATCACACCGCCCTGGGCACCGACGGCCTCGATCTCGTCCAGGGTCGGTTGGAGCATGTCGGCGAGGACGGCGAAATCCTCGCTGACCCGCCGCTCGGTCACGTCGTAGACGGCCTGCTGGGCAAGGTCGACGATGTCGTCGACGTCGCGGCTGCCGCCGCCCGCGGTGCCGTAGCCGAGCTGGACGATCCTGGTGCCGGCCTCGACCAGCCGCCGCAGCACCGCGCGCTCGCTGACGATCCGTGCGTAGTAGGCGGCGTTCGCCGCGGTCGGCACGCTGGCGATCAGCGTGTGCAGGTACGGCGCGCCGCCCACCCGGGCCAGGTCGCCGGAGTCGGCCAGGGCCGCCGCGACGGTGATCGCGTCGGCCGGCTCACCCCGACCGTAGATCTCCAGGATGGTGTCGAAGATGGTGGCGTGCACCGGCCGGTAGAAGTCGTTGGTCTTGAGTATCTCGACGACGTCGGCGATGGCGTCCTTGGACAGCAGCATGCCGCCCAGGACGCACTGCTCGGCGGCCACGTCCTGCGGTGGTGTCTTGTCGAACTGACCGTCGCGCGGCGCCGGGCCGGATTGCTGCCCGCCGCCGGGGAACGGCTCCGTCCGCATGTCGTCGGTGACCGACACCGGGCCCCCCTCCACTGCGTCGGATCGGTTTCAGGCTTACCGCCTGGGTGCGACAGGTCGACCGTCCACGTCGATCGGGGGCCACCGCGCAGTCGGTCGGGGGGTAACCATACGGAACCCGAGGTCAGCCGCTCAACCACGGCGGTGGACGAGCCTCGGGACAACCTGTGGACGCGGGTGCACAAGCATGTGCGCAGGGTGTGCATCGGGTGTGGATAACTGGTGGGGAACTCTCCACAGCACGCCTGTGAGCTGGGAAGGTACCGTCCCCAGCCTGTGGACGACAATTTCCGGGTAGGGCTTTGTCCCGATCGTCCCGTAGGATCGGTGGCCTACGGCTACACCTGGACAGCGGATTGCGCTTTCGGTTGAGAAGGGTCACGCTCCGGCCGTGAGTTACCGGGACTGGGCACGCGGGGAGGATGGCCCGCAAGAGCGACGGCCGGCCGCTTCGTGGGCCGATCCCGTCGAAAGTTCTCCGGCCGACCGCTACGACTCCGCCGTCGAGCGTTACCGCACCCCGAGCCGCCGCCGTGCCATTGAGCGCGGCCAGGACGAGCCGGCAGAGCCGTACCTGCCGCGTTGGGCGCTGGAGTCGGGTGTCAGCAGTGTCGACGGTGGCGGCCGGCATGCCGCCCCGGACGACGATGACGACGCCGACCGCCCCCGTTACGGCGGCAGCTGGCGTTCGACCGAGACCACCCGCAGCCGGCGGGCCGGCGAGTCGAGCTGGCGCGACTCCCCGTCGCCCGCCGCCGCGCCGGAGGCCGACCACACCCGGGAGTGGACCTTCGACCGTCCACAGGAGGAGGGGTACGTCGGCAGCCGCCGGGCCGAGGAGGACGACCCGGTGTCCGGCGTGACGCCGCAGAGCCGTCCCCGCCGGGCGCAGTCGCGCCGCCGCCAGGTGACCTGGTCGGCACTGGAGGACGAGGGCCAGGACGAGGGCCAGCAGGCGGCCGGTTCGGAGTCGGCGGCCCAGTCGCCCATGCGGCGCCGGCGTCGTGCGGCCGAGTCCAGCGGGCCGGCGGCGGAGCCCTGGGAGCGGACAACCGAACCCTGGGAGCGGACGGCGGAGTCGTGGCGGCGGACGGAGGCGGCCGGCCGCCCGCCGGAGGTGGACCCGTGGGATGCCTCCGGTCTGCATGCCTGGCAGCAACCGGGCGGTGCCGACCGTCGGCCCGGTGCCGGGTCGACCGATCCCTGGGACACCGACAGCACGAGCCAGTGGCTGCAGACGACCGCCACGGACCAGTGGCTCGAACCCGACAGCACGGGCCAGTGGGACCGCTACACCGAGGCCGATCGGCGGGAACGGCAGCAGGCACCCCGGTGGGACGGCTATTCCGACCTGGATCGTTGGGACCGCACGGAGCCGCCGCGCTCGGGTGCGGCGTCCGGGGCCGAGCAGTGGTCCTGGACGGGGCGGGCTGAGCCGGAGCCGGTGCAGGAGGGCTTCTGGCCTGGGACCCGGTTGGCCGGCGACGATCCCCGTTGGGTCGACGCGACCGCGTCGGCGCCCCGCTCACCGGTGGTCGGCTACACCGCGCCCCGTCCGCGCCCGGCACCGCGGCGGCGCTCGGCCCCGGTTCCTCCCGCGCGGGAGGCCGGCATGGCAGCCGTACGGCGGCGGATCGAGGCGGTCAGCGCCGGTAGCTGGAACCGTCGCCTGGAAGACGACCTACTCGACCCGGATCCCGGTGGCCCGTGGCTGCCGCTGTTGTACACCGCCGCCTGCTACCTCCTGCCCGCGATGGTGATCTTCGTATGGTTGCTGACGCTGGACGGCGCGCCGCCGGTGGGCTGCGTGACCGATATCAGCGGCGGCGGGTGCGAATCGCCACGGGCACGGGCGTTCGGGTCGATGGTGGGTGGAATACCGAGGTTCGGGTTGGCGCTGGCCAGCAGTCTGGCGGTCGCGATGCTGCTGCGTCGGGTGGGCACGACATGGCGGTCCACCACGGTGGCGCTCGCCGCCGCGGTGGTCGGCGGTGGTCTGTCCACTGTGATGATCAGCGCGGTGACCGGCCAGCCCATCGGCTGACCACCGCTGCTGTCCAGCCGGCCGGGTCGGCCGCCCTCGCTTGATCGGCGTATACGACAGGGCCCGCACCGGTGAACGGTGCGGGCCCTGTCGCATACCTGCCGGCGGGGCTCAGCCCTGCACGACGTTGAGGTTGAACGTGGCGGTCACCTCGGGGTGCAGCTTGATCCGCACCGGGTGCGACCCGATCGACTTGATGTGACCGGACACCTCCAGCCGGCGGCGGTCGAGGGCCGGACCACCGGCCGCCTTGACGGCGTCGACGATCTCGGCCGGGGTGACCGAGCCGAAGAGCCGACCACCGTCGCCGGCGCGGGCCTTCAGGTTCACCTTGAGGCCCTCGAGCTGGCCCTTCACCTCGTTGGCGTGGCCGAGGTCGCGGATCTCACGGGCCGAGCGGGCCCGCTTGATGAGGGTGACCTGCTTCTCCGCGCCCTTGGTCCAGGCGATCGCGAAGCCCTGCGGAAGCAGGTAGTTACGGCCGTAGCCGTTCTTGACCTCCACGATGTCGCCCGGGGCACCGAGCCCGGACACTTCCTGAGTCAGGATGATCTTCATGTCGGCGCCTCCTCTCAGCGGGCCGTCGCGGTGTACGGCAGGAGCGCCATCTCACGGGCGTTCTTGACCGCACGGGCGATCTGCCGCTGCTGCTGCGAGGTCACGCCGGTCACCCGCCGAGCGCGGATCTTGCCGCGGTCGGAGATGAACTTGCGCAGCAGCGCGGTGTCCTTGTAATCGATATAGGTGATCCCGTCCTTGTCTAGCGGGTTCACCTTCTTCTTCGGCTTGCGCAGTGCCGCAGCCTTCGCCATTGCTCTTGCTCCTGGTTTACGATCACGGGCGCTCGGCGCCATTAGAACGGTGGCTCCTCGTCGAAGTTGCCGCCACCCGAGCGCGAGGGGGCTGGTGCAGCCGAAGCCCAGGGGTCGTCGAAGTTGCCTCCGCCGCCGCCCTGACCACCACCGCCGTTGCCACCGCCACCGAAGCCGCCGCCACTGCCGCCGGAGCGGGACATCTTCTGCACCTTCGCCGTGGCGTAGCGCAGCGACGGGCCGATCTCGTCGACCTCCAGCTCGATGACAGTGCGCTTCTCACCCTCGCGGGTCTCGTAGGACCGCTGACGTAGCCGGCCCGACACGATCACGCGGGCGCCGCGCTGCAGCGACTCCGCCACGTGCTCCGCAGCCTGCCGCCAGACGGTGCACGAGAGGAACAACGGCTCGCCGTCCTTCCACTCGCCGGACGCCTTGTCCATGAACCGGGGCGTCGAGGCGACCCGGAACTTGGCGACGGCCGCCCCGGAGGGGGTGAACCGCAACTCGGGGTCATCAGTCAGGTTGCCGATGACCGTGATGGTGGTGTCTCCTGCCATGACCATCTCCTCGCGCACTCAATCCGTACCCGCGTACAGGTTCTCAGAACCCTCCGACAGCACCGATGAGGCTGATCCGGGTGGGGCTGGGTGGAATGCTCAGCGCATTTCGGGACGGATGACCTTGGTGCGCAGCACGGACTCGTTGAGTCGCAGCTGACGGTCCAGCTCGGCGACCGCCTCCGGAGTTGCCTGGAGGTCGACGACGGCGTAGATGCCCTCGGCCTTCTTGTTGATCTCGTACGCGAGGCGCCGGCGGCCCCACACGTCGGTCTTCTCCACCGAGCCACCCGCGGTCCTGATCACGTTCAGGTACGTGTCGAGCGACGGGGCGACGGTGCGCTCCTCGAGACTGGAGTCGAGGATCACCATGATTTCGTAATGACGCAAGACGTGCTCACCTCCTGTGGGCTAAGCGGCCACGGTCCTTCCGTGGCAGGAGGTCGTGCGTCGTGCCCATCCCGGCTCGGGGGGACCCGGCCCGGGAGCGGACAACCGGACCAGGATACCTGGCCCGGACGATCACCATCACCGAGGTGACGGGCACAGCGAACCGGGGGTCCGCGCCGACGTCGCTGTCGGCACGGACCCCCGGTCACGTGACCGCGAGGCGCCTCGTCCGCATTCCTTGGGTGGGACCTGGGGAGGAACGACCACACCGATGAGGTTGGACCGGAGACGCCCCGCGGAGCTTTATCACGTTGTTACCTGACGTTATCCCGGAAGCTGGTGCTTCATGGGGCAAATCCCAGAATTACCGACATTTTTCTCTACGAGTTCCGACCGGCCGCTCCTGAGCATTTCCGCCCCAGCCGGACCAGGCCCGCCGGGAACTGCGGAAACCAACTCCCAGGCCCGCCCGGCAGCGCCGGACGCGCGGATCGGTTGACCGTCGGATCCACCAGAATCAACGACTTCCGGCGTACGCGGTGACGCGACCGGGCGGTGGCGTCACCGCACCTGTCAGGCGCGCGACGTAGGCTCGCCTGCATGCGTATCGGAGCCCACGTCGATCCGACCGATCCCCTGACGGAGGCGACCGCCCGAGCGGCCGACGCCGTGCAGTTCTTCCTCGCCGACCCGCAGGGTTGGAAGGCGCCGCAGCCCCGTGAGGACGCGGAACGGCTGCGCGCGACCGGCATCGACATCTTTGTGCACGCGCCGTACGTCGTGAACGTCGCCACCGGCAACAACCGCATCCGGATTCCCAGCCGCAAGCTGCTCCTGGCCCATGCGAAAGCGGCGGTCGCGATCGGCGCCAAGGGGCTGGTGGTACACGGCGGGCACGTCAACGCCGGCGACGATCCCGCCACCGGGTTCGACAACTGGCGCAAGGCCCTGGCGTACGCGGCGGAGTCCGGCGGCTTCGGCCTGCCGGTGCTGATCGAGAACACCGCTGGCGGTGAGAACGCCTGCGCCCGCCGACTCGACGCGCTCGCCCGGCTGTGGGATGCCATCGGTGACCACGAGGTCGGCTTCTGTCTCGACACCTGCCACGCACATGCCGGCGGCGAGGAACTCCTCGGCCTGGTGGACCGGGTGAAGGCCATCACCGGGCGGATCGACCTGGTACACGCCAACAACTCCAAGGACGACTTCGGGTCGGGTCGGGACCGCCACGACAACCTGCGCGGCGGGACCATCGACCCGGAACTCGTGGTGGCGGTGATCCGGGCGGCCGGCGCACCGGTCATCGTGGAGACGCCGGGCGGAGCCGAGGGGCAGAGCGGCGACATCGCCTTCCTGCGCGGGCAACTCGCCGGGGAGACGTCGGCGGCATGACCACGGACCAGTCCGCCTCCGGCGGCCCGCAGCCGACCTCCCGCCACCCGCGGGCCGCGGGCGACCCGGCACCCGAAGGCACGGAGACCGGTGACGCCGGCCCGGACACATCCAATCGCGAGCCGGGCACGGCCGGCAGCGCCGTTCCCCGCACCACCGCCCCCGGCGGCACCGCAACGGCGTCCTCCGCCGACCGCACCGCGCGCGGCGGACCTGGCGCGGACGCCACCACGACCGGTGAGGCCGACACGACCGGTGAGCCCGGCGCGGACGCCACCACGACCGGTAAGCCCGGCGCGAACGGCACCGCGACCGGTAAGACCAGCGCGAGCGGCAGCACGACCGACGGGGCCAGCGCGAACGGCACCGCAGCCGGTGAAGCCGGCGCGAGCGGTACCACGACCGGTGCGGCCGGTACGAGCGGCACGCTGATCGACCGGCCCGGAGCGGGCGGCGCGGCCGAGGCGAGCGGTCGCGCCGGCACCGACCGGTCCAACGGAGAACGGCCCAAGGCCGGCAAGGACGAGGCCGACCTGGACAAGGCCGACAAGGAGCAGGACGGCGACGGCGACGCCAAGGACCGGGCCGGTGCCCAGGCCGACGGCGGCAGCAACGGTGGCAAGCCGGATCGGTGGGCCGCCTTCGGGCCGGCGCCCGAGCCGGTGCCCACCTGGTACGGCCGGCTCGCCCGCTGGCTCGGCCGGTTCCTGATCCACGAGTGGACCCTGGCCGCCCTCGGTTCGCTGGCGCTGGCCGTACTGATGACCTGGCCGACGCTGCAGTACGCCCGGCACACGCTGCCGCAGGACTACTGGGACCCGAGCCTGCAGGCCTGGCAGATGGCCTGGTCCGGGCACGTCCTGTTGACCGATCCGGCCCAGCTGTGGCACGCCAACGCGTTCTACCCGGAACGGTGGAGCTTCGCCTTCTCCGACACCCTGCTCGGGTACGCGCCGGCCGGCATGATCGGCACCGGCCCCGAGGCTGCCCTCGTCCGCTACAACATCATGTTCGTGCTGGCGCACGCGCTCGCCACGTTCGGCGCGTACGTGCTGGCCCGCCAGTTGGGCGCGGGGCGGATCGGGTCCGCGGTGGCCGGGGTCAGCTACACCTACGCACCGTGGCTGCTGGCCCAGGCCGGCCACCTGCACGTGATTTCCAACGGCGGCATCCCGCTGGCGCTGGCCATGCTCGCCCGGGGGCACGGCTGGTCACTGCGGCACGGCTACCGACCCGAGCGCCGGCACGAGGGCTGGGTGTACGCGGGCTGGCTGGTAGCGGCCTGGCAGCTGAGCCTCGGCTTCGGCATCGGCCTGCCGTTCGCGTACTTCCTCGCCGGCGCGGTCGTCGTGGCAGCGGTCATCTGGTACGCGAAGCGGATCTTCTGGCGGTTGAAGCGACCCTTCGGTCAGCGCCTGTTCGTCGCCGACCTGATCGGTGGGCTGATCTTCGCCGGGGTGGGCGTCCTGATGGCCATCCCGTACTTCACCGTCACGCAACTGCATCCGAACGCGGAACGGACCATCGGTGACATCGCCGTCTTCTCCCCTCCGGCGAGCGGCTTCGTCACGGCCCCCGCCGAGTCCCGCGTGTGGGGCGGGTTGCACGAGGGCGCCCGGGCGATCCTGCCCTGGCACCCGGAGATGACGCTGCTGCCCGGCTTCGCGCTCTACGCGCTGGCCGCCGGCGGCCTGTTCTTCTCGATCTGGACGGTCCGCCAACGCCTGCTGCTGCTCGCCGGGGTGCTGGTGGCGATGACGCTGTCGATGGGCACCAAGCTCTTCGGCGGAGACTTCACCTACGTACCGCTCTTCGAGTACCTGCCCGGCTGGAGCGGCATCCGTACGCCGGGCCGGCTGATGCTGTGGACCACCCTGCTGCTCGGGCTGCTGGCGGCAGGTGCGGTGAGTGCGTTCGCTCAACGGGTCCGGGAGATCTCCGCCGAGCGGATCCCCTCCTGGCCGAGCCCGTGGCTGCGCCTGGCCACCCTGGTACCGCTGATGCTGGTCATCGCCGAGGGTACGAACACCACGCCGCACCCGATGGTGCCACCGCAGCCGGCCGCCATGCGGACGGTCGACGGTCCGCTGCTGGTGCTGCCCAGCGGGCAGAGCCACGACCAGCCGGTGATGCTCTGGTCGACCACCCGGTTCCAGGACATCGTCAACGGGGGCAGCGGCTTCACCCCGCGCCAACTCGACGACGTTCGCCGGGTGACGATGACCTTTCCCGACCAGACCAGCGTCGACTACCTGCGCACTCTCGGCGTGCGCAACGTCGTGGTGATGCGCGACCAGATCATCGGCACGCCGTGGGAGATCAGCGTCGACGCACCGCTCGACGGGCTGGGCATCACCCGCGAGGAGAGCGGCTCGGCCGTAGTGTTCCGTCTCTGAGCCGGTTCGTGGCTGAGGTTGGGTTTGGCGGGGGAGCCCACCCGGCTCCGGGCGGTCAGGCTTGATCCCTGCGTCGGGCGGGCTCCCCCGCCAAACCCGACGCCACCGGGCCGTCTTGGACTTGCCCGGCTGAGGCAGGCGAGCTTCCCCGAAAGCTCAGCCGGTGGCCAGGACTTGCGGGTCTGGGT
>NZ_POTY01000257.1 GCF_003236315.1 Micromonospora craterilacus
GCATGAGGGCGGCGGCGGCGAGCATGGCGATGGCGGCGGTCAGCCACATGGCGGGGTAGCCGGCTGCGGCGGCCAGGGGGCCGAGGGCGAGCGGGCCGAGGCAGCCGCCCGCGTACACCCCGGTCTGGGTGATGGAGGTGGCCGCGCCGGGCGCCTGGGGGTGTAGCCGGACCACCGCGAAGTTCATCAGCCCCGGCCATGACCAGCCCAGGCCGAAGCCGAGCAGTACGCCGACCACCAGCGCCCCGGGGCCGGCCACCGCGAGCAGGCCCAGCCCCACCGAGCCGGCCACCAGCAGGCCGGCGATCACCGCAACGTGCCCGCCGGAGCGGCGGTCGGCCAGCCAGCCCACGCCGACCCGGGCGGCCACGCAGACCGCGCTGCCGAGGGTCAGGGTGAGCCCGGCGAGGGCCGGCCCGAGCCCCCGATCGGCGGAGGCATCCACCACGAAGGTGCCGAGCGCGTTGGCCGCGCCGGCGGCGAGCGTCGCGGCCACCCCGACGACGACCAGCCCCACGCTCGCGCTTCCGGCGCTCGTGGCGGCCCGGCGGGCCGGGCGCGGGCCCTGCGCGGGTACCGCCGGCAGCGCGGCCAGCGCGGCGCCGGCGGCGGCCACGAACGCCCAGCGCCAGCCGACGGTGAGGGCCAGGGTGGGCACCGCCGCGCCGGCCAGCAGGGTGGAGACGGGGATGGCGGCCTGCTTGACGCCGAACGACAGACCCTGTCGCCGCGCCGGCACGTGCCGGGCCAGCAGCACGTTGCTGGACAGTTGGCCGAGCGCGTTCGCGGTGCCGGCGACGGCCAGCAGGCCGACCAGCATCGGGTACGACCGGGCCAGCACCGCCACCGCGAGCAGGCTGCCGGCGGAGACCAGGATGCCGGCGCGGGCCACCACGGCACCGCCCCACCGCTCGACCAGCGCTCCGGAGGGGACCGAGGCCAGCGCACCGACCCCGAAGTAGACCGCCACGACGAGCCCCAGCCCGGCGGGGGAGAAGCCCAACTCCTCCCGCATCTGTACGGCGAGACCGCCGACCAGGAACACCGGCAGGACGCAGGCGATGGTCACGGCGACGGCGACGGCGCTGGCTCGGACGGGCCGGGTGACGACCTCCGGACTGCGGGCGGGGGCGATGTTGGTCATGGTCAGGCAAACCTATGCCAGCCACGTTGCGGCGACAGAAAGTGCGGCCCACTTCACGTCCGGTACGGGATGATCAAGGATCATCCACCCGATCAGGCGTTTCGCGGCGGGCCGCAATTTCATATGGTGTAAGTCCCCGGTGGCGGAGGTGGTTGTGCGTGACCCCCTGGCGGAACCTTCGGACCTAATCCGGAGTGTCTCCCGCGCGCTTCGAGTGCTCGAGTCGGTCGGTCGTGCCCCGCGCGGGCTGACGGTGAAACAGATCGCCCGGCGTTGCGAGCTGACCGTGGCCACCACATATCACCTGGTTCGCACCCTCGCGTACGAGGGCTACGTGATCCGCCGGGAGGACGGCACGTACATCGTGGGCCTGGAGGTGGCCGACCGCTACCGGGAACTGGTCGCCGCATTCCGCGGTTCACCGGCGATCGGGGAGAGCCTGCGCCGGGCCGCGCTGGAGACCGGCTGGAGCCACTACCTCGGCCGGTTCGTGGGCGGCCAGGTGGCGGTCACCGCCGTCGCGGAGGGGAACCGGTCGCCGTACCTGGAGGACCTCGTCCCCGGGTTCGACGAGGGGGCGCACGCGACCGCGCTCGGCAAGGCCCTGCTCGCCACGCTCAGCGCCGAGCAGCGGCACCGCTATCTGCGGGAGTACGGCATGCGCCCGTTCACCAGTGCCACCCTGACCACCCCGGAAGCCTTCGAGGTCGACCTGGCGGCCGGGGATCGGCGCGGGATGCAGCTGGAGATGGGCCAGTTCCGGCAGGGGGTGGCCTGCGCCGCAGTCCTGGTCAGCCCGGACAAGGACATGGAGCGGCGGACGGTGCTGGCCTGTGCGTTGCCGGCCAGCGAGATGATGACCTCCGCCCGGGTGGTCCGGACGAAACTGCTCGCCGCCGCCCGCGCGATCGCCGACGGTCTCGCCGCGGAAAGCTGAGACGGCCCCCTCCCTGGTGGGGAGAGGGCCGTCGCGGGGCGGCCGGCGCGGGTGCCGGGGCGGGGTCAGCTACCGACCGGTCCGCCGTCCAACCGCCAGGTCACCACCACGCCCGGCTTGGCGTAGTCGCCGTCGGGCCAGGTGGAGGCCGGGTTCTCGACCGTGGCACCGGTGATCTCGCCCGGGTGCTGCACGGCGACGAAGAGCGAACGGTTGTCGCCGGTGATGAACGGGCCGCAGGTTTCCGCGCCGAACGGCACGGTCAGGAACTGCTTCAGGTGGCCCCGCTCCGGCCCCTCGGTCGCCGTGGCGAAGAGGCCGTCGTTGCTGCCCAGCGCGTTGCCGTCGGTGGAGATCCACAGGTTGCCGGTGGCGTCGAAGGCCACGTTGTCCGGGCAGGAGATCGGCGAGACCTTGGTCTTGTCGTACCCGGAGAAGTAGGTGGCCGGGTCCGCCGGGTCGCCGCAGACGATCGGCAGCGACCAGGTGAACGCGTCGGAGGTGTTGTCCCCTCGGTCCTCGACCAGCTCCAGGATCTGCCCGTGCCGGTTGGCGTTACGCGGGTTCGCCTCGTCCGCCTTGGGGTTGCTGCCGACACCCCGGTTGGTGTTGTTGGTCAGCGCCACGTACACCTTGCCGGTGTGCAGGCTCGGCTCGACGTCCTCCGGGCGGTCCATCTTGGTCGCGCCGACCTTGTCGCCGGCGAACCGGGTGAAGGTGAGCACCTCGGCGGCGGTCATGCCGTCCACGTAGGAGCGGTTGCCGCTGACCAGCTTGATCCAGCGGCCCTTGCCGTTGAAGGCGCCGTCGCTGGGCAGCTTGCCGGAGCCGTCGATCTCGTCGGCGCTGGTCTGGTCGAGCTTGGCGACGTAGAGCGTGCCGGACTCCAGCAGCGTCAGGTTGTGCTTGCGGGCGACCCAGGAGTTGCCCTTCATGAACTTCTTGTCCGAGACGAACTTGTAGAGGTAGTCGAAGCGCTCGTCGTCGCCCATGTACGCGACCACGTGCCCACTCTTGGCGACGATGACGTTCGCGCCCTCGTGCTTGAACCGGCCCATCGCGGTGTGCTTGCGCGGCCGGCTCTCCGGGTCGTACGGGTCGATCTCGACGATCCAGCCGTGCCGATTGGCCTCGTTCGGGTGCTTGGCGAGGTCGAAGCGGTCGGCGGCCCGGTCCCACTTGCGGCTGCCGCTCGGGTAGCGGGCGGTGGTGCTGATGCCGTAGCGGGCCAGCCGGGGCTTGTCCGCCTCCGGCGCGGCGTCGCCGCCGACGAAGTACTGGTTGAAGTTCTCCTCGCCGGAGAGCACGGTGCCCCAGGGGGTCACGCCACCGGCGCAGTTGTTCAGCGTGCCGACGACCGTGCGACCCTTCGGGTCGGCCGCGGTCTTCACGAAGTCGGTGCCGGCGACCGGGCCGGTCAGCTCGAAGTTGCTGCTCAGCGCGTCGACCCGGCGGTTGTACGGGCGACGGCCCGAGGCGACGGCCCGCCACTGACCGGTGCCGGCCACCCGCTCGATCTCCACCACGGACATGCCGTGCGCGGCCATCGCCACCTTCACCTGCTCGACGGTGAGCGCGTCCTGGCTGGTGAAGCCGGGGAACATCAGGTCCTCGTTGGTGTACTCGTGGTTGACCACGAGCAGCGCCCGCTTGCCGCCCTTGTCCAGCGGCAGCACACCGACGTAGTCGTTGTTGTAGCCGAACTGCTTGGCCTGCGCGGCGGCGGTCTGCCGGTGCAGGTTGAACGCCGGCGCGCCCGGCAGCACCGGGTCGCCCCAGCGGATCACCACGGCGTGGTCGTAACCGTTGGGCACCACGAAGGTGTCCAGGGTGTTCGGCGGGATGGGCTTGAAGGTCAGCGCGCCGTTGCCGACGCCACGGCCACCGGCGCTGAACGCGGTGGCCTCGGGCACCACCGGGGCGGAGCCCGGCGCCGCGGCGGCCGCGCCGGTGCCGGCCACCGCGCCGGCCGCGCCGCCGAAGCCGAGCACCAGTGCGCCGACCGCCCCGGCCCGGACCAGGCCGCGGCGGGAGACCTCGGCGTTCACCATGTCGCCGAAGTACTCGTTGTCGGAGGTGTTGGGAACCGGGTGGTCGCAGGCGTTGCCGCAGCGGTACAGGCAGGTCATGGCGTCGCGGCTGCCATGGCGAGGGGTGCTCAGCAGCGGGAGCAGCCGGGGACGGTCGCTCATGGGGAGGAGCCTCCTGAGGGTCGGTGCACGCCGGTGCAGCTCACCGACGCGTACTCGCCGGACGCTAGGAGGGTGTGGTGAGCGGAGGTCGGCGTCGATGTGAACCAGCGGTGAACTCCGCGCTGGGAATCCCAGGTTTGACCTGGGACTGAACCGATCGGCGTGACCGCACGTATCTCCCGTAGTAACGCCGCGCCCGCTCGTGCCGAGAGCGAGGAGAGGACCATCAGCGACCACGACGCCCACCTGCTGCGCGCCCTGCATGACGAGCACGGCGAGGCGCTGTACGCGCACGCCCTGCGGCTGGTCAACGGCGACCGGCAACGGGCCGAAGACCTGGTGCAGGAGACGCTGCTGCGGGCCTGGCGCCACCCGGAGTCGCTCGACCCGCGTCGCGGCTCGGTGCGCGCCTGGCTCTTCACCACCGCGCGCAACCTGGCCATCGACGCCTGGCGGCGGCGGTCCACCCGGGTCGGCGAGGTCTACACCGACGAACTGCCCGAGCCGCCGGAGGTGGTCGACGAGACGGAACGCGCCGTCGAGGCGTGGACCGTGGCGGAGGCGCTCAACCGGCTCAGCCCGTCACACCGTGACGTGCTGGTCGAGTGCTTCTACCAGGGACGGTCGGTCTCCGAGGCGGCCTCTCGGCTGGGGGTGCCGCCGGGCACGGTGAAGTCACGTACCCACTACGCGCTGCGCTCACTACGGTTGGTGCTGGCCGAGATGGGGGTGACGGGATGAGCCGCTGCGACTTCGCGTACGACGACGGAGCGTACGTGCTGGGCGCCCTGTCCCCCGCCGACCGCGCGGCCTACGAGCGGCACCTCGTCGACTGTCCCGCCTGCCAGCAGTCGGTCTCCGAGATCGCCGTCCTGCCCGGCCTGCTCGGCCGGATCGACCCGGCCAGCCTGGAGCAGTTCCTCCCGCCGCCGGAGAACCCCCGGGTGCCCGAGCTGCTCACCGCCGCGCGGGAGCGCCGACGCCGCGAGCGGCAGGCCAACCGGCTGCGGTACGCGGTCACCGGCCTGGCGGCCGCCGCGTTAGCCCTGGTCGCCGGTTTCGGCGTGGCGACGATGCTGCCCGGCGAACAGCCGGTCACGCCGCCGTCGGCCCAGGTGCGGATGGTCGAGATGGAGCCGGTGGCGGGGTCGGTGCCGGTGCACGCCGAGATCGGGTTGAGCGGCACCGACTGGGGCACCGAGGTGACCATGCACTGCGGGTACGACGAGCGGGCCGGCTACGGCAAGGCGTACGCCTTCCGGCTGGTGGCGTACGGGCCGGACGGCGCGCAGGAGCAGATCGGCTCGTGGCGGGCCGCGCCCGGCGACGACCTGCGGATCACCGGCGCGACCCGGTTCACCAACGCCGAACTGGTCCGCCTGGAACTCATCCGCGCCGACGGCACGCCGGTGCTCGCCTACGACGTTCGCTGACCGCCGGCGGTCACCGGGGCGGTGACCGCCAGGCTCGGCGTCAGCGGGCGGTGCGGACCGGGGTCGGGGCCGGCGGGCCGGCCGGACGCGGGCGGCGGCTGCGCCGGGCGTGGCGGAGGGCGTCGACGGTGAAGACGATCAGGGCGAGCCAGACCAGGGCGAAGCCGGCCAGGCGGGCGGGGGGCATCGGCTCGTGGAAGATCAGCACCCCGCAGCCGAGTTGGAGGATCGGCGCCACGTACTGGAGCATGCCCAGGGCGGTCAGCGGGAGCCGGTTGGCGGCCCCGGCGAAGAGCAGCAGCGGGATGGCGGTCAACGCGCCGGCGAGCACCAGCAGCACGGTGTGCTTGGCGGAGACGTGCCCGAAGGTGGCGTCGCCGGTGGCCGCGAGCCAGCCCAGGAAGACCAGCGCGGGCAGCGACAGCACGGCCGACTCGACGAACAGGCCCTCGGCGGCGGGCAGGCCGAGCCGCTTCTTCACCAGGCTGTACCCGCCGAAGGTGAACGCCAGGATCAACGCGAGGTACGGCAGCCGGCCGTAGTCGACGGTGAGCACGGCCACCGCCAGCCCCCCGACACCGAGCGCGGCCCACTGCGCCGGGCGCAGCCGCTCACGCAGCACCAGCACCCCGAGCAGCACCACCACCAGTGGGTTGATGAAGTACCCGAGGGCGGTCTCCACCACCCGGTCGGAGTTGACGCCGTAGATGTAGGTGAACCAGTTGACGGCGATCAGGGTGGCGGCGACACCGATCCCCACCAGCGCCCGTGGCTGACGCAGCAGGGCCCTCAGGAAACCGATGTTGCGCATCGCGGCGAGCAGCAGGGCGACGAACGCGACCGACCAGACCACGCGGTGGGCCAGGATCTCCAGCGGCCCGGTCGGCCGTAGCAGCTTGAAGTAGAGCGGAAAGAACCCCCACAGCAGGTACGCGGCGAGTCCGTAGAGGTATCCGAGGCGGAGCGGCGTCACGCCTACACCGTAAGGGGCGGATCGGCCTGCTGATCCTTGCTGGTGAGCGGGCTCACGGCCAGGTCGCGGCGGTCGAATTCCATCCACCGGTCGGCCCGTACCGGCGCGAAGCCGACCTTCGCGTACACCTCGTGCGCGTCGTCGGTGGCCAGCACGATCCGGCGTACGCCCAGCGTGGCGATGTGGTCGCGGACCGTGCCGGCCAGCCAGGTGCCCAGCCCGCGACCCCGCTCGGCCCGATCGACGTAGACGTCGCACAGCCAGGCGAAGGTGGTCCGGTCGGTGACCACCCGGGCGACGGCGACCTGCCGGCCGTCCGCCGGACGGTAGACGCCGAACCCGATGGAGCCGGCGAAAGCCCGCAACACCGTCTCGCGGTCCCGCCCCAGCGCCCAGTACGCGTCGGTGGAGAGCCAACCGTGCACCAGGTCGAGATCGATCAGGTCAGGGTCGGTGCTGATCCGGTAGCCGTCGTCGCGGGTCAGAGTGAACACCCCTGAGACGCTAGTCCGCCCAGCTGCCCGGCTCAGCAGCCAATTCCCGCGATATGGCCGTCTCTCGCCGGTCCACCGGTCCGCAGATCCTGGACAGTTACCGTTCGGCGAGGCGGTGACTGTCCAGGATCTGGACGGATCGGTTCCGGTGGTGAGGTGTCAGCCGGTCAGTCGCGGTCGAGGATGGCGCCGAGGATCCAGGTGACCACCCCGACGAAGAGCGCGCCCAGCACCGCGGCCGGCCAGAAGCCGTCCACGTCGAAGGGCAGCCCGACCTGGTCGGCGATCCAGCCGGTGAGCAGGAAGAGCAGGCCGTTCACCACGAGCGCGATCAGGCCGAGGGTGAGCAGGTAGAAACCGCAGCCGACGGTCTTGATGATCGGCTGGAGCACCGCGTTGACCACGCCGAAGATGATCGCGACGAGGATCAGCGTCAGCACCGTGTCGGTGACCGAGTCCGCGTCGAGAGAGATGCCGGGGATGACCAACGTGGCCAGCCAGAAGGCCACCGCCGTGGCGCCGACCCGGATCAGTAGACCTTTCAGAAAACCCATGGCGGGCATGGTGCCATGGCCGGCGCGCGGGCGAAACCCGCGAGATCATCCACGTCAGCCCCGGGTCGGACGACCGATCAGCTGCGCCTCGATCGGAGTGCCGGCGAGCAGCGCCCAGCGCAGGGCGCGCCGATTCACCACGGCCACCATGTCTGGCCGGATCCGGGTCAGCCACTCTGCGGAGTCGCCGAGCCCCAGCGCGGCACCCGCGACCGCCGCCTCCGCCCGGTTCAACGGCTGCAACACCGCCAGGTCGGCCCGGCCCAGCGCGTCCGCGTCGGCCGGGGTCAGCTCGTCGCGTACCAGCAGCGTGGCCTGCCAGGCGGCGCCCGGGCGCGGTCCCGTGGGCGGTGTCGGCGCGTCCAGCACCACGAGCACCGGGGCCAGCGGTGTCGCGGGTTCGCCGTCCACCGCCCGGCCCGGCGGCACCAGCGGGATCGTCCCGCCCGGCATGCCGACGCCACGGACGAACGGCTCCCAGGCGTGCGGCCGCGCCGTCTGGACGACCACGCGGGCGCCGAGCGCCATCGCGCGCATGGTGACCAGTTGGGCGGCGCGCACCCCGCCGACCAGCATCACCCGGGTGCTCTGCGGTCGGAACAGCCGGACGGTGACGGCGTCGCCGTGCCGGTTGGCACCCACCATCAACCCCGCCGAGCCGTACCGCAGCTCCAACTCGTCGCCGCCACCGGCGACCGGGGTGGCCCCGGGCCGGGCCAGCGGCAGGGTGCCGGCGAGGCCGGCCAGGTGCGCGCCGTCGAGCCGCTCGACCGCCCCGCCGCCCGCCGCCACCAGCCGGCGCAGCGCCTGGGCGGCGGCGGACAGCTCCGCCGGGGTCACCGCGCTGAGTCGTACGGTCAGCCCGGCCGGTGCCGTCGGGTCCGCCTCGGCGTGCAGCGCTACCGTGGTCGCGGTCGCCGGCAACGTCAGCAGCCGGGGCACCAGTTGGCGTACGGCTTCCGCCGTCGGCCACCGCCGCAGCCGGAAGGTCGTCTGCAACAGCCCGCCGGACCGGACCGCCTGCCAGGATTCCCGCACCGGTCGCCCGTCGTGATGGGCGAACTCGGCGAGCACCCGCAGTGCCGGTTGCTCGCCCAGGGGGCGGACCGTCAGCGGGCCCAGCCGCCGGACGATCCGGCGTACGGTGCCGGCGAGGGCGCGGCGCAGCGCCTCGTCCGACCAGCCCTCCATCCGCGACACCCGGACGGCCAGCACCGCCCGCTCCCAGCCGGCCAGCCGTCCGTCGGTGAGCTGCCGGTACGAGGTGGCTGCCGGGCCGCCGCCGGCACCGACCGCCGGCGCCGATCCGCCGGCCAGGACGAGCTGGACGCGTACCGGCGGAGCCGGTCCGGTGCCCGCCGGCAGCAGCGACGGGAGAGCCGGCAGCGGGTGCGCGCCGTCGCCGAGCAGGTCGGCCGGGTCACCGATCTCCAGCAGCGCCACCAGACCGGCCGGGTCGTCCAGCACCGCGGCCGGCGACCCGGCCAGCTCGATGGGGCGTACCACGGTATTCGGGTCCACCAGATCGAGCAGCGTCGCTCGCCCGGCGTCCGGCGCCAACACCCGCCGGCGGGCGAGGTAGCCCAGGCCGGTGCCCAGCCACTCGTAGAGCCACCGCTGTCGGACCCGGCACCCGGCCACGGTCAGCAGCGCTGCCGCCAGCAGGGCCGCGGCCAGCGTCGTCAGCGCGTTCCGGCCCGCAGCTGCGACGAGCGCCGCCAGCGCGAGCTGTACGACGACCAGCTGCCCGGCGCGGGGCCGGTACGTCCGCCACCGCCCGCCGTGTCTCCACTGTGCTGCATCGCGCCGGATCCGGCGGGCGGGAGG
>NZ_POTY01000258.1 GCF_003236315.1 Micromonospora craterilacus
GCCACCCCCTCGGCCGCGCCCAGCGCCGACCCCGACGTGGTCACCGGTCCGAAGGTGTTCCGCGGTGTCGGCTCGGGCCGGTGCCTCGGCCTCGACGGCGACGGCGAGAAGGCCGTCGCCGAGTTGGCCGACTGCACCGGCGGGCCGCAGCAGCAGTGGGTGGTCAACCCGTTCGGCCCGGACGCGGTGACGCTGACCAACGCCGCGTACAACCAGTGCCTCGACGTCGAGGGCGGCAGCGGCGACGACGGCGCCCGGTTGCAGCAGTTCGGCTGCCACGGCCAGGGCAACCAGCAGTGGCGACTGCACCCGGTCGGCGACGGCACGACACTGCTGGTGGCCGTGCACAGCGGCAAGTGCGCGCAGGTCCACGACGGCGCGGCCGGCGCCGGCGACGACATCACCCAGGCCCCGTGCGACGGCAACCCGGCCCAGCGCTGGACGCTCCAGTGATCCAACTCGACCCCGAGGGCACCGGGCGCGTCGCCCGACCCGCTCAGCCCCGGTAGCTCCACGCCCTCGGCGCGGCGGCGACCGGGGCCGGCTCGGTGAAGGCGGCGCCGCGTCGGCGGATCAGCAGCACCGACAGCACGGCCGCCCCCACCGACAGCGTCCCCGCCAGGTACCAGGCCAGCGTGTACTCGCCCAGCTGGTCCCGGACCAGCCCCGCCCCGGTGGCGGCCACCGCCGCACCGAGCTGGTGCGCGGCGAACACCCAGCCGAAGACCACCGCGGCGGACGCGCCGAAGTACTCCCGGCACAGCGCCACCGTCGGCGGCACCGTGGCCACCCAGTCCAGCCCGTAGAAGATGATGAAGACCAGCATGCTCGGCTCGGTGGTGGCCCCGAACAGGCTGGGCAGCACCAGCAGCGACCCGCCGCGCAGCGCGTAATAGGCGCCCAGCAGCAGCCGGGGGTCGTACCGGTCGGTGAGCCAACCGGAGGCGACCGTGCCGACGATGTCGAAGAGGCCGACCAGCGCCAGCAGCCCGGCCGCCGTGGTCTGCGGCATCCCGTGGTCGTGCGCGGCCGGGATGAAATGCGTGCCGACCAGTCCGTTGGTGGTCGCCCCGCAGATCGCGAAGCCGGCGGCCAGCAGCCAGAACGGCCGGGTGCGGGCCGCTTGGGCCAGCGCGCCGATCGCGCGGGCGGCGGCCCCGCCGGCCGGCTTCGGCGGCGCGACGACCTCGGTCGCGCCGTACGGGGGCAGCCCGAGATCCGCGGGGTGCTCGCGCAGCAGCCGCAGCACCAGCGGTACGACCAGCAGCGCCGCCCCGGCGACGACCAGTGCCGCCGACCGCCAGCCGTACCGGCTCACCAGGATGGCCAGCAGCGGCAGGAAGACCAGCTGGCCGGCCGCCCCGCCGGCGGTGAGCACGCCGGTGACCAGGCCCCGGCGGTGCACGAACCAACGCCCGGTCACCGTCGCCACGAAGGCCAGCGCCATCGAGCCGGTACCCAGCCCGACCAGCACGCCCCAGCAGAGCACCAGCTGCCAGCTCGCGGTCATGAACACGGTCAGCCCGCTGCCGGCGGCGACCAGGGCCAGCGCGGCGGCCACCACCCGGCGGATGCCGAACCGATCCATCAAGGCGGCGGCGAACGGCGCGGTCAGCCCGTAGAGCAGCAGGTTCACCGAGACGGCCGCGGAGATGGTGGCCAGCGGCCAGCGGAACTCGGCGTGCAGCGGGTGCAGCAGCACCGAGGGAGTGGCCCGGAAGCCGGCGGCGCCGACCAGCGCCACGAAGGCGACCGCGGCGACGATCCAGGCCGGGTGGAGGCGGACAGGTCGATTCACCAGGCGAGTCTGCGGCGCGGCGGCCGGAACGGCGAGTGGCCGGAAAGCCATGATGCGCAATAATCGGGCCATGACCCCGCACCGCGTCGCCGTCCTCGCCCTCGACCAGGTGGTCGGCCTCGACCTAGGCACCCCGGCCCAGGTCTTCAGCACTGCCCGGGACGCCGACAACGCGCACTACTACGCCGTCGACACCTGCACCCCCGGCGCCCGGCCGGTGCGCAGCAGCGCCGGCTTCCGGGTGCTCCCCGACCACGGGTTGGAGCTGCTGGAGCGGGCCGACACCGTGGTGGTGCCCGGCGTGCACGGCGACGCCACCCTCGCCCCCGTCGAGCCCGAGGTGACCGAGGCGCTGCGCGCCGCGTACCACCGGGGCGTCCGGATCATGTCGATCTGCACCGGCGCGTTCGTGCTGGCCGCCGCCGGGCTGCTCGACGGGCGGCGGGCCACCACCCACTGGGCGTACGCCGACCGCTTCCGCCGGCTGCACCCGCACGTCGACCTCGACCCCGACGTGCTCTTCGTCGCCGACGACCGGGTGCTCACCTCCGCCGGGGTGGCCGCCGGGATCGACCTGTGCCTGCACGTGGTCCGCACCGACCACGGCAGCCAGGTGGCCAACCAGGCCGCCCGCCGGTGCGTGATGCCGCCGTGGCGCGACGGCGGCCAGGCCCAGTACATCGAACGCCCGGTGCCGCAGGCGCCCGACACCAGCACCGCCGGGACCCGGGAGTGGGCCCGCCAGCGGCTGCACGAGCCGGTCAGCCTGCGCGAGCTGGCCGGGCAGGCCCGGATGAGCGTCCGCACGTTCACCCGGCGGTTCCGCGCCGAGACCGGCCTCAGCCCGGCTCAGTGGCTGCTGCACGAACGCACCGACCACGCCCGGCTGCTGCTGGAGAGCACCGACCTGACCATCGACCAGATCGCCCGCCGCAGCGGGTTCGGCACCACCGCCGCCCTGCGTCAGCAGTTGCACCAGCGCATCGGCGTCGCCCCGTCCGCCTACCGCCGAGCCTTCCGCCGTGGGTGAAAGGAAGGGCCCCTTGTTAACACCAGCTCCCGGATCAGCCCGAGGTACGCAGGGCCCGCAGGTCGGCCAGGTGGCGGGGCAGGTGGACGCGGGTGTGCAGATCGATGGTGCGGCCCCAGGGCAGCGGTTCGTCGACGACGAGGTCGAAGCCCTCACGCAGATGTGTCTCGACCGGGGTGTCGGCCGCCAGCCCGAGCCGGGCCACCAGCCCGACCAGCCGGTCGCTGGTCTGCCGCAGCCGGTCGGCCAGCCCGTCGAGGCCGCCGCACTCGGCGGTCAGCACGTCCAGCTCCGGTCGGTGCACCTCGTCCAGTTCGTAGAAGGCGTACGTCGACCCGGCGAGCACCGCCTCGGTGGCCTCGCTCATC
The DNA here is from genome assembly GCF_003236315.1 of Micromonospora craterilacus. Classification (GTDB taxonomy): domain Bacteria; phylum Actinomycetota; class Actinomycetes; order Mycobacteriales; family Micromonosporaceae; genus Micromonospora; species Micromonospora craterilacus. Next base: position 3,197 of record NZ_POTY01000258.1, read on the forward strand.
AGCTCGTCGCTGGTGACCAGGTGCGCGACGATCTGCTCGGCGCTGTACCGCCCGGGTGGCGGCGGCCGGAACCCGCCCGCGTCGACCTCGGCCAGCACCGCGCCGTACGCCCGCCGCAGCCCGTCGACCTCCACCCGGCCGAGCCTAGCGGCGACCGCGGCGGGCGCGCAGGTAGTCGCTGACCACGTACTCACCGAGGTCGTCGGTGTCCGGCGTGAACACCCGGCCGCCACTGCGGCGGGCCACCGCGTCGACGAACCGACGCAGGCCGGGATCGTCGCCGAGCATGAACAGGTTCAGCGTCGCCCGGTACCGGCCGAGCCGGTCCACCTCCCGGATCGTCGCCTCGATCGTCTCCGGCAACGACGGCCAGCAGAACACCGCCTCCCCGTCGTCCGGATCCAGGTGGGCGGTCGGTTCCCCGTCGGTCACCACCAGCACCACCGGCTCGGCGTCCGGGTAGCGCCGCAGGTGCCGCCCGGCCAGCTGCAACGCGTGCTGCAGGTTGGTGCCCTGGGCCAGGTCCGGCTCGACCGCGGCCAGTTCCTGCTGGGTCAACGTGGCCGCCCGCCGGCCGAACCCGATGATCTGCAGGGCGTCCTGCGGGAACCGGGTCGCCATCAGGTGGGCCAGGGCCAGCGCCGTCTGTTTCATCGGCCCCCATCGGCCCTGCGAGATCATCGAGTACGACAGGTCGACGCAGAGCGCCACCGCCGCCGACGCCCGCCGTTCGGTCTCGACGACCTCGAAGTCCTCCACGGCCAGCTGCACCGGCACCCCCGGGCCGGCCCGACGGATCGCCCGGGTCAGCGTCCGTACCACGTCCAGCGGCTGCTCGTCGCCGTACTCCCAGGGCCGCGACGCGCCGCTGACCTCGCCGGCCGCCCCCGCCGAGCGCAGGTCGTGCCGCCCCCGAGGGCCGGCGGTCAGCTCGGCGAAGACCCGCCGCAACGCGGTGCTGCCGAGCCGGCGCAGCGCCTTCGGACTCAGCGTCAGGCCCTCGGCGTCGCGGGTCACCCAACCCTGCCGGCGCAGCTCGCGCTCCAGCTCCCGCAGCCGGCGTACGTCGTCGGCGGCGTCGCGGCCCAGCGTCCGGGCCACCGCGTCGACGTCGATGTCGTCCAGGGTGGCCCCGGGATGCGCCTGGCCCAACTGGTCGAGCAGGTCGTCCAGCTCGGCCACCTCGTCCAGCGCCCCGGTCGCCTCGCCGTAGCCCAGCGGCCGGCCGCCCTGCATCCGCTCGCCCCGGCCCCAACGCAGGTCCGGCCGTAACGCCCGCAGGTTCCCCTCCAGCGCGGCCAGTTCGCCGGCCAGCCGGTCGCCGAGCGACTGGCGCATCAGGCCGGCCAACTCCTCGCGCTGCCGCTCCGACAGCGAGTTCATCAGCCTCTGCCCGGCCGCCGCCCGGCGGGCCAGCAGGTCGACCAGTTCGTCGACGTTGGCCGGCCGCTCCGGGAAGAACTCGCCGTGCCGGCGCATGAACTCGGCGAACGCGTCGGTGGTGTCCTCCGCGCGGGCGTGCCGGGCCAGCAGGTCGTTCAGATCCCGCATCATCGCGGCCATCCGCTCCTGGACCGCCGGGTCGGCGGCCAGCCGCGCCGAGTCCCGCAGCCCGGCGAAGCGCTGGCCGAGCACGTCGTCGCGCAGCCCGTCGAGGATCCGCTGGTAGATCTGCCGGGCCTCGTCGCTCGCCCACTGGTAGCCGGACAGCTCCCGCACCGCCTGCGCGGTGGACCGGGGCAAATTGTCCAGCACCGTCTCGGCGAACCGGGCCGCGTCGTCCTGGCGCCCGGCCAGTTCGTCCCGCTCGGCCGCGAGGGCCTGGTCGAGCAGGGCCCGCGCCCGGGTCACCGCGCCGTCCAGGCCACCCCGGCGCAGCACCTCCCGCCGCAACCGGCGGGCCCGGGCGGTCAACTCGTCCAGTCCGCCGCGGTCCTGCGGGCCCCGGCGCAGCAGGTCCCGAAGCGCCTGGCGCAGGCTGCCGCCGGCCAGCACCTCCGCGCCGACCTGGTCCACCGCGGCCTGCACGTCGTACGGCGGTGCCAGCGGGTCGGGGCCGCCGCGCCACTGCCCGTACCGGAAACGGTTGCCGGCCATGCTCAGTCCCGGCCGCCGTAGCGGGTGCGTCCGGAGTCGGTGACGTCCTTGCCCAGCCGGCGGCTCAGGTACAACCCCTCCAGCACGAACTCGACGGCCGCGGCCGCCTGTCCGGGGCTCGGCGCATCGCCGAGGCCGAGCCGGTCGAGCACCTTGGCCAGGCCCGGCACCGTCCCCACCTGGCGCAGCAGTTCGGTCGCCGACACCAGTTCCCCCGTCTCGATCGCCTGCCCGTCCTCGACCAGCGCGGTGAAGCCGGAGAGGTCCAGCCCGGCGAGCCGGGCGCGGAACGTCTCGGCGGTGGCGGTACGCAGCAGGTGACCCAGGACCTCGATCTCCCGGCCCTCCTCGCCGCTCTCGAACTCCACCTTGCCGCGCAACGTCGACGTCACCGGCACCGCGTCCCCCACCCGCGCGACAGGTGCAAGGAAGGGCCCCTTGTTAACGTCTGCGGTAGAGGAAGGGCCCCTTGTTAACGCCTCGTCATCGCGCGACGGCGTTTCGCCGAGCAGGCTCGACCGGCGCAGCGCGGCGGCGGCGACCGTCTCCGCGGCGGCGATGGCGAACCGGGCGGAGACACCGGAACGCGGGTCCACCGATGGCGACTCGCGCACCGCTCGGGCGAACCGGGCGAGGACCTCCAGCACGTGCTCCGGCACCTCGGCGACCAGGTCGGCCTCCTGCCGGATCAGCGCCAGCTCCAGTTCCAGTTCGGTCGGGTAGTGGGTCCGGATCTCGGCGCCGAACCGGTCCTTGAGCGGGGTGATGATCCGGCCCCGGTTGGTGTAGTCCTCCGGGTTGGCGCTGGCCACCAGGAGCAGGTCGAGCGGCAGCCGCAGCTGGTAGCCGCGGACCTGGATGTCCCGTTCCTCCAGCACGTTGAGCAGCGCCACCTGGATCCGCTCGGCGAGGTCCGGCAGCTCGTTGACCGCGAAGATGCCCCGATTGGTACGCGGCACCAGGCCGAAGTGGATCGTCTCGGGGTCGCCGAGCGTACGCCCCTGGGCCAGCCGGATCGGGTCGACGTCGCCGATCAGGTCACCGACGCTGGTGTCCGGGGTGGCCAGCTTCTCGCCGTAGCGCATCGAGCGGTGCAGCCAGCCGACCGGAAGGTCGTCGCCGGCCTCGGCGATCAGCGCCCGCGACGCCGGGGTGACCGGATGCAGCGGATGCTCGTTGAGCACCGACCCGGCGATCACCGGAGTCCACTCGTCCAGCAAGGTCGCCAGTGACCGGATCAGCCGGGTCTTTCCCTGGCCCCGCTCGCCGAGCAGCACCATGTCGTGCCCCGCGAGCAGCGCCCGCTCCACCTCGGGCAGCACGGTTTCGTCGTACCCGACGATGCCGGCGAACCGTGGCCCGCCGCCGCGCATGCGGGCCAGCAGGTTGTCGCGCAGTTCCTGCTTGACCGTGCGGTACCGGTGCCCGGCGGCGCGCAGCGCACCGAGCGTGCCAGGCAGGTCAGCGGGCGGAACCGGGTTCGCCAAGGACGCACTCACCCGCCCAACGCTAGCTCAACCCCGCCCGGCCAGCCCCTTCATGGCGTTACCTGGCCAACCGAGGATCAGGCTGCCCAGCGGCAACGGGGCGGGGGGACAGCTGGGTGAGGGCGGCGTCGATGGCTAGGCGTTGGGCTTCGTCGGGGTAGGTGTCCGGGTCGACGGCCGCGAGCGCGTTGAGCCCTTCGACGAGAGCGACCAGGCTCGTCGCGGTAGCGGCGCAGTCGGCCGGGCGCCAGTCCGGGCGGGCGGCGGCGACCAGGCCGCGGACCCGATCGACGAACCGACGGTTGTAGCCGCGGTGCAGGTCGGCGAGGACCGGGTCGGCCAGCGCGGCGGCGAGGAAGCCGACCCACACCCGGGCCTCCTCCCGCTTCTCCTCGGTCGGCGAGGCGGCCTGCAACAGCACCGCCCGTAGCGCCGCGAGCGGCGTGTCGGCGCCGGCCTGGGCGGCGTCGGCACGCTGGCCGGTGCGCCCGTGCAGCAGCTCGCGGGCGAGTACCAGCAGGGCCCGCTTGTCGGCGAAGGTGTGCAGCACCATCCCGGTGGTGCAGCCGGCCGCCTCCGCGACCGCGCGCAGGGTGAGCCCGGGCAGGCCACGCTCGGCCAGCACCGACCAGGTCGCCGCCGACAGGCGTCGTTGCTGGTCGGCCAGGTCGCGTCGTCTGGCCATCGGTCCCCTTCCGGAGTCCATACCGTAGCGTACGTTACGGTAACGCTTGTTACGGTAAGCCGCGACGGAAGGGAGACGCGATGCCCTCCATCGACCACGAGCCGTGGGAATCGACCGACGCCGCGCGGCTGCGCGCCGCGCAACGGGCCGAACTCGACGCCCGGTACGACAGCGACGACCACGAGCCGGGCGCGCCGCCCACCGCCGAGACCGTGAGCGTCTTCCTGGTCGCCCGCGACGGCGACGGCACCGCCGTGGGCTGCGGCGGACTGCGCTTCCTCAGCTCCGGCTCCGCCGAGATCAAACGGATGTACGTCACCCCGCCCGCCCGGGGCACCGGCGTGGCGACCGCCATCCTGCATGCCCTGGAGCAGGCTGCCCGCGACGCCGGCGTACGCACCTTGCTGCTGGAGACCGGCACCGCCCAACCCGACGCGATGCGCTTCTACGAACGCGAGGGCTACCGGCGCATCGCCAACTTCGGCCCGTACCGGGGTGAGCCACTCTCCGTGTGCTACGCCCGCGACCTGCCCTGACGGCGCCGACCGGCGGCAGGCCCGACCCGAGGCCCACCGCCGATCGAACGCGAAGCCGGCCGGCCCGACCCCCGTGCGGGCCGGCCGGCGGCTCATCCCCGGCCGCAGCGACCGCAGGCACCACGGCGGCGCAGGTGGTACGCGTACGCCGCCGCGCCGAGCGCCACCCCCCAGGCCGGGAAGAACACGATCGGGGCGGTGCCCATGCTGAGCGCACCGGTCAACGCCCAGAAGTTCGGGCTGCTCAGGTAGCCCAGGCTGGCCGCCGTCACCGCGACCGCCACCACGGCCGCCGGCACCACGGCCAGCCGCACCGGCACCCGCCGCCCGGCCAGGCCCACCATCCAGCGCGGGAACCGCTCGCCCCAGCGCTGGACCAGGCCGAGGGTGAGGATCGCGCCGACCATCGCGAACGCCGCCAGCCCAGCGCCGGCCCAGATCGCGCCGGTGTCCTGCAGCTCGGCGAGCATCTCTGCGGAGATCCCGAACGGGACGCCGGCCGCCCACGCGAACCGGGTCAGGGCGTAGCAGGCCGGGACGGCCGCCGCCACGTACGCGGCCCACCGGCCCCAGCGGGCGGCGGCGGCCGGGGTCGTCCAGGCCGCGTCGCCATCGCCGGCCCGGCCGCACCTTGCACACGCCCCGGCGGTACGCCGCTGCCAGGCCAGCACGGCGGCGCCGAGCAGCAGCCCGCCCACCAGCGCCGCGAACTTCACGAACAGGGCCCAGCTGAAGACGTCGGCATAGTTCACGTCCGGCCAGCCGAACGGCGCGCCGAGCAGCAGGATCGGGGCGTACCCGAGGAGCACGAGCACCCACGCGTCCGGCACCACGACGGCGAGCACGAAGGCCACCGCCCAGCCGAGGCTGAGCAGCGGCACCCGCCAGCCGGACGCGGTGCCGGCGGTGGGGCGGCTCATCACGAAGGCCGCCCCCGCCGCCGCGAGCAGCAGCACGGCGAACAGCGGTGGCCCGAGTCCGACCGGAATCAGCCGGAGCAGGGTCGTCCCACTACCACCCGGATTGTTGGCACCGAGCGGGTAGCCCGCACCGGTGATCGTGGCGATCAGGGCGAGGACGCCCCAGAGACCGAGCCACCCGGCGGCGAGCAGGGCGAGCCGGCCCGGCCGGGCGGCGGTCAGTGTCGGTTCGGTTCGCGTCGTCATGCAGCTAAGCCTCGGCCAGCCGGGCCGGGGAAACCTCCCGCCGCCCGGGGAATCCGCTCCCCCACGCGGGGGAGCGGTCAGCCGGCGGGGACCACGAACCCCGACTCGTACGCGGCGATCACCGCCTGAGTACGGTCCCGCACCCCGAGCTTGGCCAGCACGTTGCCGACGTGCGTCTTCACCGTCTCGACCCCGACCACCAGCCGGACGGCGATCTCCGGATTGGACAGTCCGGCGGCCATCAACCGCAGGACCTCCGCCTCCCGCTGGGTGAGCCGGGCCGCCCGCAGCCCGTCGGCGCCCCGCCGCCCGTACGCCCCGACGAGCCGGCGGATCGCGGCCGGGAACAGTAGCGACTC
>NZ_POTY01000259.1 GCF_003236315.1 Micromonospora craterilacus
CTGGGTGGGTGGTCGCTGGGTGAAAGGTAGCGGGGTCGCCGCCGCACGGAGAGCGGGCGACGGCGGTCGCGACGACGAGGTGATGAGGAGGCCCGGTGCGTAACCTGCTCAACCTGTTTCGGCCGACTAGACCCAGGCGGGAGGACCGCGCACCGAACGGTGGGTGGTACCGGTCGGAGTCGTGCCTTCCGTTGACCGCCAGACAGATCCGGGATCGGCAGTTCCGGTCGGTGCGGCGCGGGCTGGATCCGGAGGAGGTGCACGCCTTCCTGCACCGGGTCGCCGCGGAGTTGACCGCCGCGCGGCGGGACCAGGCCCACGTCGCCGAGGAGAACGTCCGGATCAAGCAGGCGCTGCGGAGTTGGCAGGCCCGGTTCGCGCCGGGGGTGCGGCGGTGAGCCGCGAGCGATTCGTGGTGCACCTGCCGGTACGCGCCACCGACCTGGCCGCCGCGAGGCGGTTCGCCCGGACGGTCACCCGGGCGCTGAGCTTCTTTCCCGACATCGAGCCGGCCGGCACGACGGTCTCCGAAGAGGATGCCCAGCTCGTACGCCACTGGGTGTTCTGCGACCGTCCGCTCGACGGCGGCGGCCGGTGCTCGCGCGTGGCCGACCACGACGGACCCTGCCAGCTGCCCAGGAGGTGACGTGACCCAGCCGGTCGTGCTCAACCTGGGATCGAGCGTGATCATCAGCCGGCGGCGGTAGTGGCGGGGGGCGACACACGGGCGCCTGCGGTCGTGGGACCGTGGGCCATCGTCGTGCTGGGCTGTCACTGCCTGGTCATCACACTTGTAACCCAGGGCCATCCCACCCTGGTTACTTGTGTGTTTCCGCCACATAGCTCGTGGGTGACGTCACTTCTAGCGTGAGCCGACACATAAGGTTTCCTCCCTCTGAATCCTCACGTGGAGTCGCAATGACGGTCCGGACGACACGGCGGGTGTTCCTGTCCGCCGCCACGATGATGGCCGCGGCGATCGCCGCCACGGCCTGTGGCAGCCCACAGGACACCGCCAACGGCGGCGGCGACAGTGCCGCCCCGGTGAAGGTTGGTCTGGTCTACTCCCAGTCGGGAGCGTTGGCCAGCTATGGAAAGCAGTACATCGAGGGGTTCAAGGCCGGCCTGGACTTCGCCACCAACGGCAGCAACAAGGTGGGCGACCGGGCGATCGAGATCACCGAGGTCGACGACGCCGGTGACCCGGCGAAGGCGGTCTCCGCGGCCAAGGATCTAATCGGCAAGGGCCACAAGATCATTGCCGGCTCGACGGCGTCCGGCGTGGCGCTCCAGGTGGCCCCGATCGCGGCCCAGAACCAGGTTCTGTTCATCTCCGGGCCGGCCGCCACCGACGCGGTGACCGGCGCGAACAAGTACACGTTCCGGTCCGGTCGGCAGTCCTACCAGGACGTGGTGACCGCCAAGTCGTTCATCGGCGACCCGGCCGGCAAGAAGGTCGTGGTCTTCGCCCAGGACGGGGCGTTCGGCGACGCCAACGAGGCGGCCGTCAAGGCCGTCATCGGTGGTGCCGGCGCGACCGTCAGCGCCGTCCGGGCCCCGGCCAGTGCGACCGAGTTCACCCCGTTCGCCAGCCAGATCAAGTCCGCCAAGCCGGACCTGCTCTTCGTCGCCTGGGCCGGCACCACCGCCCCGGCGATGTGGCAGACCCTGGACCAGCAGGGCGTACTCAGCTCCACCACGGTCGTCACCGGGCTGGACATCCGCGCCTCGTGGCCCACCTTCGGCGCGGCCGGCAGCAAGATCTCGTTCCTCTCGCACTACTTCGACGGGGCGAGCGACACCGAGGCGGCCAAGGCCGCGAAGGCGAAGATCCCCGGCGGCACGCTCGACCTGTTCCACCCGGACGGCTTCGCCGCCGCGCAGATGGTGGTCCGGGCCGCGCAGGAGGGCGGCGACGACGTCGACAAGATGATCACCGCGCTGGAGGGCTGGAGCTTCGAGGGCGTGAAGGGCACCATGACCATCCGCGCCGAGGACCACGCCCTGCTCCAGCCGATGTACCAGGCGAGCCTGACCGGCAGCGGCGACACCTTCAACGCCGCCGCCCAGAAGGCGCTCACCGCTGACGAGACCGCCCCGCCGGTTCAGGCGATGAAGGGCTGAGGATCCGATGCTCGCCACCCGCGGTTTGACCTGGCGGATCGGTGAGGTCGCCATCGTCGACTCCGTCCACCTCGACCTGGCGCCCGGGGAGTTCCTCGGCGTGATCGGGCCGAACGGTGCCGGCAAGACCTCGCTGTTCAACCTGATCACCGGCCTGCGCCGGGCCACCGAAGGTCGGGTCACCCTGGACGGGCGGGACATCTCCGCCCTCCCGCCGCACCGGCGGGCCCGCCTCGGGCTGGGTCGTACCTTCCAGGCGTCCTCGGTCTTCGGCTCGCTGAGCGTGCGGGAGAACGTCCGGCTCGCTGTGCAGGCGTACCGCGGGGGTTCGATGAAGCTGTGGCGGCGGGCGGCGGCCGACCGGGGGGTCGCCGCCGCCGCCGACGCGGCGCTCGACCGGGTGGGCCTGGCCCACCGGGGTACGGCGCTGGCTGGCACCCTCGCCCACGGCGAGAAACGCAAGCTGGAGATCGCCCTGCTGCTGGCCGGCGAGCCGCGGGTGATGCTGCTGGACGAGCCGATGGCCGGGGTCAGCGCGGAGGACGTGCCGGAACTGGTCCGGGTGATCCGGTCGTTGACCGGGGACAGCGGGCGGTCGGTGCTGATGGTCGAGCACCACATGGACGTGATCCTGGAGCTGGCCGACCGGATCGCCGTGATGCACCACGGCGCCCTGCTGGCCTGCGACACCCCGGAGACGGTGATGGCCAACCCGACCGTGCAAGAGGCCTACCTCGGGGAGCAGCTGTGACCGTCGAACCGGTGTTGACCGTGGCGGATCTCTCGGTCCGGATCGCGGGGCTGCACATCCTTCAGGGGGTCTCGTTCACGGTGGCCCCGACCGGCGTCACCGTGCTGCTCGGCCGCAACGGCGTCGGCAAGACCACCACCCTGCGCGCCGTCGTCGGGCTGACGCCCCGCAACGGCGAGGCACACGGCACGGTCCGGATGGGCGGGCAGACCCTGCTCGCCCAACCGACCCACCGCCTGGTCCGCGGCGGGCTCGGCTACGTGCCGGAGGACCGGTGCGTCTTCGCCGGGCTCACCGTCGCGGAGAACCTGCGGCTCGCCGAGCGGCGGGGCAGCACGCCGGCGTACGACCGGGTGTTCGCGCTCTTCCCGGAGCTGGACCGGCGCGCCCGGCAACGGGCCGGGTCGCTGTCGGGCGGGCAGCAGCAGATGCTCGCCATCGGGCGGGTGCTGCTCAACGACAACCGGCTGCTGCTGGTCGACGAGCCGACCAAGGGGTTGGCGCCGAAGGTGGTGACCGAGGTGGCCGAGGTACTGGAACGGGTGGCCGAATCCGTACCGGTGCTGCTGGTCGAGCAGAACCTGGCCGTGGTCCGGCGACTGGCCCGCGACGCGGTGGTGCTGGCCGCCGGCAAGGTCGCCTGGACCGGCGACGCCCAGGAACTGCTGCGGGAGACCGAGCTGACCAGGTCGCTGCTCGGTGTCGGCTCGGCGGAGGTGCACCACTGATGGACGCGATCATCCTGTTGACGCTGACCGGGCTCGGCCTGGCCGCCCTGTACTTCCTGGTGGCCTCCGGGCTGTCGCTGGTCTTCGGCCTGGCCGACGTGCTCAACTTCGCGCACGGGCTGTTCCTCGGCGTCGGCGCGTACGCCACCTGGTGGGCGGCCGGGAACCTGCCCGGTGCCGGGCCGGACGGTTTCGGGTTCGTGGTCGCGGTCGCCTTCGGGGTGGCCGCCGGCACACTGATGGCGGTGCTGGTCGAGCTGGTGCTGATCCGGCCGCTCTACTCCCGCACCATCGAGCAGGTGCTGGTCACCGTGGGTCTCTCGCTGGCCGGCGTGGCACTGTTGCAGGCCACCTGGGGCGCGGACGCCCGGCCGTTCCCGCGTCCGGAGTGGACCCGGCAGGTGACCTCGATCCTCGGCGCGCAGGTGCCCAACGGTGGCTTGCTGCTGATCGCTGCGGCGACGCTGGTGCTCGGCGCGATCCTGGCCTTCCTGCGCTGGACCCGGTACGGCCTGATCATCCGGGCCGGGGTGGAGAACCGGGAGATGGTCACCGCGCTCGGCATCGACGTACGCAAGGCGTTCACCCTGGTCTTCGCCATCGGCGGGGCGGCGGCGGCGCTGGCCGGCGCGCTGGGCAGCGTCTACTTCGGCACCGTCTCGCCCCAGCAGGGCGGCTCACTGCTGATCTTCGCGTTCATCGTGGTGGTGATCGGCGGCATGGGTTCGGTGGTCGGGTCCGCGTACGCGGCGGTCGCGGTCGGGCTGCTGCAACAGTTCGTGAACTACTACGGCACCTCCGGGCTGGGCGACATCTGCGTGGTCGCGCTGCTGGCCGTGGTGCTGCTGCTGCGCCCGCAGGGCATCGCCGGAAAGGTGGCAACGGCATGACCGAGGTCAAGAGTCCCGAGACCGCGGCGCCGCCGGCAGCGGTGCCGGCCGAACTGACCGAAGAACCGGTCCGGTGGCACCGGGTACGCCCCTACCTGCCGCTGGTCGTGCTGGCGGTGGCGCTGATCCTGCCGTACTCGACGCTGCATCTGCCGGGCATTCTCGAGGGCGCGCTGAACTCGCCGGGCACCCTGCAACTGCTCGCCGTCTGCCTGGTCTTCGGTGGCCTGGCGGCCGGGTACGACCTGCTGTTCGGGCGGACCGGGATGCTCTCCTTCGGGCACGCCCTGTACTTCGCCGCCGGCGTGTACGGCACCGACATCCTGATCACCCGGGCCGGGCTGCCGCTGTGGCAGGCCGCGCCGCTGGCGATCATCGGCGGGACGATCCTGGCCGGTCTGATCGGCGCGGTGGCGCTGCGTACGGTGGGGATCGCCTTCGCCATGGTGACGCTGGCCTTCGCCCAGGTCGGGGCGATCCTGGTGGCCCGTGACTTCGGCGGGCTCACCGGCGGCGAGGAGGGGCTGCCGCTCGACGTCTCGGGGCTGCCGTCCGGGCTGGTCGGGGTCGCCAACACGGTCAACCTGTACTGGCTGGCGCTGGCGTACCTGGTCGTGGTGGTCTTCGTGGTGCACCGGGTGACCGGCTCGCCGACCGGCCGGGTGCTGGCCGGGCTGCGCGACGACGAGCGGCGCATCGGGGTGCTCGGGTTGGACCCGTACCGGTTCAAGCTGGTCGCCTTCACCCTGGCCGGCGGCCTGGCGGCGGCCGGCGGGGTGGTCTACTGCCTGATCGTCGGCGGCGCCTCACCGCACATCACCAGCAGCGAACTCACCCTGTCGCTGCTGGTCATGGTGGTGCTCGGCGGGCCGGGCACGCGCTGGGGCCCGGTGCTCGGCGGCATCCTCTACATGTACCTGGACCACCGCCTGGTGTCCTTCGGCACCTCCGGCGCGGTGGACGCGCTGCCGGCGTTCCTCAGCCGCCCGCTGTCCCAACCGCTCTTCGTCCTCGGCACCGTCTTCATCCTGGCCGTCTACTTCTTCCCCGGCGGCGTGGCCAGCCTCGCGCCCCGCCTCGCCCTGCTCCGCAACTCCCTCCGCCTCGGCTCACGCCGGGAGAGCTGACTACCCGTTGACGGGGCGACCCAACGGCGGGTCGCCCCGCCACCGCCCGCACCCGTTGGGTCAGCTGTTGAGCAGGTCGTACGCGGCGGTTGGCGCCTTCTGCGCCACGTCGTCGGTGAAGGCGACGATCTCCGGGGCGTTGCCGAAGTCGAAGTACTCGACGACGTACTCCGACGCCTTCTGCTTGCCGGCCGCCGGGATCTCCAGGGTGAGCGAGGAGAGGTTGCCGTCCGGGTCCACGACCGCGGTGAGCGGAATCTGCCCGGCGGCGTCGCCGAGGGTGGCCATCCCCTCCAGGGCGTCCACCAGCTCCGGCTCGGCGGCGAGGTCGAGCAGGCCGGTGTACGTCCCACCCTCGCCGGCCTGGACGTCGGTGGCCGCGCGGATGATCGCCTCGGCGTTGCCCGGGTCGGTGCCCTCGTAGGTGGGCAGGGAATCCGGTCCCTCGATCTTCGTCGGGTCCAGCTCCATCCACTTGGTCGGCAACTTCATCAGCTTCTGGATGTCCTGGGCGCCCTTGAAGTTGACCTTCATCCAGGTGCGCGACTCGACCATCCGGAAGGACATCTCCAGGGTGAAGTCCTTGTCCTTGGTCACGGTGTCGATGTCCATGCCACGGTTCGCCGGGTCGACCACGCCGGAGACGTCGCCCGAGGCGTCGCTGGTGCTGAAGCGGAAGGCCAGGTCCTGCTCGGTCGGTACCGCCGCCAACAGCTCCTGCTTCGGGTCCGGCGGGGCAGCCGCCTCCCGGTCGGACTTGTCGTCGCAGCCGGCCACCAGGGTCGCGGCCAGCAGGGCGACCGCCGTGGCCGCGAGGCGCCGGGTGGTAGCGGTGGTGCCGGTTCGCTGAGTCATTTCGTCTCTCTCCTGGATCGAACGAGAACCGTACGACCTTAAACGCTGCGGGCCGCCGCCGGCATCACGTGCTCGACAGGAGCGAACCCGGGGGGCGGACGCTGGTAGAAATGCCGGATGAGCCAGGAACGGACGGCGGTCCGGCAGCGGGCCGAGGCGGTGCTGCGGCGGCTGGCCGGCGAGGACGCCCGGCTCCGCGAGGACCAGTGGCGGGCGATCGAGGCGCTGGTGGTCGACCGGCGGCGGGTGCTCTGCGTGCAACGTACCGGGTGGGGGAAGTCGGCGGTCTATTTCGTGGCCACCGCGCTGCTGCGTGACCAAGCCAGCCCCGCCGGGCCCACGGTGATCGTGTCGCCGTTGCTGGCGCTGATGCGCAACCAGGTCGACTCGGCGGCGCGGGCCGGGATCCGGGCCCGGACCATCAACTCGGCCAACCTCGACGAGTGGGACGAGATCACCGCCGAGATCCACGCCGGCGCGGTGGACGTGCTGCTGATCAGCCCGGAACGGCTCAACAACCCGGATTTCCGGGACGGCGTGCTGCCGAAGCTGGCCGCCACCACCGGCCTGCTCGTGGTCGACGAGGCGCACTGCGTGTCGGACTGGGGGCACGACTTCCGACCGGACTACCGCCGACTGCGTACCTTCCTCGGCAACCTGCCCGAGCACACTCCGGTGCTGGCGACCACCGCCACCGCCAACGCCCGGGTGACCCAGGACGTGGCCGAGCAGCTCGGCACCGAGCTGGCCGCACCGGCCGCGCACCGGCCGGACGTCCTGGTGCTGCGGGGCAGCCTGGACCGGGAGTCGTTGCGGCTCGGCGTACTCGACCTGCCGAGCCCGGCGCACCGGCTCGGCTGGCTCGCCGACCACCTGGACCGGCTCCCCGGCTCGGGCATCGTCTACACCCTGACCGTCGCCTCGGCGACCGAGACCGCCGAGTTCCTCCGGTCGCGGGGCTGGGCGGTGGCCGCCTACACCGGGCAGGCCGAGGACGCCGACCGTCGCGCCGCCGAGCAGGACCTGCTCGACAACAAGATCAAGGCGCTGGTCGCCACCAGCGCCCTCGGCATGGGCTTCGACAAGCCGGACCTCGGTTTCGTGGTGCACCTTGGCGCGCCGCCGTCGCCGATCGCCTACTACCAGCAGGTCGGCCGGGCCGGTCGGGCCGTCGAGCACGCCGAGGTGCTGCTGCTGCCCGGCACCGAGGACGCGGCCATCTGGCGGTACTTCGCCTCGCTCGCCTTCCCGCCCGAGGAGCAGGTCCGCGCGGTGCTTGCCGCCCTGCACACCGACCGGCCGCTCTCCACCCAGGCCCTGGAACCGCTGGTCGACCTGCGCCGGGCCCGGCTGGAGCTGATGCTCAAGGTGCTCGACGTGGACGGCGCGGTCCGCCGGGTGCGCGGCGGCTGGCTCGCCACCGGCGAGCCCTGGGTCTACGACGCGGCCCGGTTGCGCCGCGTGGCCACCGCCCGCACCGCCGAGCAGCAGGCCATGCTCGGGTACGCGGCGACGACCGGCTGCCGGATGCGGTACCTGCGCGAGTGCCTGGACGACGCGGAGGCGGTCGACTGCGGCCGGTGTGACCGCTGTGCGGAGGCGCTGTTCACGGCCGAGGTGTCACCGGCCGCGCTGGCCGCCGCGCAGACCTTCCTCGGCCGCCCCGGCGTGGAGATCGCGCCGAAGAAGCTCTGGCCGACCGGGCTGGAGTCGGTCGGCGTACCGCTGAAGGGGCGCATCGCCCCGGCGGAGCAGGCGCTGCCCGGCCGCGTGGTCGGCCGGCTGTCGGACCTCGGCTGGGGTGGGCAGCTGCGTGAGCTGGTCGGGCCGGGCGCGCCGGACGCCGCCGTGCCCGACGACGTGGCCGCCGCCGTCATCGAGGTGCTCAAGGCGTGGGCGCACGGCGACGACCCGTGGCCGAGCCGGCCGGTCGGGGTGGTCGCGGTCGACTCGCGTACCCACCCGCTGCTGGTCGGCTCGTTGGCCGACCGGGTCGCCGCCGTCGGGCGGCTGCCGCTGCTGGGCCGGGTGAGCTGGGCCGGTCCGCCGGCCGCCGCCGGCCCGCGCGGCAACAGCGCCCAGCGGGTACGCACCCTGCACGGTGCCCTCGCGGTGCCTGAGGCGCTGGCCGACGCCCTCGCCAACCTGGCCGGCCCGGTGCTCCTCGTCGACGACCTGGTCGACTCGGGCTGGACGATGACCATGGCCGCCCGCGAACTCCGCCGCGCCGGCGTCCCCGCTGTGCTACCCCTGGCCCTCGCCGTCGCCGGCTGACCATGCGATCCGAACCACGGCTGGTCGGACCCGCCGGGCGGCCGACGGGTCCGACGGTACGGTGGGCGCATGGCTGACCAGGAACCCGACGCGCCCGTGCTCGGGTCGGTCCGGGTCGCTCGCCGGCCAGCGGCGGGGGAGGGCGACGACGCCGGCGCGCCCCCTGCCGTGTCGCACCGGCTGGACGGGGTCTCGGCGGTGCCGGACCGGCCGGACGGGGTCTCGGCGGTGCCGGACCGGGCCACGCTGCGGCTGGCTCTGGTGGTCGCCGGGCTGGTGCTGGCCGTGCTGGTCGGCTTCGGGCTCGGTCGGCTGAACAACGGCGGGGTGGCGGTCGCGGTGGGCGGGGCGGACAGCGCGCTGGCCGACCACGCCCACGCCCCCGGCCTCGGGGCGCATTCACACGGCGCGGACCAGGCCGCAGCGGCCGAGGCGGGTGGCCTGGCGGTCAGCCGGGACGGTTACACGCTCATCCCGCTGGCCGCCGAGTTCACCGCCGGCCGTGCGGGTGAGCTGCGGTTCCAGATCCGGGACGGGCAACGCCGGGCGGTCACCCGGTTCGCGGTCGTGCACGACAAGCCGATGCACGTGATCGTGGTGCGCCGCGACCTGACCGGCTACCAGCACCTGCACCCCACCATGGCGGCGGACGGCACCTGGTCGGTGCCGCTGACCCTGCCGCAGCCCGGCATCTGGCGGGCGTACGCCGATTTCACCGCCCTCGCCGACGACGGCCGGCAGACGGCCACCACGCTCGGCGTGGACCTGGTC
>NZ_POTY01000025.1 GCF_003236315.1 Micromonospora craterilacus
CTCTACGCGAGGAGATCCGCCATGAACCGTGCGACGCACCGAACGAGCAAGCCGGCCGTCCGGCCTGCGGGCCGGCGGGACAGCCGGCGTCCGGACGTCCACCAGCCGTCCCTCTTCGATGCCCCGCCCAACACCGCGCCGACCACCTACCTGACGACTGTCTACCGCCTGCGGGTCGAGCCGACCTACGACGGTCTCGCCACCGCTCTGAACCTCCGCTATCTGCGGGAGCACGGCTTCGCACCGCAGCAGCGCACCGTCGGTGACTCGCCGGCACTGCTGCTGCAGGGGGTCGTTGCGCGGCAGCGGGCCGACTGGTGCGATGCGCTTGCCTCTCTCACCGGGGAGGAGGTGGCGCTGGGCTACAGCAACGGCGGTGCCGCCCTGCTACTCGGCGTCGACGAGCACGTCTACGCGCTGACGTACGGCACCCTCGGCCGGTTCATGGTCGCCGACTCGGCTATGGATCCCACGTTCGGCATCGAGTTCGCCGTGCGGGCGCTGGTGCCGGAGGACATCCGCCAGGTCCGGCGCCGGGTGATGGGCACGCGCGGGCGGGTCGACCGCAGCCTGGTGCCGGGCGGCACGCACATCCGGATGTACGGCATCGACAAATGGGGGGAGATCGTCGGGCAGATCACCGGCCGGACGGACAACCCGACGCTGACCGAGTGCCGCCGGACCGGGCGGCCGATGCGGGTCACCGGCAGTGACTCCTTGCAGCTTCGGCTCGCCTTGTCGCCCGACGGTCTACGCGACGACCTGCGTGAGGTCGCCCGGGTGTGCCGGCAGGCGTCGCCGCTGGCGGATCTGGAGTTCATCACGCAGATCCGCCCCGTCCGGCCCGCCGACCCGCGTCTGGCCGCGCTCACCGCCGAGCTGGACCATCAGCTGGGGCAGGTCGCGCCGACCGACATCGGCGTGGCCGTTCCGGGGCACGCGGCAGACGCCGTCGACCAGGCCGGCTCGTACACGATCCGGATGCCCCGGTCGGGGCGGCGCCGGTCGGTCTATGCGGATTTGGAGCTTGCTGACCTGCTCGCACACTCCCGTGGCGTGCCCGACGGGCAACGTTGGACCAGCCTACGGACGGGACAGGTCACCGTATGCGCCGACGCGGCGGGCCGCGACGAGATCGCCACCGCTCCGGCTTCTCGGTGGCTCACCGCCCAGCTCGCACACGGGACCAGCCAGCTGATGTTGCACGAGGGCCACTGGTACGAAATCGGCGACCAGCACCGGCGGTTCCTGCGGGACGAGGTCGACCAGATCCTGTCCCGCAGCAGCGACGTGCACCTGCCGCCCTGGCCCCTCGGCGAGAACGAGCGGATCTACAACGAGCGCGCGGCGGGCGCCGGGATGGTGCTGCTGGACCGGAAGCTGCTGCGGACGGCCCAGCACCACCGGGGCATCGAGGCGTGCGACCTGCTCGGCCCAAGCGACGAGCTGGTGCACGTCAAGCGGGCCGACACCAGCGCCCCACTCAGCCACCTGTTCACCCAGGGCACGGTGTCCGTCGACGCATTGCTCCACGAGGAGGACGCGCGGCGTGCGCTGATCGAAATGGTGGCCCGGCAGTCGGGACGGGAACTGGCGCCGGACTTCCGCCCGCGGAAGGTCGTCTACGCCATCGCCCTCGGGCGCGGCCGGCCGGTCACCACGGCGACGCTGTTTACCTTCGCACAGGTCGCGCTGTACCGCGCGGTCAAGTCGCTGCGCACCGAGGGCGTCGAAGTCGAAGTCATCGGAATCGCCGCCACCTGAGCCGAGCGGCAATGGTGGCCAGCTCATTGAGCTGCGACACCCCGATCGGTGGCGCGACGGCTATGCCTGTCCGCTCAAGATCCTCTGACCACTCTCCTCACCCCCATCCAGAAATTTCCCACCGCCGCCCCGAGGAGGCGCCGTGCGTCCTGATGAGTTCCTCCGCGCCCTGGACCTGCTTCCCACCGCCCTGTACGACCGTGCGTTCGCGTTGCGCGCCTATGCCGGGGTGACCCGTTGCGAGGAGTGCCAACGAATCGGTGACGCCCTGCGGCTCTGCCTCACCGCAGCGCGCTACGACGAGTTCGCCTCGGCCGGCCAACTGCTCGACACCGCGGAGCAGTTGGCTGGCCGCCACGGTTCGGCCTGCCGCGCCCAGCCCGACCAACAACGGGGTCGCGGCCGGGTCGGTCGTTGGGCGACAGCCTCCGTGGCCGTGGTCGCCGCGACCGACGCCAGCTGGAAGGGACGTGCCGGTGGCATCGGGTACGTCGTCAGCGACGGCCACTACGGCCTGCGCGGTCGGGGCACCGGCCGGATGGATCCCACCGGGTTCTCCCGCGTCCTGATCAATGAGTTGCGGGCGGTCGATTTCCTGCTGTCCGCGTACGACGCGGCACCGGCCGGGATGACCGTGCTGCTGGACAGCCTTGCCGCCCTGCGCTATCTGCACCGCTGGCAGGCCGGCGAGACGACGGCCATGCCGGCCGGCTACAGCCTGCGTACCCGCAGATGGTCCGACCAGCCCACCCTCGTACGGCTCGCCGGGTCGGTGAACCGCCGGCCGGATCTGTCCTTCGGGCACGTCAAGGGGCACACCGGCCACCCGCTCAACGAAGCCGCCGACGGCCTGTCACACATGGCTCGCCGGCGACTCGGTGAGTCGTTCGATGTCCGTCCGCGGGCGCACGCCTTGGTCGACGCCTTCCTGCGCGACTGGCACGCGGCCGTCCCACGTTGACCGGCTCGCTCCCGCCCCGAGGGAGCACGTCACCCGCTGAACCCGCACACCCATACCCTGCCCGTTCTCACCGAAGGGAGCACCGGATGGAGTCGCACCTGTTCGTCGTCCGTCAGCACCACGGGAGCGCGGCCGTGGCCGGCTGGGCCGGCCCCGGCCTGGCCGGCGCCTGACCAGGGAGGACATCGCCGTGCCGAACGACCGGAACCCGCAGCCGAGCGACGAGGACGAGGATGCCTTCGGGGTCGGGGCTTACCAGCTCATGGCCCGGCGGTACGTGCAGGCGCGGCTGGCCGAGCTCCCGCACCGGCCGGAGGGCACCGATGCCCGGCTGCGGGGCCTGCTGGAGATCTACGAGGAGCTGAACGCGCGCGGCCACCCGGAGCCGTTGACGCTGCTGGCCGACGTGCTGGGCATCCCGGTGGAGATTCTGGTCGGGCACCTGCGCTCGGCGAAGCGGGAGTGACCCGGCGAGGGCCCCGCCGATCCGCCCGAAAACTGATAGCTTGACCAGGTAGGAGCCTAATTCGCATTTCCCTCCGGAGTGCGGGGGTAGTGGTGTCGCACCCGATCGGATCCGCGCGGACGAGTCGTCCCGCGGGCAGGCACGGTCGGCGGCGTCTGCCGGCGATACTCGCGCTGGCCGCCGTCGTGCTGGCGGGTGCCGGCGGGGTGGCGTGCACCAGCAGGCCGCCACGGGCGGGCGGGGTTCCGGGTGCCGGCCCGGCGACGGAATCCGGCCGGGTGGCGGATGCTGGCGGTCCCGCGCAGGCCGACGGTCCCACCCAGGCCGACGGTCCCACGCAGGCGGACGGCCCCGGACAAGCGGAGATCCCGGCGTGGGCCGGTGGCCCGCCGGATCCGGACTCGCCGGCGGGCGGCCCACGACCGACCCTGTGCGCGACCGAGCCCTCTCCCGCAGACCCGGCCGGGCAGGCGCCGATCATCTCCGGCAAGGAGGTGTGGAGCTTCGTGTCCGCGCCGCAGTTGCGGCCGATGCGGGTGACCGTTGCGACGCACCGTTCCGGCACCGCGCCCGGGCAGATCTTCGTCGCTCCGTACAGCCGGTCGACCGTGGTCGGCCAGACCGGGTCGCTGATTCTCGGCGACGGCGGTGATCCGGTGTGGTTCCGGCCGCTGCCGTCGCCGAGCCTGCACAACGCCGACTTCAAGGTCCAGACCTGGTACGACCCGACAGCCGGGACGTCGCAGCCGGTGCTGACCTGGTGGCAGGGCACCGTCGCGGATCCGCCGGGCGGGGTGCCGGAGCCGGGTGGCTGCTACTACGTCTACGACTCGCAGTATCGGCTGCGGCAGACGGTCAGCGCGCGCAACGGCTTCCGCGCCGACCCGTACGAGTTCCTGCTCACCCCGCGGGGTACGGCCCTGTTCATCGCGTCCCGGCCGGAGCCGACGGACCTGCGGCCGTACGGTGGGCCGGCTGACGGGGTCCTCCTGAACAGTGAGGTGCAGGAGGTCGACCTGGCCACCGGCGATCTGGTCTTCTCCTGGAACGTCCGCGAGCATGTCGACCCCGCCGAGTCGCAGACGCCGGTGACCTCGGGTGGGGCGTGGGACGCGTACCAGGTGAACTCGGTCGACGAGGGCCCCGACGGGCAGCTGTTGATCTCCGCCGGGAACACCTGGGCGGTCTACGCCGTCGACCGGGGCAGCGGGGACATCCAGTGGCGGCTCGGCGGCCGGCGCAGCGACTTCACCTTCGGCCCGGACGCGAGCTTCTCCTGGCCGCACGACGCCCGGTTCCGGGCCGGCAACCGGATCAGCATGTTCGGCGACGGCTGCTGCGGCCAGCCCGGCGGCAACCCCGGGCAGCGGTCGCACGGGCTGGTCCTCAGCCTCGACCTGGACAACCGTACCGCGAGCGTGGACCGGGCGTACCACCACAAGCCGGCGCCGACCTCGCAGTCGCCGGGGAACCTGCAGGCGTTGCCGAACGGCAACGAGTTCGTCGGGTGGGGGCAGCAGCCGTACTACTCCGAGTACGCGGGCGACGGCAGCACCTCAGGCGACGGTAAGCGGAACCTGCTCTACGACGCGCGGATGCCCGGGGAGAACGCCTCCTACCGAGCCTTCCGCAACGAGTGGGTCGGTACGCCGTACTATCCGCCGAGCGTGGCGGTGCGGCGCGAGGGCGCGCAGAGCGTGGTCCACGCCTCGTGGAACGGGTCGACCGAGACCCGGGCGTGGCAGGTGCTCGCCGGCCCGGATCCGGAGTCGCTGGCGGTGGTCGTCGAGCACGCCATGCGGACCGGGTTCGAGACGACGGTCGGCACGGTCAACGCCGGGCCGTACTTCCAGGTGCGGGCGTTGGACCAGGATCGCGCGGTCCTGTCGACCTCGGCCGTGGTTCGCCTCGACGGCTGACCGGGTCCGGTAGGCGAAGCCGCCGGTTTCCCCATCATCATGCCCCCTTTCGTCGTCTTAGCGAAAAGTTGTGCCGAAGTCTGCCGTAAGCCATGGACATATCTACATTCCTTTTGTTAGCTTCGGGCCGGCGGCATCGATCAACACCCAACCACGCCCAGGTCCTGCGCCCGCGTCGCCCACCTGCGGCGGCGACGGGCGACTTGGTGCTGCCCACCGCACCCAGCTAGGAGGAACCGAACCGGTACGTCCCCGACCTGCCCGATAAGTCCTCAGTAGAAGGAGAGGCAGTTGAAGAGACGACTCGCGCTCGCCGTGGCGGGCCTGACCACCATCGCCCTCGTCGCCACGCCCACCATCTCGTCGGCCGCCCCGAACCCCTCGGCGGCCGCACCCGGCTCCACCACCGCACCCCCGGAGACGGCCTTCCAGAAGGTCACCCTCAACGACCGCCCGGGCGAACCGATGGACCTCGCCGTGCTGCCCGACAATCGGGTGCTGCACGTGACCCGCAAGGGCGAAGTCTGGTTACACAACCCCGATACCGGCCGCAACACCCTCGCCGCCACGCTGGACGTCTACCAGCACGACGAGGAGGGCCTGCAGAACGTCGCGATCGACCCCGGCTTCGGCAAGGGCGGCAACAACTGGGTCTACCTGTACTACTCGCCGCCGATGAACACCCCGGTCGACGACCCGTCCACTCCGGACGTCAACGAGGGCGACGCGCCGGCCTGGGGCACCGAGGCGGACTTCGCGCCGTTCGAGGGGGTGATCCGGCTCTCCCGGTTCCGCCTGGTCAAGGACAAGCTGGACCTGACCACCGAGCAGCAGATCCTCGACGTGCCGGTCGACCGGGGCATCTGCTGCCACGTCGGCGGGGACATCGTCTTCGACGGCAAGGGCAACCTGTACCTGTCCACCGGCGACGACACCAACCCGTTCGAGTCCGGCGGCTACGCACCCATCGACGAGCGCCCCGGCCGCAACCCGGCGTACGACGCGCAGCGCAGCTCGGCCAACACCAACGACCTGCGCGGCAAGATCCTGCGGATCAAGGTGGGCGCGAACGGCAAGTACACGATTCCGGACGGGAACCTGTTCAAGAAGGGCACGGCCGGCACCCGGCCGGAGATCTACCTGATGGGTCTGCGCAACCCGTTCCGGATCGAGCTGAACCGCAAGACCAACGAGCTGTACGTCGCCGACTACTCGCCGGACGCCGGCCAGCCCGACCCGCAGCGCGGACCGGCCGGGCAGGGCAAGTGGCTCGTCGCCCGCAAAGCCAGCAACCACGGCTGGCCCTACTGCGCCACCGCGCAGCTGCCGTACGTGGACTACGACTTCGCCACCGGCCGGTCCGGGCAGACGTTCGACTGCTCGGCGCCGGTCAACGAGTCCCCGCACAACACCGGGCTGCGGAAGCTACCTCGGGTGGAGCAGCCGGACGTGTGGTACGGCTACGGCCTCTCGCCGCAGTTCCCCGAGCTGGGCACGGGCGGCATCGGACCGATGGCCGGGCCGGCGTACCAGTTCTCCTTCCCGGCGACCCGGGGCCGCGCGCCGGTGGCCTGGCCGGCGTACTACGACGGCAAGCCGCTGTTCTACGAGTGGACCCGGGACTACGTGAAGGCGTTTCAGCTGAACCGGAGCGGCAAGCTGAGCGGGATCGAGTCGGTGCTGCCGTCGGTCATCTTCGACAACCCGATGGATCTCGAGTTCGGTCCGAACGGCGCGCTCTACGTGCTGGAGTACGGCGACGGCTTCTTCAGTGAGAACCCGGACGCGCAGCTGGCCCGGATCGACCACATCGGCTGGGACGGCAACCACAGCCCGGTGCCCCAGGTCTCGGCCACGCAGACCAACGGACTCGCGCCGCTGACCGTCGAGTTCTCCAGCGAGGGCACCACGGATCCCGACGGTGACCGACTGACGTACGAGTGGTACCTCGACGACGACAACAAGGTCGACGCGCGCTCGCCGAACCCGACGTTCACGTACCGGAAGAACGGCATCTACCACGCGACGCTCAAGGTGACC
Source organism: Micromonospora craterilacus (assembly GCF_003236315.1). Taxonomy (GTDB): domain Bacteria; phylum Actinomycetota; class Actinomycetes; order Mycobacteriales; family Micromonosporaceae; genus Micromonospora; species Micromonospora craterilacus. Next base: position 7,151 of record NZ_POTY01000025.1, read on the forward strand.
GACCCGAAGGGACGCTCGGCCGCCGCGTCGGTCCGGGTGGTGGTCGGCAACGCCGAGCCGGTGGTCGAGCTGGTCACGCCGGTCGTCGGCCAGCCGTTCACCTTCGGCGACACCGTGCAGTTCGAGGTACGGGTCACCGACGACCAGCCGGTGGACTGTGCCCGGGTCAGCGTGACGTACATCCTGGGCCACGACGACCACGGCCACCCGATGACCACCGCCAACGGCTGCACCGGTTCGATCACCACCACGGTGCCCTCCGGTCACGACCCGGAGACCGACAACCTGTCCGCGGTGTTCGTCGCCTCGTACACCGACCCGGGTGGGGACGGCCTGCCGGCCCTGACCGGAACCGACGAGGTCGTCCTCGTCCCCAGCCACTAGACCACGGAAGGAGTGAAACATGTGTTACGGATACGACGGGAAGGCCGCGCTGCGGCGATCCGTCATTGACCGACGGGGACTGCTGCGCGGTTCGTTGGCGGCGGCCGCCGGCGTCGGGCTCGCCACGTCGGGGATCGGCGCGACGGCCGCGGCGGCCGGTCCCGGTACGACCGGGCGCAAGCACGTGCCCCCGGGCCTGATCAGCATCCAGCTGTGGACGGTCCGCGACGCCCTGTCGGGTGCGCCGGGGTACGACGCCACCCTCAAGCATCTCGCCCGGATCGGCTACCCGAAGGTGGAGCTGGCGCTCGGCTACTTCGGGCGCAGCGCCGGCCAGCTGCGCCGGTTCCTGGACGGCATCGGGATCAAGGCCAGCTCCAGCCACGACGGGATCAGCGGCGACCCGGCCGCCCTGCGGGAAAAGATCCAGAACGCGGTCACCCTGGGCCAGAAGTTCATGGTGGTGCCGTATCTGTACTCCGAGAACGCCGACGACTGGAAGCGTTGGGCGGAGCAGATGAACGTTGAGGCCGCGGCGGCCCGCAAAGCCGGCCTGCGGTACGGCTACCACAACCACGCCCATGAGTTCACCATCGACCTCGGTCGGGGCCGGCGCCCGTGGGACGTGTTGACCGCGGAACTCGATCCCAAACTCGTCCACCTGGAGATCGACATCTACTGGGCGGTCACCGGTGGCATCAACTCCGGCGACGGCGTGGCCGACCCCGAGGGCTTCACCCTGGACGTCATCCGGTGCGCGCGGCAGGAGGTCCTGCAGTACCACGTCAAGGACCGGCACGCGGCCGACGGCGACATGGCGGACCTGGGCACCGGAATGATCGACTTCGGTCGCATCTTCCGGAAGCACTCGGTGCTCGAATACATCGTGGAAAACGACACCCCCGATGTGACCCCCCAGCAGACCGCCGAGGTCGGCTACCGCTACCTGCGCAACCTGCGGTACTGATTCCCGGTCAGCAGTGCTGACGGACACCGGGGCCGGCCGCTCCGAGTCGGCCCCGGTGTCCTGGCACAATCGCCGCCATGAGCGCTCCCGAGCTGGTGTTGGTGCTGCGCTACCGCAAGGCGGTGACGTACGGCCTGCACGTCCTGCTCGGCGCGCTGGAGCAGCACGCCACCGGCACCCGGTACGAGGTGCGCTTCGGCGAGACGCCGGAGGCCACCGCCGCGCACATCCGGGACGCGGCCCCCGCAGCGGCCCGGGTGCTGGTGCTGTGGTCCTTCTACTCCCCCGACGCCGAGTCCCTCGCCCGGGAACTCGCCGAGATCCGCGGTATGGCCGACGCGCCGAACGTGACGCACCTCGCCGGCGGGGTGCACGCGACCGCCGAGCCGGTGCAGACCCTGGACGCCGGCTGGGACATCGCGGCCGTCGGGGAGGGCGAGACGACGCTGCTGAGCCTGGTGGACGCGGTCGGCGACCCGACCGGCATCGCCGGTCTCGCCTACCGGGACGCCACCGGCACCGTGATCAGGACCGGCCGCCCGCAGCGCCAGCCGCTCGACGACTTCCGTGGCTTCTCGCTGCGCTGGGACCGGTTCAACGCCCTGGAGATCACCCGGGGCTGTGTCTTCTCCTGCAGATTCTGTCAAACACCCTTCATGTTCTCGGCTCGCTTCCGGCATCGGAGCGTCACCAACGTGCGGTGGCACGTCGACCAGATGCGGGCCCGCGGCCTGCGCGACGTCCGGTTCATCACGCCGACGGCGTTGAGCTACGGCAGCCAGACCGAGGAGCCGAACCTCGACGCAGTCGAGGAGTTGCTGGCCAGCTGCAAGGAAGGGATCGGGCCGAACGGGCGGGTCTTCTTCGGTTCCTTCCCGAGCGAGATCCGACCCGAGCACGTCAGCCGGCAGGCGCTCAGGCTGGTCAAGAAGTACTGCGCGAACAACAACATCATCGTCGGCGCCCAGTCCGGCTCCGACCGGGTTCTCGACGCCGCCAAACGCGGCCACGGTGTCGAGGAGGTCAAGCGGGCCGCGCGGCTCGGCATCGAGGAAGGTTTCCGGATCAACGTCGACATGATCTTCGGCATGCCCGGCGAGAGCGAGAAGGACGTCGCCGACTCACTGGGCCTCGCTCGTGACCTGGCCGACCTCGGAGCCCGTATCCACGCGCACACCTTCATGCCACTGCCCGGCACCCCGTGGCGCGACGCCCCGCCCGGCGACGTCGACCCCGAGACGATCCGAGAGGTGGACCGCCTCTCGCAGCGCGGCGCCCTCTACGGACACTGGCAGAAGCAGCGCGACCACGCCGCCCGTCTCGCGGCGGCCGCCGAGGCGTATCCCCGCCCCGGACGCAGCCGAACGATCCTGCCTCAGCTCCCCCGGAACGAAACACCGTTGGCAGCGGACTGACGCCTCAGGGCTTCGACTACCCACGGGCACTCAGCGCTACCGGCGCCGGCCGACTCGGCCGCCCTGAGAAATGGCGGGACTTGACCGACCCCGTTGGTAAGCCGTAGCTTACCGTTCGTGGCCAGTTACCGAACAGAGGACGGGTGGGACGCCCTGGGCGACCCGACGCGGCGGGCGATCATCGCGTGTCTCGCGGAGCGGCCAAGGGCGGTCGGCGAGCTGGCCGCGGTGCTGCCGGTCAGCCGGCCAGCGGTGTCCCAACACCTGCGGGTGCTGAAGGACGCAGGTCTGGTGACGGACCGCACCGCGGGCACGCGGCGTGTCTACCGACTCAATCCCGCCGGCGTGGCCGCGTTACGAGATCAGCTCGACACCTACTGGAGCCGGGCGTTGGACGGCTTCAGGGACGTTACCGAGCGTCCGGACGAGGAGGAATCATGAGTGGCACGGATACGGTGGTGCGGCGGCAGATCGTGGTCGACGCGCCAGTTGAACGGGCGTTCGCGGTGTTCACGCAGCGGTTTGGCGACTTCAAGCCGAAGGAGCACAACCTGCTGGGTTCACCGATCGCGGAGACTGTGTTCGAGCCGAAGGTCGGTGGGCACATCTATGACCGCGGCGAGGACGGCAGTGAGTGCGCCTGGGCGCGAATCCTCGCCTTCGAGCCGCCGGACCGGATCGTGTTCAGCTGGGACATCAGCCCGGCATGGCAGGTCGAACAGGATCCGGACAACGCCAGCGAGGTCGAGGTCCGGTTCGTTGCCGAGACACCACAGCGGACCCGGGTTGAGTTGGAGCACCGCAACCTGGACCGGCACGGTCCGGGCTGGGAGTCGGTTCGTGACGGCGTCGCTCACGACCAGGGCTGGCCGCTGTACCTGGACCGCTACGCCGCTCTGTTCATCGACGCCAGTTGACGCGGGGGCGATGAGACGGGCGCACCCGGGCGTTCACCTTCGTCGCCGGTATCGGGCCGGCCCTGACCTTCGTTCGCGCCCGACCATGAGCGACCGCGCCCGGACCGCGGCATGATGAAGTCCGGGGCAAGGCCACCTTGCCTCTCGCCCCGGCTCAGGGCCAGGGCGGGAGGAGTTGCCGGAGCAGCCCGGCAGAAGGCTCGGATCCAGGTACCGGACCGCGACGCGTTCGTGAACGGTGACGTTGCTGGTGCGGTCGCCGGAAACGCGGGCGGCCAGGAGCCGGATGTCGAGGAGTTTGCCGTTGGCAGTGACGCGGATCTTCCCGTCGCCCGTGCCGGCGAGGCCGGAACGGCAGTGGACGCAGCCGAAGGCGAGCAGGGGAAGGCGCGTACGCCGAACGGTCCAGGGCAGCACGATATGAGGACGCGTAGACATGATCTCTCTCTGAAGACCTGACGAAAGGCATGGGAAACGAGCCGACGGCGACGTCGGCGACCGATGCGCGGGAAGGTGTCAGGTCTAAAGAGCAGGCGGGGTCACGCGGGGTGAAGTCCTCTCGTGAGTGGATCGGCGAAGAAGATCCAGCTACAAGGTAGGGCGGGCCGGGCTGGCGAGGCCACCCATTTCGTCCTGGTGCCGGGCAGCAACGGCGATACCCCGGTTCGAGGCTTACTTGTCCGCGCGGACCTCCGCGACCGCGTCGGCAAGGGCTTCCACTCCGTCTGTGATGACGCGTTCGGTGAGAGTGCCGTAGCCGAAGATCAGACCGCCGGGTCCGGCGGGGCTCAGTCGGTACTGGGAGACGCCTTGCACGACCAGTCCGTGCCGGGCGGCGGCGGCCACCACCGCGGCCTCGTCGAGGTCGTGCGGGAGCCAGGTTACGACGTGTTGGCCCGCCGCGACACCGACCGGTTTCAGTTCGGGCAGCCGGGTGCGCAGTGCGGCCAGGAGTACGTCGCGGCGGCGGCGGTAGACCGGGCGCATGCGCCGGAGGTGCCGGTCGAATTCGCCACGGGCGAGGAAGTCGGCGAAGGTCAGTTGGTCGATGACGGGAGAGCCGCGGTCGGCAAGTACCTTGGCCGCCGTGATGTCGTCGACCAGGTGTGACGGCGCCAGCAGCCAGCCGAGGCGCAGCCCCGGCGCCAGGGTCTTGCTCGCGGTGCCGCAGTACACGACGGTGTCGGGTGCCAGCCCCTGCATGGCGCCGATGGGCAAGCGATCGTAGCGGTACTCCGCGTCGTAGTCGTCCTCGATCACCACGGCGCGTCGACGCTGCGCCCAGTCGATCACCCGGGCCCGCGCGGAGGCCGACAGGACCCCGCCGGTGGGCCACTGGTGCGAGGGCGTCAGGACGACGGCGTCCGCGTCGGTACGTTCCAGTTCCTCGACGAGAATGCCGTCCGGCCCGACCGGGATGCCGATCACGTCCAGGCCGGCGTTGGCCGCGACGAGGCGGGCGTCGTCGTCCGGGGAGGGATCCTCGACGGCCAGCCGGCGGGCGCCGCGCGCCGCGAGTACCTGGATCAGCAGCGCGACGCCCTGGCCGTAGCCATTGCAGATTACGACGTTCTCCGGGCGGGCCGACGTGCCACGGACGCGGTTGAGGTAGTCGGTCAGGGCTGCGTGCAGTTCGGGCACGCCCCGCCCGTCGAGGTAGGCGAAGCGTTCATTCGGCGTGGTGGTGAGGACCGTACGCACCGAACGCAGCCACGCGGCCCGGGGGAACGACGACACGTCGGTGCGGCCGTACCCGAAGTCGATCCGGGCCGCCGGCCGATCCCCGGCGCGGCGATCCATTCCCGTCGGAACCGGCTCGACCGCAACCTGGGTGTAGCCGCCCGCCCGACTGGTCAGGTAGCCCTCGGCGACGAGTTGCTGGTATGCCTCGACCACGACCCCGCGGGACACTCCCAGATCGGCTGAAATGGTCCGGCTGGGTGGCAGGGACGTGCCGAGACGCAACCGGCCGGCCCGGATGCTGCCCCGGATCGAGGCGGCGATCTGCCGGTGCAGCGGTTCGGCCGCGGACCGGTCGACATCGATGAGCAGGTCTTCGGCCGTACTCGAATTGGTCCTGGTTCGGCCCATGCAATCGGACCTTACCGGGTGTACCGATTTCCGTCAGGCTCAGACGTATGACGACAGCGAACAGCCCTCGCCTCGACGGCCGCCTCCTCACCGCGGGCGACCCGGGTTACGACGCGGCCCGCACCGTCTGGAACGCCATGATTGACCGGCGCCCGCGGATGATCGTGCGGGCCGCGAGCGTCACCGACGTGGTGACCGCGGTGCGCCTGGCCCGCGAACTCGACCTGGAGATCGGCGTACGCGGCGGCGGGCACAACGTAGCCGGCCTCGCTGTACCCGCGGACGGCCTGATGATCGACCTGACCCCGTTGAACGGCGTGCGGGTCGACCCGATCCGTCGGCGCGCCCGGGTCCAGGGCGGCGCGCTGCTCGGCGCACTCGACCGGGCGTCGCAGCGATACGGCCTCGCCACGACCGCCGGCAATGTCTCGCACACCGGGGTCGGCGGCCTGACCCTCGGCGGCGGCATGGGCTGGCTCGCCCGCCAACATGGTTTGGCCTGCGACAACGTCGTCTCCTTCAGGATGGTCACCGCCGACGGGGAGGTGGTGACCGCGAGCCGAACCGAGAACCCCGACCTCTACTGGGGCCTGCGCGGCGGAGGCGGCAACTTCGGCACCGTCACCGAATTCGAGTTCCAACTGCACCACACCGGAACGCAGACCCTGGTCGCCGAGTTCGACTTCCGCGCCGAGGACGCCGTGCCGGTGCTCGAAGGCTGGCGGGACCTCAACGCCGTCGCGCCACGGCAGGCGACCTTCACCGCCGATGTCCACAGCACCGCCAGCGGCCCTATCGCCACCGTCGGCTTCGTATGGGTCGGCGACTCTGCACCGGGTCACCGGTTGCTGCCGGCGATGCGCGCGCTCGGGCGCCCGGTCGCCGAGCGGGTCACCACCCCGTCATACCTCGAACTCCAGCAACGCGACGACACCACCGGCGGCCACGCCTACCGCCGGTACTCCAGCGCGCACTACCTGCGCCAGTTCCCCACCGCCGCGATCGAGGCGTTCCTGCTGCGCGGCGCGGCAGACCTACACGCCGGCGCCCAACTGCCCGGCGTCGGTTTGCAGGCGTACGGTGGCGCGATCGCCGACGTCGGGGATACCGACGCCGCCTTCAGTCACCGCGGCACCACGTTCGAGTTCGGCGCCGGCTCCCGCTGGACCGAGCCATCCGAAGACGACGACCGGATGGCAGCGGCTCGCAGTGCCGGAGCCGCGCTCGACCCGTACGCCGACGGGGTCTACGTCAACTCGCTCGCCGCCGACGAGGGGCAACGCGGGGTACGCCGTGCATACCCGGCCGCCAAGCTCGCCAGGCTGACCGCCCTCAAGACCGTCTGGGATCCGCAGAACGTCTTTCACCTCAACCACAACATCCGGCCCAGCCACGCCGGAGCCGCCATTGAGAATGCCGACAGATGGAAAGGATGCTCATGACCTCCACCGACCCCACCGTCCATCTCAGCACCCCCCGCCAGCAGCGCAGCCGGCTGTTCCTGCCGGGCCTGGCCGCAGCGGCGGCCGCAGCCGTCGCCGTGACGGCCTTCGCGGCCATCGCCATGGCGGTCGGTGTCGATCTCGAGCTGCCCGACGGCGGCGAGTCGATTCCGCTGCTCGGCTTCACACAGCTCACGTTCACCTTCAGCGTTGTGGGCATCCTTGTCGCCCTGGCGATCCGCCGTTGGGCGTCTCAGCCAGCACGCATCTGGGTCCGCACCGCGGTGGCACTCACCGCGCTGTCGCTCGTACCACCGTTTCTGGTCGACGCCAACCTCGCCACCGAATGCACGCTCGTGCTCGCACACCTGATCGCCGCCGCAGTCGTGATCCCCATCATCGCCCGCCGGCTGGCAATCTGACGACGAACACCAATCCGCCCGGAGCGGCAGATATGCGCGGCCGATCAACCGACTTCGTTGCGAAGGTCAAGCCATTGACACACTGCCGCGAGGTCGATGTCGGTCAGTCCCAGGTGCGGATCGACACGGTGTAGTAGTGCCGGTTGTGGGTGGTGTGCGGCGATCCATCGTCGGTCGACGTCGGTGGTCTCGTCGTCGAGCCAGACGAACGGGCGTCCCGCCGCCCAACGCGCCAACGATCTGGTCTTCCAGTGCACGCCGCGCGGTGGTTCCTCGTCATCGTCGGGCCAGTTCATGACGGGCAGAGCGGGAAGGCCGATCCGGGGCGCCACGACTTCGTTCGCTTCGGCCATCCAGGTGCTGGCCCAGATCAGTTCACCTGGCAGAGCGAGCAGCCGACGACCGTCGGCGGGATCAAGACGGTCCAGCAGCGGATTGCCCGAGCCGTCGGGATCGTCTCCCGCCCCGCCGTTCCAACGCCGATCGGCTCCGGATGGCCGGGCTCTGAGCGGGATCAGCACGCCGTCGATGTCGACAAAGATCAACGGTCGTCCGATCCTGGCAGGCATTGTCGAACCGTACCGTGATTGGTGTTCCGGGCGTTTGCGCGCCTCAATTCTGAAGGTGATCCGCCCCACGAGGGTTGGCGCCGACAACCATGGTTGCGAAGGCCCGATTGGGCGGCCTGGCCCCGAATTGAGAACGCCAGTGTTCGCACCGGACCTCCGGGCCAGGTGCTTGACACCTGTGCCGGTGACACGGGCCAGGAGGGTCAGCACGTACGGTGCTGGGATGCGAGTCGTACCCGGATGGGCGCTGGCCTCCGCCGTGGCGGCGCCGATCCTCCTGGTCGGTGGCTGGACCCTCGGCGCGGCCCGCCAGCCCGGCGGGTTCGATCAGATCACCGGCACGATCAGCGCGCTCGCCGCCGTCGGCGCGACCGACCGATGGATCATGACGCTGGGTCTGGCCGGCCTCGGGCTGTGTCACTGCGTGACCGCCGCCGGGCTACGTCCACTTGCGCCCGCCGGAAGGGCGCTGCTCGCCCTCGGCGGGATGGGCACCCTGGCGGTGGCGGCGTTCCCGCTGCCGTCCGGCGACGGGGGTTCGGTGCCGCACACGCTCGCTGCGGCCGTGGCCTTCGGCGCGCTGGCGCTCTGGCCGGCCCTCGCACCGCCGCGCGCCAAGCCGACAACGGGGTACGCGGGGCCGACGGCCGGATACCTGCGACGGCGGGCACCCTGGGTGGCGCTGGCGGTCGGCTTGTTGCTGCCGGTGGCCTGGTTCGTGGTCGAGATGGCCGCCGGGGGTGAGCGGGTCGGCCTGGCCGAGCGGGTCGCGGCCGGCGCGGAGGCGCTCGCACCCCTGCTGGTGGCCGCCGGGTTGCGCCGAGGGGCTGGCCCGCCGCCGGCAGGCCGACGAGACTGACGCCTCCGCGGGCCCGACCCGCGCCGGCGGCCGAGACCTGGGCGGCCTTGACCACACAGCAGATGCGCCACTCCCGGCAGGCGAGGAATCTGGCTCAGTGCAGCCCGGTGGCACCTGACCGAAATCCACGATGCGCACCTGGCCGCCCAGTTGCGCGAGTGGATCGACATCAAGTCGCGCCTCGTGGGACGTGCTGGCTCCGTCCTGGACGCAACTGCTCGTCCGCTACGCCAAGGACCTGGAACTGTTCGCGACTGATCCTGACAATTCGCCGCTAGAAATCGATCACCTCGTGGGGCCGGCGTGCGAATGGGGCAGCGCGACGTCGGGCTCTTGGGGGAAGCGTCCGATATGGCTCCAGGACGTGCCACCTCGCGATCCGTACCTGTAATGACCGCCCTCCTGCACGGCTTTCAGGGGCAGGTTATGTGACGGCACGTTTGCAGGCTGTAGGGTGGCGGGCGTCTTTCGTCGTGAGAGGCGCAGCGCGGAGGTGGGGCCATGCCGATCACAGGGCAGCGCGTGGTACGTCGGACTCTGGGCCGGCGGCTGACCCGACTCCGGGTGGCCTGCGGCAAGAGCCGGCGAGAGGTCGCCGAAGCGAAGCTGGGCATCTCCGAGCCGACGCTGCACCGGATCGAGACCGGCAAGGTCCCGGTGACGGCGGCGAACGTCCGGGCGCTCTGCTGGCTCTACGGTGCCGACCAGAGCATCACCGACGCGCTGGCCGAGCTGGCGTTGGGCACCTCTCAGCAGGAGTGGTGGGACAGCAGCCCGGTGATCCCAGACTGGTTCAAGCTCTACGTGGGTCTGGAGGCCAGCGCCAGCCGGATCTCCACCTACTATGGCGAGGTCATACCCGGCGAACTGCAGACCGAGCAGTACGCGATGGCCGTGTTCGAGGCCGAAAAGCCAGCCGACGCCGAGGCCGCGCACCGGCACGTCAAGCTGCGGATGCAGCGGCAGAAGGCGCTTTTCACGCGTACCCCGGCTCCGCGGATCGTGACCGTCCTCGGCGAGGATGTGCTCACCCGACCCGTAGGCGGTAAGAGTGTTCTCGACGGTCAGGTCGAGCACCTGCGCCGGGTCGCGAAGCTCGACTCGGTGGACATCAGGGTGCTGCCCTTCTCAGTCGGCGCGCACGCCGCGATGGCCGGCGCGTTTCGCATCCTGGACTTCGACGCCCCGGACGACCCGAACACGGTGTACCTGGAGTCCCACATCGGCGCGCTCTACCTGGAGGAGCCGCGCGAGATCGACGAGTACCGCCGGATATTCATGATGGTCCACGACGCCTCCGTTCCGTTGGACGCCTTCCGATAAGGTGCCGCGGGTATGGTCCCCCTCGAGCCCGGTCGGGGCAGGGACGCGTGGCGACACTCATCATGGAGGGCCGTATCGGTGTCTGATGTGGACGAGGTTGGCGGAGCGAAGCCGGCGACTGCGGCGAGGATCTACGACTACCACCTCGGCGGGACACACAACTTCCCTGCCGACCGGGAAGCCGCCAAGGCGATGGCACAGATGTTTCCGTTGGCACCGGTGCTGGCCCGCACCAATCGTGCATTCCTGCGGCGAGCGGTGCGCCACCTGACCGAGGCCGGGGTGCGACAGTTCCTCGACATCGGTTCGGGTATCCCGACCGAGGGCAACGTCCACGAGATCGCCCAGCGGTCCGCGCCCGACGCTCGGGTGGTCTATGTGGACATCGACACGGTCGCCGTGTCGGAGAGCCTGGATATTCTCGACGGCAACGATCGGGCCACCGCCATCCGGGGAGATCTGCGGGAGCCGCAGGCCATCCTGGCGCACCCCCAGGTGCGGGCGCTGCTCGATCTCGACCGGCCGGTCGGCCTGCTGCTGGGCGCGGTCCTGCACTTCGTACCCGACGACGAGTTGGCGTACGACGTGGTAGGGCAGTTGCGGGCGGCGCTCGCGCCGGGCAGCTATCTCGTGGCGTCGCACGCCTCCGCCGACGGCGGGGACGTCGACCAGGACGACGTGGAGACCGCCCAGGGACTGTACCGGCGGAACACCGCAACTCCGTTTCACCTGCGCACCCGGCGGCAGTTCGAGCAGTTCTTCGCCGGTCTCGACCTGGTCGAGCCGGGCGTGGTGTGGCTGCCGCAGTGGCGGCCCACGCCCGAGGACCCGGCGGATTTCGCCGACGACCCGGCCCGCAGCTCCGGTCTGGTAGCCGTCGGCCGGAAGCCGTAACCGGCCTGGCGGCGAACGTGCGCCGCCAGCCGTGATCAGCCCTCTCCCCATTCCAGCTCCGGCGCCCGCCGATCTGCCTCGGCGGGCGCCGGTGTCTCGCGGTCACCGCGTTCGCCAACCCGGCGTTGTGCCGTGGGCCACGCCGTTCAGTCAGCGAGCAGCCCGTCGAACTCCCCCCGCTTGGCGCCGAAGAGGAACGAGTCCCACTCCTCCGAGGTGAACCGTACGCTGCCGGCGGACGGGCTCTTGCTGTTGCGGACCTCGATCAGACCATCGTGGCGGCGCGCCTCGACGCAGCTGCCGCCGTTGCCGGTCGACCTGCTGGACATGATCCATCCGGTGCTTTCGTGCATCGGTTATTTCCTCCATGGACGGCGTGCTGGTGACCGGCTCTCTGGTCCTGGATACTGCCCGGGCGCAATCCCACCCCAGCTTGGTTACTTTCCGTTCGCGCCTATCGACGGGGAGCGAAAGCCAGCGTGCACGAAGTCCCAGGTGGACGGCCTGAGCCTCCATGCCTAGCAATGGCAGGGCCTTTCACTATGAAATCGTGGCCGACACAGCGTAACCGAAGACAGCGCTCGCGCAGGATCTCGTCGTGATGTTTTGTCGTCGTGAAATCTTGCACGCACCTTCCCGCGCTGACATGCTCGTGATGGCGCCGGCCCACCGGTGCCAGGTGAGCAGCAACGACCGGAGCTGGCCCGCGACGAAGGTGAGATCATGTCTGCGCCGCACCATGGCACGCCGACCGTCACGACCCCACCCGACGGGTTCTGCCCAGGAGACCGGGTCTGGGTACACCGCGGGACATCCTGGCGCCCCGGCGTCATCCTGCAGTCTTCGCCAGAAGCAGCAACCGTCCGATACCGGCCAGCCGAGGCCCGGGGCACCGGTGTGGACACCGTCATCGCCAGCAGTCTGACTGCCCGCGACGACCACGACCCGCTCCTCGACCGGACGACCGAGCTCGGCCGAGTCGCTGGCCTCGAGCAGACCGCGTGATCGCTGGGGTTGAGTCTCGCCCTGCGGCTGCTTACGCCCCCCACTCCCGGCGCACTGGAGGCTGCGGCGGCTCCTCGTGCGGGGGGTCTGTGTCCACGGTCTCGACCAGCTCCTCGGTCGGCGCGACTCGGGCGGGCAGTTCGCCGAACCTGACGTGCCGCAGCCGGGCGAACTCCTCGTCCGTTGACCGTTCGGCGTGCTCTCGATCCTCACCCATCGCCGGCCTCCCTCGTCGGGTGCCATTGTCCCCCGCTGATGGGTTCTTCGCGCTGGTGACGAGCGACCCACCACCACCCCCTGGCGGCGGCCGCGGCAGTACCGTCACAGAGAGCAGTCCGGGAAACGGGACGCCGATGTGGCGAGTTGGGCGAGTCCTATTCGGTTGATGTGACAGGTCTCGGGGCGGCGGCGGGGATCGGTGGAAGTTGGCGCAGTGCTCGGATTGCCAGCACGGCGAGCGGTACGCCCACCGCGAGGACGGCAATGGCCTGCACGGAGGCGATCGTGGTGAGGGTGGCGTGTTGCACCTGGTGACGGTAGTCGGGCAGGGTCGCGGTTCGCTGGGCGAGCGTGGTCACGGCGAGCAGGGTGAGCGCCAGTGACCATGGCAGGGTGCGAGATGGACGACGGGATGCGCGAACGGCCAGGTGGATCACCATGGCGGCGGTCACCGCCGCGCATGACAGGCCCGGCCAGTCGAGAAGCCTCAGCGCCGGTGTGGTCGCCTGAATGGTGAACAGCGGTACGGGGACGAGGAGAATGCCGATCGGCAGCGCGAGGAGCCACGGGCGGCGCGGCACCGGTGGGGCCTCGTGATGGAAGGCCGTCATGGCCAGTAGCAGGGCGACGTCGATGAAGAGCGCCGCCCAGGGCGACACGGTCAGCGGTCCGTCACTGGTGGCTTGTGCCACGACGGTGGTGATGGTGGTAGGCACGATGGCGAGCAGGGCGACTGCCTGGGCCACCCGCCGGTGTCCGAGTACGAGCGCGATGTAGGCCGGCAACCAGGCGTAGCCGGCGAGGTGCCAGGCGGTGTGCCAGATGCTCGACGGTGGAGTGATCGCCCATTCGGATGCGGGAGTTGGCAACCAGGCGAACTTCCCGGAGAGCCACAGTGTGACGGCGATGCTGGCGGTGACCATGACGGCGTGGGTCAGCATCGCCATCAGGGTCGCCAGTCGCACGGCCTGCCCCCAGGCGTACGAGCGGGGTGGCGCGTCGGCTCCGCCGAGACGCAACCGAACGGCGAGGGACACGATGCTGGCGACCTCCGACATGCTCGGCCAGCCGTAGTCCGCAGCGTACGCGGTGGTTTCGGGATCGCCGGTGTCCATGCTCTCCAGGAAGGCGGCGACCATGTCGTCTTCCCATTCCTGCCGATAGTCGGCGGGCAGCAGTCGCAGGATGAAGCGGTAGCGTTCCTCGAGCCGGCTCACGACGGCGTCGCCCCTGTGATCGGGTTCCGCCGGTCGCGCAACCGGGTCGAGGCGAGGCGCGCGTTGGCGGCCAGCCGTTGAGCCTCTGCGTCGAGGGCCTCGCGGCCGTGTTCGGTCAACCGGTAGTACCGGCGTAACCGTCCCTGCCATGCCTCCTCGCGGTCCAGTTCGACCAGGCCTTCACCGACGAGTCGGTCCAGGGTCCCGTACAGGGAGCCGATCTTCAGCTGCACCCGCCCCCGCGACAGTTCTGCGACCTCCGCAACGATCCCGTAGCCGTGGCGCGGGGCGTCGAGCAGCGCGGTGAGGATGAAGAAGGCCGGTTCCGTCATCGCCCGAGAACTCATGCACCTAATATAGTGGAAGACAAGATATGCGGCCAGACCGGAAGCCAGACCACGCCGGTGGATTCAAGGCCCGGCACCCGCAGAGCACGGCCCGCCGGATCGGGGGTCGGCCAGCGCCTCGCGCAGCGTCCCCATGTCGGGCGACTCCGGACACCTCGCGGAGCGCCCACCGCGCGGTTTCGCGAAAGCGGGATCATCGCCGACGAGCACCCGGGAGGGCGGCGGCTCGGCCGTCGGCCCGATCGGCCCGCATGCCCGTCCGTGCGACCAGGTTTGCGGGCTGGACTGCCCCGAATGGCATCCGGCGAGTCCGGCATGGGCAGTCAAGGTTCGGCGACATTGAAATGTGTCAAGTTGGCGACACTTCGCGCGATGCCACGGCCGCAGCCTCGGCTAATACGATAGGCGCATGTCACCAAAGGTCTCGATTGTCGCCGCGGACCACCACCAAGGTCCCGGCCCGAGAGCCGGCGTCGACGTGACCTTTCTTCCGCTCGCCGAGGACGACGGCGTCCTGATCTACCCCGAATCGACCCCGGCTCTTATGCAGGAGCTGCTGGCAGCGGGTCTTGTGGTGGACACCTGGCATCCCACCGGGGAATGCGATTTCGTCTCATCGCGCGGTCTGGTGACCGACACCCTGCTCCAGATCATGGTCGGTATCGCCTCCTCCGCCGGGTGGTACGCCCTGCAGTCGATGCTGCGCCGACGCACCGGGCAGGTCAGTGTGCGCGCGACGTTCGACGACGGTGTCCAGCGACGACGCGTGGAGGTGAACGGAGAGGCGGCCGCTGTCGTCGAGGCGCTGGAAAGGCTCGACCCGTTCAGGTCGGAGCCCTCCTGATGGCGGCGGGCCGCAGCGCCCCGCCGAGCTCGCGCCAGCGAGCGATCAGATGAGGCCCGTGCACGAGGGGCCGCGGCGCTATTCGCCAGCCGTGGTGGAGGAGCGCCGCCGGCTGGTCGGCCAGATCGCGACCGTGATGGAGGAGTCGTCGGTCATCCGCGACCCGAACAGCCGCCAGTTGCTGCTTCAGGAGCTGGGCCACGCATTGGGGGGCGCACTGGGCTACCGGGAGCTGAGCGTGCTGCGGCCCCAGATCGTCGAGCTGGTCACGGTGTGCGTGGATCGAGCGGGCGGGCTGCGCTGCCTCGTCGACTGCCTGGAACTGCTCGAGCCGGGCAGCGACCAGACCATCGCGCTGGTGCGGCTGGCCGACGAGTGGCAGGTGGTCGAGTTGTTCGCCGACTACGACCTTCCCTGGCTGCGGGGCCTGCTGTCCACCGTCGACGCGACCGGGGAGCTGCGGCGGTTCGTCGCCGAGACCCGGGCGACCCCAGCCCCTCCCTGGTGCAGGACCGCCTGGGATCTCTTCACCCACCTCGCATCGGCGAACTCGCACGCCGAGGTGCCGCCGTGGCTGCCGCTGCTGGACAGGTTGGCGACGGCCGTACCGGAGGCATCGCTGGACCGGATGCGCGAGTTCGTCGCGCAGCTGGCCAAGGACTGGGGAGTCGCGGACCGGATCGAGGCGTCCCGGCCGAGCCCTCCGGCGCCCGTCGGTACCGCCTACCTGGTGATCCAGTTCGAGAAGTACGGCGGTGACGACGACACCTACATCATGTCGCACTGGTATCAGTGGGCGTCCACGGTGTGGCAGCCGATCCGCGGCGAGGACCGACACATCCCGTACCGGGACCTCGAGGCCGCCGTCGACCAGGTCATCAACGAGACCGAACGGCGCTGGGCGGATCAGACCGGCGCGGTGACCATCGAGTTCGTGCTGCCCTGGCAGCTGATCAACGAACCGGTCGACACCTGGCGCAAGGAACTCCAGTCACCGATGCCGAGTCCCCTGACCACGGAGTATCCCCTGGTGATCAGGAGCCTGGAACGCCTCCGCGCCAGCCAGTGGCACCGGGTCTGGCGGGGCCGCTGGCAGGGCCTCGCCGGCCGCGACGGCGAGCGGCAGCTGATCCACTGCGCGTCGCAGCACCATGCCGACGTCCAGCTCGAGGCGACTCTCAAACGCGAGAGCGGGGTCGTCGTGCTGGTGCTCAGCGAGTCGCCGACCGCGGACAGCGTGGGCGAGCGGCAACTGCTCGTCGGGCTGCGGTCCGGGATGCCGGCGATCATCTGGCACCGCACCCCATCGTCCACAAAGGATCTGTGCCAGACTGTTGCGTCGATGCTCGGCGACCAGACATCGGGCCCAGGGGTGACCGGGCTTCCGCACCGTGCCAAGCACCTGCGGCAGTCGGCGTGGAGTGAGGACCCCAAGGGGCTCGACCAGCACATCGGGCACGGCTTTGTGATCTTGTTCGACGATCCGGATCGACAGCCAGGTGGAACGGTCTCCGCCGACGAAGACAGGCGAAAGGTCTTGGCATGAGCGGCAACGGCCACGGCACGTGGGTCGCCGCCGACCGGCATCCACGCCGGACGGACGGCAGCGTCGCCGGCCGGTGCCGTCGCGTGCGGTCGCCGTGGCCCGCGTCGGCGACGGCGGTTCCGTGGTGAGCCGATCGGTGCCGGTGACCTCAGCGGCCGCGAGCCGACCGGCCGACTGGTTGCGGGTCGAACCGGCGGACGGTGGCCGGGATCTCGTCGTGGTCGTCGACGACGACCCGGTGATGGAGTTCTGGGCCGACGAGATCTCGACGTTCGTGGCGGTGCTACGGGCTCAACGCGCCTTCGCCGCGGTCGAGGTCAGGCGCATGGTTGTCGAAGACGGCGCGCTGTGGGTGACCGGCGAGCCCGACGCCGTCAACGCCCCGCCCGCGAAGTTGGTCGATCCCACCGGACGGCGGATCGTCTTCCTGTTGACCCATGGCGCGTCCGACGCCTGGCGGGGTGGGCTCGTCCACCCCGTGCTCGTCTCCTGGGCAGCCGACATGACCGTTGCTGTGGTCCACCTTCTACCCCAGCAGCGTTGGCGCGAGCGGGGACTGGAGACGACCGAGGTGGCGTGGGGCCTGGACGGCTCGGATCCGGCGACCACCCGATCGTCGTGGCGGGTGAGCGGCCTGGACCTTCGTCCCACCGACCAACGGGACGACGACGCCCGGCTGACGGCCGTGCCGGTCATCGAACGCGGCACGGACTGGTTGCAGCGATGGAGCCGGCTACTGGCCGGGCCGGCCACGGGCGAACTGCGGATGCCCGCGCTGCTGCTGCCACCGGACGGGCTGACCGGCCGCCGGCCGAGCCGCTCGCTCACCGCTCCCGATCTCGTCGCCCGATTCCGGGCGACCGTGTCGCCCGCGGCGTTCACGCTGGCCACACGGCTGGCGGCCGCTCCACTCAACGTCCAGGTAGTGCGCGCCGTCGCGAGGACAGTGGTCCGGTCGGGGCCGGAGCAGCTGACCGAGGTGCTGACGAGCGATCTGGTGCGACCGGTTCCGCACGGGGCGGCGGCGACCGGCGACACCCGCATCAGGTACGAGTTCGTGCACGGCGTACGCGAGCGGCTCCTCACGCTCGGGTACCGCGACCGCACCGTCGAGGTCCAGCACGTCGTGGAGTACGAACTGGCGCATGACGTGGAGGCGGTGCGCAACCTGACCCTTCGCGTCAAGGATCCGCGGAACGCGTCGTACGAGCGCGTCACACCGGCCGCCGAGCCGTACCTGCGGGTCGAGTTGGCTGTTCACCTCTCACTGGGTGGGCCGAACCTCGTGGCAGCCGCGCGGCTGGGCCAGGCGCTCGGCTCTCCCGTCCCACGGCAGGTACGTCGAGTACTTCAGCCGCCTTCCGTTACCGCTCAGAGCACCATGGAGTCCGGAATGTCTGACAGAGTGAACTCGCCGGGCCCGGGGGTCTCGTTCGGCACCGCACCGCACGTCACGCTGGACGCCGAGTCGGGCATCATCCCGAGCAGGCCACCGACCCACGACCTGCAGTCCGTACAGCGGCTCGACGGGCAGTTACCGGCCGTCGTCGGCAACCTGCCGCTGCGGAACACGAACTTCACCGGCCGGCGTGAACTCCTCGATTCCCTGCACCAACGGCTGCGCGCCGGCACCACCGCCGTGCTGCCGGAGGCGTTGCACGGCGCCGGCGGGGTGGGCAAGTCGCAACTCGTCATCGAGTACGTCTACCTGCATCAGCAGGACTTCGACCTCATCTGGTGGATTCCGGCCGAGCGACCGGCCCAGATCCAGTCCGCGCTGGTGGAGTTGGCGGCGCGCCTGGACCTACCGGTTCCGGCGACCGCCAACACGGCGGTGCCGGCGGTGCTGGAGGCACTGCGGATCGGCCGTCCGTACTCGAACTGGTTGCTGATCTTCGACAATGCCGAGGACCCGGACGACGTCGAGCAGTTCTTTCCCAAGGGCGGACCAGGCAGCATCGTCGTCACCTCCCGCAACGCCGGGTGGCGAGAAATCGCGAACAGCCTTCCGGTCGACGTGTTCGAGCGGCAGGAGAGCATCGACCTGCTCCGCCGTCGGGGGCCGGACCTGGCCGTCGACGACGCCGACCGACTCGCCGCCGCCCTGAGCGACCTTCCGCTGGCCATCGAGCAGGCGGCGGCCTGGCGCGCCGAGACGAGGATGCCGGCCGACGAGTATCTGGCGCTCCTCGACGCCAGCCGGCCGGTCCTCGACGACGAGACGACGCAGCAGGACTACCCGGAGCTCGTCGCCGCGGCCTGGAACGTGTCGCTCAACTGGCTACGTGACCAGGACCTCGCGGCGCTACGGCTGTTGGAGATGTGTTCGTTCTTCGCGCCCGAACCGATCAGCAGGGTGCTCCTGTCGAAGCCACGCGCGCTGCGCATCCATCCCGACCTGGATCCCCTCGTCCGCAACCCGGTCCGCCTCAACCGGGCGATCCGCACGATCGGCCGCCTCTCGCTGGCGAGAATCGACCACCGGACGAACTCCTTCCAGATGCACCGCCTCGTCCAACGTGTACTGATCAACCAGATGGAACCGGAGCAACGCGACGCCCTGCGGCACGGCGCCCACATGCTGCTGGCCGGCAACGACCCCGACCAGCCCGACAACGCCGACCACTGGCCGCGGTACGCCGAGCTGTACCCGCACATCGTCGCCTCCGAAGCAGAGGAGTGCCCGAACGATCTCGTGCGGGACATGGTGCTGAACGAGGCGAAGTACCTCTGGCGGTGGGGCGACCACCTCGGTGCGCGGGAGCTTTCGCAGCGGGGGTGGACGGCCTGGACCGCCGACGACGGCGGTACCGACGCGGACAGCCTCCGGATGGCGAGCTGGCTCGGCTTCATGCACTTCGTCGTCGGTGACTACGCCGCCGCGTCCGCGCTGAACGCCCGGACGCTCGAGCTCTACCGGCAGACCCTCGGCGAGGACCAGGAGGAGACCCTGGACGCGATCGGCGCGGTGGCCGCCGACCACCGGGTCGCCGGTGACTTCGCCGGCGCGCTGGAGCGCTCGCTCGTCGTCTACGAACAGGCGAAACAGAACTTCGGTGAGGAGGAGCCGTTCACGCTGCGTGCCGCGCACAATCTCGCGGTGAGCATGCGGCTGTCCGGCCTGTTCGGGCGGGCGCTCCAGCTCGACGAGCAGACCTACCAGCGGCTGGTGCAGATCTACGGCACCGACCACCCGGACAGCCTGAGCACCTTCGGCGGCATCAACCTCGACCGGCGGGAACTCGGTGACTACATCGCGGCGCACGCGAATCAGGAGAACGTCGTCGCCACGGCCCGCCGGATGCTCAAGTACGACGACCACCCGGATCTCCTGCGGCAGAGCCACATGCTGGCGAGTTTCCGGCGCAAGGCCGGTCACCACCACGACGCCCTCGATCTCTCCAGCGACGTGCTGCGCCGCTTCCGTACGCGCTACGGCGGCGACCATCCGGACACGGTGCTCGCCACGCTGACGTTCTCCATCGACCAGCGGCTGACCGGCGACCTGCGCGCAGCCAAGGACGCGGCGGAGTTGGCGGTGGAGGGTCTGCGCCGGCTGTACGGCGAGGACCACCCGCACACCGCGGGTGCGCAGGTCGACCTGGCGGTGACGCTTCGGCTGCTCGGCGAGTGCGAACGCGCCCGGGACCTCGACCAGGCGGCGTCGGAGCGGCTGGTCAGCCGGCTCGGCGCATCGCATGCCCTGGTGCTGGCCGCCCGGATCAACCTGGCGAGCGACCATTACGAGCTCGGCGACTACACCGAGGCCCAGGTCCTCGACGCGGACACCCTCACGCAGTGTCGTCAGGTGCTCGGCAGCACCCATCCCACCACGCTGGTGTGCGCGCTGAACCTCGCCATGGATCTACGGGAACTCGGGCGCGGCGCGGAGGCGAGCACGTTGTTCGAGACCAGCCTTGAGCAGCTGCGGCAGGTCCTCGGTGTCCGGCACCCGGCGGTCGCGGCGGTCGGCGCCGGCGTACGGGCCAACTGCGACATCGACCCGCTCCCCCTGTAGTGCGACCGCGGTCCATCCGGCGGGTCAGGCTACCGGCCAACCCGCCGGGTCGACCGGGTCGAACTGCCGATCCGGGAGCCCACGGCCGACCCAGCTGGCCAGCTCCAGCGGATCCGGGGCCACCGTTGCGGACCCGCGCGACCGCAGGCCCTGGACGACGGCCAGGATGAGTTCCGGGCAGCCCAGCAGGGCCCGCGTCGCCGGATCGGCAGGACGGTCGATCTGGGTGAGGCCGAGACCCACCCAGCCGTGCACGCGTGACGGGTCCAGCCTCAGCTCGCCGAGGTAGCCGGCACGCGCCCGTTCGACGTCGCCGGTCACGAGGGCGAGGTCGGCCGCGGTGGTGCCGTCCACCCGGTCCCCCACCTCGTCGGGTGCGGCGCGCACTCGGCCGAAGGCGTCCGGGTCGACCAGCAGGTGTCTGCGCAGGACGGCCCGAGCGTCGAGCAGGCCCGGCGGCGGTTCCGCCAGCACCTTCGCGGCGCCGACGGCGACGACCGCCTCCGCCGCCGGGGCACGGTGCTGCCAGGCCGAGGCGAGCGCGTCCCGATCGGCGGGGTCCAGGCGGATGTTGTGGCCCCGCCACATCGAGCGGTGGTCGAGGGCGGCGGCGTCGGCCGCGTCGAGTGCCGCGGCGGGCACCGGGTCGTCCTGGCAGGTTTTCAGTTCCGTGTGCAGGGTCTCGACGAACCGCTGGCCGTGCGCGGTCAGCCGGCCGGACGCCGCGATCATCCGCAGGACGTCGAGGGTCTGCCGCCGCCACAGCGCGAACTCGAAGTCTGCGGCCGCCCGCTCCCCCGGCGGTGCCTGGATTCGGTGGACCCCCCAGAACTGGGTGATGCCGGCGAATGCGTACGCACCTTGGAGAACGCCGGGCAGCGGTCTGGGGTCGTCCCGCCAGGGGGCGTAGTAGCGGAGGTCGCCAGCCTCGCAGAGGGTGAGCAGGTGCGACACGGCGCCGAGCTTGTGGTGCTGCGACTCGTGCACCAGGGTCACGGCCAGCTCCACCGCATCGTCCGGTTCGGAGAGCAGGATGCCCCCGAACGCCTCGGCGCCGGACGCGGACAGTGGGCGGAAGCGCTCACGGCGTGGCACGGGTGCCAGGGTCCGTACGATTCCGCTGATTGCCTGGGCGCGTTCGGGCTGCTCGCCGGCCAGCAGTTTCCAGGCGTCGGCGAGATTCGCGCGCCAACGGGCGACCTCGGCCGCCGGCAGCGGCTGCGGCGACGAGGGCCCGCGCAGGTCGCGGTACACATCGCGGTCGAGCAGCTCGACCCGGAGGCCGAAGCCGCCCGCGCGGACCTCGACGACGATGGGTTCATGCCAGTCCGGGTCGCCCGGTAGGCACCGCACGGTGCGGCTGCCGGTCTCGATATCGACCTGTCCGTCGCGGGCCCGTACGCCGACGACCGCAACGTCCGGCGGAACCGACGCGGCACCCACGGTGGGCAGTACCGCGGCCCCCTGACGGGCCGGGATGTCGAGTTCGAAGGAGAGGCCGGCCCGGGTGGCGCTCGCCGCCGCCAGGGCGTGCAGGTATCCGACGTCCAGCCACAACGGCACCGGCGTGTCGGTGCCGTCGCCCAGCCGACGCAGGGTGTGCGCGGCCCAGATGCCGACCTGCGGCTGGGCCAGGACGTCCTCGGTGCTCTCCGGAGCGGCAGCGTGGGCCTGCACCAGCAGATGCCAGGCGTCGGTGACTGGTGCGAGCGGACCGCGCGCGTCGGCTCGGGCGACGCAGGCGTCCAGCAGGGCCCGTAGCACGATCAGCCGCCAGCTGCGCTCGGACCGCCGGAGCGCCGCGATGGTCGCTTCGTCTCCGGCACCGGCGGCCAGGGTGTTGAAGTGCGCGTGTTCGAGATAGGTCGGACCTAACGGAACGGGATCATTCGACATGTTCCTCCCTGTCCGGCCCGGCGGGACGCATCCGACTCGGGAAAGAGCCGTTGTAGCCGCTGATGCTGCCCCCCGAATCGGCAACTCGCTCTCGCACCCGCGAGATCGCCGCAGTCATGCCGGTGAGGTCAACGGTGCGCAGGGTCGCTACGGTCACCGCTGACAGGTCGAGCAGCTCAGACTCGATACCGGCGAGGCGTTCCTCCATGTACGGCAACCCTCCCGATGATGACAGTCGATAACTCCATCATTACTTATGTGTGCAGGCAGCGAAAGCGCCGAGCGACCGTCACCACAGACCGGATCGGAACGGAATCCTCCGATGTGGACGCGCCAGGCCGCCGCCATCCGGCTCAGATGTGCGCCGCCAACGAGGCCGCGCCGGCCTCGACCCGGGCCATCGCCGCGTCGTCGGAGGCGAAGAACCGAACCGCCTCGACGAGTTCCGAAAGGGCACCCGGAAACCGCAGACAGGTTCGTACGACACTGATGGCATCGAGCCGCGCCGCGCTGTTGCGCCGGATGGCCGCGTACACCTGGCCGCGCAGCAGGGACAGGATCTCCTCACGGTCGTTCGGTCGCAGGAACTCCGGTATCTCGAGGAGCGCGTCCACGAGGGGAGCCATGGCGGTCAGCGGTGGCGGCGCGGGCGCCGCGGGAGCCGGCTGCCCGGCCGTGGGTCTGCTCAGCAGGAAACCCTCGTCGCCGAGGGCGTTGCGGTACCAGAGGTACGTGGGGGTCTGCGCGGTGAGGCCGCTCGACCGCAGCTCGGTGAACCGGTCCCGCAGCGTGGTCACGAGCCGTTCCGGATCCGCGAGCCGATCCGTGTCGCCGTCGTCGAGCAGCCGCAGTATCTCCCGGCTGAACAATCCGGTACGCCGCACCCGCAGGTTGGCGGCGGCCTGGCCAAGACCGGCGGCGAACAGCACATCCTGCCGCCGACCGGCGACCGGTTCCCCGACGGGGAAGGTCTCGTTGCCGGTCGAGCGCGCACCCTGCGGACGATCGTGCAGCTGGCAGGCGTCCACGATCCACACCTGCCGGCCGAACGCCGGCACGAGGTCGGAGGCGAAGGTGGCGAGCAGGGAGTCGAGGTCGAGGGCACCGGCGTCGGTGGTGGTGGCGTCGGCGTAGTAGAGCCGCCGGTGCCGGCCGGTGTCGACATAGCCGTGGCCGCCCCAGATCACGTAGAGGGTCGATCCCCGCCGCGTCGGCAGCTCCCGCAGCAGCACCTCCCGTACGGTCGCCCGGTCGGCGGGCCGCAGGACGGCTCCCGGCGGTACGGCGTCCGGACCGGGATCGGGCGACGACAGCACGGTCACCTGCCCCGGCGGAACTCCTCGGGCCGCGAACCAGCGGGCAAACCGGAGGGCGTCGTCGACCGGACCGACCAGGCTCCACTCGCCGCCCGCCGCGTACTGGTCGATGCCGACAGCGACCACGTGGACATCGCGCGGATCAGTGTCAGGGCCCATGGCTCACTCTATCGATCAGTTCCGCGGCCGCACTTGCTCGTCTGCGAGTGGAAGGGTGCTGGCGCAAGGCACCAGGCAGGGTGTAATGACCTACTGCGACGGTGCCGGATCGGGGCGGCAGCGAAGGCGTGGGCGCGCGACCGCCCAGGTCTTCCACTGCACGACTACGCGTTGCGCCTGAGGATCCGCCAGGGCGCCACACCTCTCACGTCGCCGATGCCAGCTGGCCCGGCGGGGGCCGGGGCTCGGTCAGCAGGCGGCAAGCATGTCCGCCGTCGCGCGCTCGCAGCGTCCCAGCGGTCTGCGGGACGTCCGGTTCATCACGCCGACGGCGTTGAGCTACGGCAGCCAGACGGAGGAGCCGAACCTCGACGCAGTCGAGGAATTGCTGGCCAGCTGCAAAGGCGGGATCGAGCCGAACGGACGAGTCCTCCTCGGTTCCTTCCCGAGCGAGATCCGACCCGAACACGTCAGCCAGCAGGCGCTCAAGCTCCGCAACGGATGGCGCACAGCGGCGCCTCACGCCGGGTAGAGCAGTTGGTTGATGACGAGATCGGTGATTTGTGTCCGGTGGTCCGTCAGGTAGAAGTGGCCGCCGGGGAACGTCCTCAGCTCGAAGGGGCCGGTGGAGTGTTCGCGCCACGCTCGCGCGTCGGCGACCTCGACCTTGCTGTCCGCGTCTCCCACCAGCGCGATGATCGGGCAGTCGAGCTTCAAGCTCACCTCGTAGCGGTAGGTCTCGACTGCCATGTAGTCGGCGCGGAGGACGGGCAGGATGATGCGAAGCAGGTCAGGTTCCCGAAGAAGTCGCGGGTCGGTCCCGTTGAGTGCGGCAAGTTCGGCCACGAGCCCGTTGTCGTCGCGCAGATGCACGGCGTCGGTGAGGCGAGGCCGGCAGGGCGCGCGGCTGCCGGAGGCGAACAACGCCACCGGGCTGTTCTCCAGACGCTGTCTCATGCGAACTGCCACCTCGAACGCGAGGGTGGCTCCCATGCTGTGCCCGAAGAACGCCAGCGGCCTGCCCATCAGCGGTCGCAGCGCGTCGTATGCCTGGTCGGCCAGTTCGCTGAGCGTGGTCAGGAGGGGTTCGCCGCTGCGGTCCTGCCGCCCGGGGTACTGCAGGGCGACGACCTGAAGGGCGTGCTTGGCCGAAGCCGACATCGGATGGAAGAAGCCGGCCGAGCCACCCGCGTGCGGAAAACAGACCAGCGTGAGGCGGCTGGTCGGAACGTCGTGGAAGCGACGGAGCCAAGGATTGCCTTGGGGGCGTGCAGTCATCGCGCTCGCCGGGTGCGGTTGTTCATTGCCGGGCCTTGTCATGGCCGTCCGGGGTGGGAGTCAAGCGGGTCGGTCGGCGGCGTTCGGCACCTCGTGGCAGCAGGTTGCCGGCAGCCTGTACGGCGCCGTGAATGAGCGTGGTGCCGCGCGTACGCCGTCTGAGGATGTCGAGGATGAATGCCTCGTCCTCGTAGTGCACGATGCTGTGCAGTTGTGGCCGCGACAGCAGCTCCGCGTGGACGGTGACGCCGTCGTAGTGCTGGCGGCGGTCGTCGCGGTAGTGCACTGCGACGAGGTCGCCGTGCGGTTCCAGTCGTTCGACGATGCCGTCGACCAGTTGCTTCATGTCCCGGGTGGACAGGTAGTAGAGCAGTTCGCTCACCACCACGAGGTCGAAGGGGCCATCGGGTAGTTCCGCCGGCAGCACGCTTCTGGTGACCGTGACGTTCGTGAGGTCCTGGACCGCGGTGCGTGCCTGGGCGACCGCCGACTCGACGAAGTCGGCCGCCAACAGCTCGTCACATCGGGCTGCCAGCAGCTTGGTGAGTTCCCCGATCGAGCAGCCGGGCTCGTAGCAGCGGCGGTAGCGGGGGCGCGGAAGGGATGCGACGGTGATCGCGTACTTACGTTGGTCGTACCATTTGGTGGCCAGGTCCCATGGGTCGGGCTTTTTGGTGTAGAGGTCGGTGAACTCCGCATGTGAGACGCTTTCGGCTGGCGCTGGTGCGTCTCCCGGTTGGCGGACGATGGCCACGGATGCACTCTCCCACTGCGAACCTGCGTCGTCTTGTCGGCCTGCCAACGCTGGCGGCGGGTCCGGGTTCAGGGCTGGAAGAAGGTGATGGCGTTGCGGTCGGCGTCGAGAGTGGTGAACTCCCGCCCCCACGGATGATCGTCCAGCGCGCCGTTGGGGTGCACGATGCCGGCCCGGTCGAGTTCCCCGTAGAGGGCTTCGACATCCGACACCTGGATCCGGCAGGATGCGCTGCCGGCGAGGTGTGGTTCCGCGCCGGGGGTGTTCGGCTTGTTGGCGGGCCAGAGGTGGATTTCCACCTCGTCCTTGCCCACGATGCCGTAGTCATCGTCGGCGTAGCGTGACTCGAATCCGAAACGTCCGGTGTAGTACTCCACGGCCCTGGCCACGTCCGACACGGGCAACGCGGGTATTGCTCTGATCATCTTCATCTGATTCCTCCCATTCGCACCGATTCTATTGGCGTTTCCGGCGCGGCCGGTCAGCCCGGTTCGATCTCGTAGAACGCAAGCAGTTCGGCGAGAAGCTCCGGGTCGCCGCCGGCCCCGGTCTGGGCCGCGACCAGGACGGCGTACGGCCCACCGGACTCGACCAGGTCGGCGTGGCTGCCGGCCTCGATGACCTGCCCTTCGTGCAGGACAACGATCACGTCGGCGTTCTGAATCGTGCTCAGCCGATGGGCGATCACCACCTGGGTGCAGGTGACCCCGCGAAGGTTGGCCACGATCCGCTGTTCGGTTTCCGCGTCGAGATGGCTGGTGGCCTCATCGAACACCAGGATCGACGGTCGCCGGACCAACGCCCGGGCGATGGCGAGTCGTTGCAGTTGCCCACCGGAGAGTCCGACACCCCGCTCGGCCAGTGGCGTGTCGTAGCCGAGGGGCAGTTGGTTCACCTCGGGGTCCACTTCGGCAATGCGGGCTGCCCAGACCACGTCGTCCAGGGTCGCCTCCGGCAGCCCGAACGCGATGTTGTCGCGGATGCTGGCCCGCATGGTGAACGGCTCCTGCAGCACGACACCGAATCGGCGCCGCAATGCCACCGGCGCGATGTCCGGCAGCGCAACGCCGTCGCACCGGATCTCACCCGAGGTCGGTTGGTAGAGACCGAGCATCAGCATCGCCAACGTGGTCTTTCCGGCGCCACTGCGTCCTACGATCGCGACCCGCTGTCCGGGTTCGACGGACAGGGTGACGTCGGAAACTGCTGGTGGCGATCCCTCGTCATAGTGGAAGGTCACGTCGCGTAGCTCCAGCCGCGACCCCTCGGGCCCGGGCCTCGGGTCCTGGTCACCCCCGCGTTCCGGTGCGGCTTTGAGCACGTCGCCGATGCGTTCGAGCTGTACGGCGGCCACCTGCAGGCGTTGCCAGTTCGCCAGCAGCGTGGACATCGGTGCGAGGACGGCGGCAGCGAGCCAGGTGAAGCCGAGCAGGGTGCCGATGCTGAGTTGCCCGTCGAGTACCCGCCACGCGCCGAGCCAGAGTACGAGCAGTGGGGTGAGCATGCGCAGCATGCCGGTGGCGGTGTCGAGCCCGGCGCCGAGGTGGTTGCGTCGCAACGTCGTGGCGCTCCAGTCCACGATCCGGTCGGTGAGCTCGTCGACCACACGCCGTTCGGCGCCGACCGCCTTGACGGTGGAGATCCCGGAGATGGTCTGGATGACGTACTCGTTGACGCCGGTCTGCGCGGCGATGCTGCGGGCCAGCAGGTCTCGGGCTCGGCCGTGGGTGCTGGCGACGATGACGACCTGGATGACGAGGACCGCCGCGACCACGGAGGCCAGCACCGGGTCGAACGCGAACATGAGCACGAAGTAGGTCAGGACGAGCATCGCGTCGAGCGTGGCCGTCAGCGTCTGGTTCGCGATCAGGTCTCGCAGCGCGGCGATGCCGTTGATCCGGGTGGCGAGATCGCCCGTCGTGCGCTGGTGGAAGAACCGCAGCGGGAGCCGGTACAGGTGACCGGCGAAGCCGACCAGCAGTTGCCAGTCGATTCTGCCCTGTAGGTAGATCAGGAGCAGGGCGCGCAGGTAGGCAGCGATGACCTGGGCCGCGATGATCACCAGCAGGGCGAGGCCCAGCAGCGCGACCAGGTCGTCGCGGGAGAGGCCGAAGACCTCGTCGACGATGAGTTTGGTCGTGACGGGTAGGGCCAACCCGAACACCTGCAGCGCAACGGTGACCAGCAGTACTTGCAGGAGCAGGAACCGGATGCCGGGCAACCGCGTGATCATGTGGACCAGGATTTTGGCGCTGGACGGGCCTTCGTCGCCGGAGGTGTCGAAGTCGGGGCCGGGGCGCAGTTCGAGCACCGCGTCGGACAGACCTTCGTCGAACTGCTGCTTCGTCACCCGGCGACGGCCCCAGGCGGGATCGACGATGTCGACGTAGCGGGGGTTCCACCGTTCCACTACCACGAAATGATCGCGTTCCCAGTGGGCGATGGCGGGCAGCGCGACGTGCGGCATCGCGGTGGGTTCGCCGCGTAGGCCCCGTACCCGCATGCCGTAGGAGCGGGCGGCCTGGGCGATGGCCAGGGCGCTGACGCCGCCACGTCCAGGTGCGCAGCGTTGCCGTGTGTGGGACACGGAGGTTCGGCGGCCGTGGTGGGAGAGCACCATCGCCAGGCATGCCGCTCCGCACTCGACCGTGGTGAGCTGGAGCCGGACCGGTACCCGTCGCCGCCACCATGACCGGATCGCTGCGCTCATCTGCCTGTCTGAGCCTTTCGGGAGAGGGAATGTCGGGGTCGTCGCTGCGAGGCGGCACCCGGGGGTCTGGACATGGGAGTTATGCGAGGGCCGGCTCGGTGACCGGCAGGTCGGGTGCCCGCGCCGCTCGCGTCACCGCGGTGACGAACGCGTCGGCCAGCGCCGGCACGTCCGTCGGTGCGAAGACGTCGGTCCGGCATGTCAGTACGGCCTCGATGTCGTCGTCGCGCTCGAACAGCGCGAGTTCCACGTCGAGCGTGGTCATCGGCGGGTGGTCGAGGAATCCGGACAGTTCCACCGCGCCGATGGGGTGACGCCAGGCCAGTTCCGCGCTGTAGGAGGGGTCGAGAAGTGATGGTCGCTGCTGCATGACGATGCTCGCCTGAAACAGCGGATGTCGGCTCGATTCCGTCGGTGCCGTGGCCGCCAACTCGACGAACGGCACGTCGGCGTTGGCGTACGCCTCCAGCGCCTGCTCCCGTAGCCGGCGCAGCAGGGCGCGGAAGGTGGGGCGGCCGGTCAGGTCGGCGCGGATGACGATGGCGTCCATACAGGGGCCGACGACGGTGGCCAGTTCGGGGCGCAGTCGCCCGGATGTGGGGCAACCGATCGCGATGTCGTC
Source organism: Micromonospora craterilacus (assembly GCF_003236315.1). Lineage (GTDB taxonomy): Bacteria > Actinomycetota > Actinomycetes > Mycobacteriales > Micromonosporaceae > Micromonospora > Micromonospora craterilacus. The sequence continues at coordinate 36,365 of NZ_POTY01000025.1, forward strand.
CTGCCCTGAGCGGTGGTGCAGGACCACGGCGAACGCGGCGAGCAGGGCCATGAACGGTGTCGCCCCTTCGGTCCTGGCCGCGTGCTGGAGAGATTCGACGATCGGTGCCGGGATCGTGCAGACGGTCTGGGTGCTCGACCCCGGATCCGCGGTCCGTTGGCTGTCGCTGGTCAGCCTCAACGGCGTGAGGCCGCGCAGCCGACGTTGCCAGTGGCGGCGCTGGCGTTCGCCCAGCGGGCTGTCCAGGAGCGCGCGGCGCTCGTCGGCCACCTCTTGGTACTGGGTGAAGCCGTTGCCGTCGTCGTCGGCTGGCCGCCCGTGGATGGCGCCGGCGTAGAGGGCGAGGATCTGGTGGCTGACGGTCTCGACGGTCCAGGCGTCGGCGGCGATGGCGTGCAGTGCGACGCAGAGGACGTGCTCGTCGTCGGCCATCCGGATGATGGCGCAGCGCAGTGGCGGTTCCCGTTCGAGCCGCCATGGCCGGCGCAGCAGGCGCTCTACGGCCGTGCGGGCGAGGTGCGACCGGCGGTCCACGGGACAGCCTGTCAGGTCGACGAGGGGCACGGGTTGTGGTTGTCCGGGCTGCCAGGTCACGGTGTCGTCGGCGGTGCGGCGGAGTACGTCGGTGAGCAGGTGGTGCCGCCGCTGCAGGGTATCCAGGGCGTGCCGCAGCGCGGTGGGGTTGATGTCGCCGGCGAGACGGACCACCAGTGGCACGGTGACGTGCTGGCCGTCCGGGCGGGCCTGGGCGCGGCTCAGGATCGCCGCCTGGGTCGGCGACAGGCGGCCCCTGGTCGGCGCGCCCGGTTTCGTGGGGGACGGGGTCGGGGAGCCGTCGGGTATGCGCAGTCTCGGTCCGAGGATCCGGCTGATCTCCGCAGCCTGCGTCGCCACGGTGGGTTGTTCGAAGAACAGGCGCAGCGGTAGTTCCTCGCCGAGCGCCTGTGCCGTCCGGGCCCGCACCCGCAGGGCCGGCAGGGAGTGCGCGCCGAGGTCGAACACCTCGGCGTCGACGTCGACGGCGGCGATGCCGATCTCTTCCGCCCAGTATCCGGCGAGCAGCCCCGCCAGCCCGGACGGTGGCGCCGGGGAGACGGCCGAGGCGCAGGGCACGGCGGGCGCGGCGGCGGGAAGGCGACGACGGTCGATCTTGCCGTTCGGTGCGCGGGGCAGGCGCTGCATGAAGACGTATGCGCTGGGCCGGAGCGGGGTTGGCAGGCGGTCCCGCAGGTAGGAGCGCAGCTGTCCCGGTCCGGTGGACAGGTCGAGGTCGGCCACGACGTACGCGGTCAGCGCGAGCCCTCGGGTGGGATCCGGTGCGGCGAGTACCACGGCCTCGTGCACGTGGGGGTGTCCGAGCAGTGCCTGTTCCACCTCGACCGGTTCCACCCGGACGCCGCGGACCTTGACCTGGTCGTCGATGCGGCCCAGGAAGTACAGCTCGCCGTTGTCGTCGACCCGTCCGAGGTCCCCGGTGCGGTACATCCGCTCTCCTGGTCGACCGCTGAACGGCTCCGGCAGGAACCGCTGCGCGGTCAGTGCCGGCCGGCCCAGGTATCCCGATGCCACGCCGGCACCGGCGATGCAGATCTCGGCCGGCTCGCCCGGTTCGGTCGCCTGTAGGCCGCTGTCGATCAGGTAGATCCGGGTGTTCGCGATCGGTCGGCCGATGGGCGGCGTGTCACCGCTGTCGGGCCTGGCGATGGCCATGGTGGCGTAGCTCGTGCACTCGGTGGGCCCGTACAGGTTCACCAGCCGGGTGATGGCGCTGCGGGCGTACACCTTGTCGACGAGGTTCGCCCAGAGCGCCTCTCCCCCGACGATCGCGGTGCGTACGGCCGGCGGTAGCCGGTCGGACCGCAGCAGTTCCTCGATGACGGACGGGACGCTGTGCAGCAGGCGTACCCCGGACGCCTCCGGGCGGGTCGCGACGTCCATGACGCTGTCGACGACGACGGTGGTGCCGCCCCAGGCCAGCGGCCCGAAGATCTCGAGGATCGAGCAGTCGAAGCAGATGGACGTCGAGGCGAGGACCTGACGCAGGTCGTCGCCGAACGTCTCGGCCGACCAGTGGAGCAGGTCCACGGCGTTGGCGTGGGTGAGGGTGACTCCCTTGGGCTGCCCGGTCGATCCGGAGGTGTACAGCACGTAGGCGGGGCTCTCGGCGGTGATCTGGGTGGGCGCCGGAGGGTGGTGCCGTGCCGGTGGTGTGGCGTTGGGGTGCAGGAGGGGCGTGCCCGGCAGGACCGTGGCCAGCCGCTCGTCGGTGGAGACGATGGCGCGGACGCCGGCGTCGGCGGTCATGAACGCCAGCCGGTCGTCGGGATAGGCCGGGTCCAGCGGCACGTAGGCCGCGCCGGAGTTGAGGACGCCGAGCAGCGCCGCCACGAGCTCGGCGTTGCGGTCGAGGTGGATTCCGACGCGGTCGCCGGGTCCGACGCCGTGGGCGTTCAGTCGGCGGCGCCAGGTGTCGGCGCGGCGTTCGAGGCCGGCGTAGGTCAATGTGGTGCTGGTGTGGCGGACGGCGATCGCGTCGGGATTGCGCAGTGCCTGTCGGTGGACCAGCTCGTGCATGGTGAGTCCGCCGGGGTAGGGCCGGTCGGTGTCGTTCCAGGAATGCCTGCGGGCCGGGTGGTTCGGGTCCGTTGTCCGTGGCGGGATGCCGGCCGTGCCGGGAAGCGTCATGGGTAGACCTCCTCGGATGCTCTGGCCTAAGCGGTGCGGTGACGACCGACACGGCCAACCTAGCCAAACATCCGGTTTCCCAGATACAGCCGCGCGTGCCGACCCGGACTAGACCAATCGTCGATGTTGGTCGATCACTTCCGCGAAGTGCGCGGCCAGTCCGGCGATCGTCAGGTCCGACCAGTTGTTGCGCACCTGGCGTGGCTCGATATCCGTGTCGAAGGCGACCGAGACCTTGTTGAAGATCTCCGCGGCGTCCAGCGAGTCGAAATCAAGATCACCGATCCGGCAGGCCGGCCCGAGGGCCGTACGGTCGGCCGCGCCGATCTCCTCGAACGCGTCGACCAGCACGGCGATCATCGCCTCTTCGCTTACTCGGCTCGCACCCACGTTGGCCCGCTTCGGTAGTGGCGCGCTGGCGCTCAACCCAGCGCCCGGACACGATCGATGATGCTCGTTGTCGAGCGTTCTGGAAGGTAGTCCAGCACACGGACCTCGATCCCGAGTTCAGCCAGAACGGCTGACTCGGGTAGCCGGCTGTCCCGGTAGTCGCCGCCCTTGGCGTAGATGTCCGGGCGTACCCGCCGGATCAGCTCGGTCGCCGTCGTTGCGGCGAACCCGAAGACGCCGTCCACACAGCTCAACGCCGACAGCATCCGCAACCGTCCGTCGAGCGGGACGACCGGGCGCTGGGCCCCTTTGAGTGCCCGTACGCTCGCGTCGTCGTTGACCGCGACCAGGAGCACCTCCCCCAAGGCTCTGGCCTGGCTCAGGAACGTCACGTGTCCCTCATGGAGCAGGTCGAAGCAGCCGTTGGTGAACACGATGCGGCAACCGGCGCGGCGGGTGGCGGCGACCCACTGCCCGAGGTCGTCGGGCGTCAGCAGCTTGCTGGGCTGGTGCCACCGGGCCATCAGGCTGGCGCGATCGACGACGGCCGTTCCCGCAGACGCCGCGACCGCCGTGGTCGCGGCCTGGGTCGCAAGCTCCGTGGCCACGGGCGGATCCGCGCCCGACGCCAGGGCAAGCACGAAGGCCGCGGCGAACGCGTCGCCGGCACCGATCGACTCGCCGGGGACCCGCTGCGGGGCCCGGCTGTGGTACGGCCTCCGGTTCGGCTCGAACACCATGGCGCCGAGCGAGGCCAGGGTCACCACGACGCATCCGGCGCCGGTACGTCCGAGCAGATCCGGCCCTTTGTCCCGGAGTTGTTCGAGCCGCTGGGCACCGTCGTCGAGCGCGGTCAGGCCCAGAGCCGTCACGGCCTCCGCGTAGTTCGGTGTCACCGCGGTCGGCCGCAGCCCGGCGTACTGGTGGGGGTGTCTGGCGTCGACGACGAGCACCATGTCGCCGACGCCGCCGAACATCTGCTCCGGGTTGCCGAGCGTGCCGTGGTCGTAGTCGCTGATGACGACGGCGTCCGCGGTTTCGATCGCCGCTTGCGCGGCTGCCACCAACGTCGTTCCCGCCGTGGCCGGGTTGGGCCGCGGTTCGAGCCCCTCGTCGAGCCGGAGCAGGGTGTGCCCCCCGACGCTGATGCGCTTCTTGACCACCGTCGGCCGGTCCGTGTCCACCAACCAGGTCAGCGGCACACCGGCCGCCCCCAGCCCGGCGCGCAGCATCCTGCCC
>NZ_POTY01000260.1 GCF_003236315.1 Micromonospora craterilacus
GTGGTGTGGCGACCGGCGGAGCTGTCCCGTCCCCCACCGTCTCCCCAGTGAGTGGTTGGCCGCCCACCGGCACGGTGGTGGCCTTCCCTGCGGCGTCGGGTTCGGGTGCCGGATCGGCGGACGCCGCAGCGGCGGCCGGAGGTGTCGGCTCCGGCTCGCTCGGCCCCGGCCGGTGCGGCTGGGCAGCATCGTCGGTCATACGTCGATCCTGCTGCTCCGGGGGCCCGAGCGACCTCCGGAGGCGACCCTGACGCCACCCTGAGATCGGCCACCCCGGAATGTCCGGGGCGTCCCCGTGGTCGGACGACCGCGTTACGTGTGACGATCGGATCGGCGCCGGGAACCCGACCACCGCCCGGCCCGCCCCGTCCTGACCAGGGAGCCCGCGATCAGCACCGTCAGTCAGCCACCCCGCCTCTACCGCGCCCCGGAGCACCGGATGGCCGCCGGGGTGGCCGCCGGCATTGCCGAGCATCTCGGCGTCCCGGTGGTCCGGGTCCGGATCGCCTTCATGGTGCTGCTCGGGCTGAGCGGGCTCGGCCTGCTGCTCTACGCGGCCTTCTGGGCCGTCGTCCCGGTACGCCCCGGTGACACCGCCGTACCGCCCCGCCGGGACGTATGGCAACTGCTGCCGTTCGTGGCGATCGGGCTCGGCGTGCTGTTGATCCAGATGATGCTCTTCGACTCGGTCGGTGCGGCCGGCACCGCGGGCTGGCTGGTCGCCATCATCGCGGTCGGCGCCGGAGTGATCTGGCACCAGTCCGCGCCGGAGCGACGACGCCAGTGGGGCGAGTCGATGCCGGTGCCGTGGCTCGGCGCGGTGGTGGAGGAGAGCGACCGGCGCGCCTTCGTGCTGCGCTTCGTCGGCGGCGGGGTGCTGGTCGCGGTCGGCATCATCGGCGTCGCGGCGGTCTACTCCCCGGCGCAGAACTTCGACGCCGTGGTCAACGGGGTCATCTTCGCCCTGGTCGGGCTGGCGGGCGTCGGGGTGGTGGCCGCGCCGGTGCTCTGGCGGACGTGGAACCAGCTCCGTTCGGAGCGGGAGGGGCGCATCCGCGAGCAGGAGCGGGCCGAGCTGGCAGCCATGGTGCACGACCAGGTGCTGCACACCCTCGCCTTGATCCAGCGCAACGCCAGCGACGTGAAGACCGTGCAGCGGCTGGCCCGCGGCCAGGAGCGTTCGCTGCGCAACTGGCTCTACAAGCCCACCGCATCGCCCACCGAACGCTTCGCCGCCGCGCTGGAACAGGCCGCGGCCGAGGTCGAGGACACCTTCGCGATCACGGTGGAGCCCGTGGTGGTCGGCGATCGGGAGACCGACGAGCGGGTCGGTGCGCTGGTCGCGGCGGCCCGCGAGGCGCTGGTGAACGCCGCCCGCCACGCCGGGGTGCAGACCGTGTCGCTCTACGCAGAGGTCGAGCCCGACCAGGTCAGCGTCTTCGTACGGGACCGGGGTGTGGGGTTCGACCCGGCTACCGTGGAGGATCACCGGCACGGTGTCCGAGGCTCGATCGTCGGGCGGATGAAGCGGCACGGCGGCCGGGCGGAGATCCGCTCCCGGCCGGGGGAGGGGACCGAGGTCCGGTTGATCCTGCCGATCTCCCGGGATTCGGCCACGGCGGAAAGGGACAGATGATGGCCGAGGAGTCGACGCGACCGGTCGAGCCGGTGGATGCCGGGCCTGAGCGGCTACGGGTGTTCCTGGTCGACGACCACGCCATGTTCCGCGCGGGCGTCCGTGCCGAGCTGGGCGCGCATGTCGAGGTGGTGGGCGAGGCGAGCACGGTGTCCGAGGCGGTCAGCCGGATCGCGGCCACCGGACCGGACGTCGTCCTACTCGACGTGCACATGCCCGACGGCGGTGGCCGGGCGGTGCTGGAGGCGATGCGGCGCAGCCACCCCCAGGTGCGTTTCCTGGCGCTCAGCGTCTCCGACGCGGCGGAGGACGTGATCGGGCTGATCCGGGCCGGCGCCCGGGGCTACGTGACCAAGACGATCTCACCCGACGAGCTGGCCGCGGCGATCCGGCGGGTGGCCGATGGTGACGCCGTGTTCAGCCCCCGGCTGGCCGGATTCGTGCTGGACGCCTTCGCGGCCCGCCCGGACGCCCCGGTCGCCGACCCCGAGCTGGACCAGCTCACTAACCGTGAGCGCGAGGTGCTTCGGCTGCTCGCCCGGGGCTACGCGTACAAGGAGATCGCCCGGGAGCTCTACATCTCGATCAAGACGGTCGAGACGCACGTCTCCAACGTGCTGCGCAAGCTCCAAATGTCCAATAGGTACGAACTGTCGCGGTGGGCGGCGGACCGCCGGCTTGTCTGACCAGCCGACTGGTCGGGTCGGCCGCGCGTCTGGAACTGGCCTAGTCCTTTCGGGTAGGATCCAGGCCAGGGTGGCGGGATTCACGCCATGGAGCCGCGCCGCTTTCAGGGCGGCCCGCGCTGCGACGTCAATCGGCCATTCGGGCGCGAAAATGCCGTTGACGGGCAGCTCATACCACGTATCCGGGGTGAAGTGAATCCGGCTCCGGGTCGGTGTCGGCCCCGTCCCGGGCGGATATCGGGTTGATAACACGCCTTCCCGCCTGGGTGCATCGGGTGTCACAGTGGCAGGCACCTCACAACCCCCTCGTGAGCCGAGCGCCCTGAGGAGGCACTCCCATGCGCGGGAAATTCCTGAAGGTGGCGGTCGTGGCGACCGCCACCGCCATGTTGGCCACCGCCTGTGGCGGCGGCGGCAGCAACGACGAGACGGCCGGCAAGTCCGGCGGTACGTTGCGCGTCTACAACGCGGAGCCGGCGTTCCTGACGCCGTCCGGCGGTGACGACGAGCCGTCGCTCTACGTGATCCGTCAGCTCTATCGTGGTCTGGTCAAGTACAACGCCCAGACCTCCGCGGTCGAGAACGACCTGGCCGAGTCGGTCGAGTCGACCGACCAGAAGCTCTGGACGATCAAGCTCAAGAGCGGCTACACGTTCGACAACGGCGAGCCGGTCAACGCCGACGCGTTCATCCGGTCGTGGAACTTCGCCGCGTACTCGCCGAACGCTCAGAACAACGGCTACTTCATGAAGCGGATCGCCGGCATCAAGGACGTCCAGTCCACGGACCCGGACGGCGACGGCCCGGAGAAGGCGCCGGAGCCGAAGGCCAAGGAGCTTGCCGGCCTGAAGAAGGTCGACGACCTCACCTTCACCGTCGAGCTGGAGGCGCCGTTCTCCGGCTTCCCGACCACGATCGGCTACCCGGGCTTCTTCCCGATGGCCGAGGCCTGCGTCGCCGACATCGCCAAGTGCAACGAGACCCCGATCGGCAACGGGCCGTACAAGATCGACGGCAACTGGCAGCACAACGTCGCCATCAACCTGGTCCGCAGCGACAGCTGGAAGGGCGACGCCGGCAAGCCGGACCGGATCGAGTACCGCATCTTCGCCGATGTCGACGCCGGCTACGCCGCCTTCCAGGGTGGCGAGCTGGACGTGATGTACACCGTGCCGCCGGCCCGCTACAAGGAGGCCAAGGCCACCTACGGCGACCGGATGTTCGAGCTGGCCGGTGACAGCTTCACCTACGTCGGCTTCCCGCTGTACATGGACGAGTTCAAGGACAAGAAGGTCCGCCAGGCCCTGTCGCTGGCGATCGACCGTCAGTCCATCATCGACGCCGTCTTCGACGGCCGGTTCGCCCCGGCCTCGAGCTTCGTCGCCCCGAGCTTCGAGGGCGCTCGTCCGGACGTCTGCAAGTACTGCCAGAAGGACGTCGAGAAGGCCAAGCAGCTGCTCGCCGAGGCCGGCGGCTGGCCGGCCGGCAAGAAGCTGACCCTGTGGGCCAACGCCGGTGCCGGTCACGACCAGTGGCTCCAGGCGGTCGGCGACCAGATCAAGGCCGCGCTGAACATCGACTACGAGCTGAAGGTCAACCTGCAGTTCGCCGAGTACCTCGAGACCGCGGACAAGAAGAAGTTCACCGGTCCGTTCCGTCTCGGCTGGGGCCCGGACTACCCGTTCATGGAGACCTTCCTGTACCCGCTGTACGGCACGGGCGCTGGCAGCAACAACTCGGGCTACAGCAACGCGCAGTTCGACGAGCTGATGAAGGCCGGCGACTCGGCTGCCTCGATGCAGGCCGCCATCCCGTCCTACCAGCAGGCGGAGGACATCCTGGGTGAGGAACTGCCGGTCATCCCGATGTGGTGGCGGAAGGAAGCGGCGATCTACAGCGAGAACGTGGACCAGTTCGTCTGGAACGCCGTCGCGGACGCCGACTACGGCGCAACCTCTCTGAAGCAGAACTGAGCTTCAGGCTCCTGATCCAGCCGTAACACGACGTGGCGGCAACGGTCTCCCCACCAGGGTGATCGTTGCCGCCACGTCAGCGCCGAGAGGAGACCCCGAGATGGGGCGCTACGTCATTCGACGGTTGCTCCAGTTCATTCCCACCGTGCTGGGCACTATGTTCCTGCTTCACTACATGACCTCGCTGGCGATCCAGTTCAGCGGGAACCCTGTCCGGGCTCTCTTCGGTGACCGGACCCCGCCGCCCGCGCTGCTCGAAGCGATCACCGAGCGGCTCGGCTACGGCGACCCCTGCCTGAGCCAAAAGGGCAACTGGTGCATCGGGCTCTTCGGGGACCGCTTGCAGAGCGTGTTCTTCCACTTCGACTTCGGCATCAACCTGCGTCAGCGTGAGGTCACCGACCTGGTGGCCGACGCTCTCCCGTTCACCCTCAAGCTGCTGGTGATCGCGATCCTCTTCGAGGCGGTCGTCGGTATCGCGGCGGGTGTGCTGGCTGGCCTGCGTGGCGGTAGCTTCACCGACTACCTGGTGAAGATCAGCACGGTTTTCATCATCTCGGTGCCGATCTTCGTGCTCGGCGTGGTGGTGCGGGAGTTCGTCGGGGTCAAGTTCGGCAACGTGCTGCGTGGCCAGGACTGGATCCCGGACGTGATCTCCACCGGTATGTTCAGCCCCGGCTTCAAGCCCGACTACCCGTTCGCCAGCCTGATCATCCCCGGCATGGTGCTCGGCGCGGTCTCGCTCGCCACCACCGCCCGGCTCACCCGGACCAGCATCATGGAGAACATCCGGGCCGACTACGTCCGGACGGCCAAGGCCAAGGGCCTGACCAACAAGCGCGTCATCGGTGTGCACACGCTGCGCAACTCGCTGATCCCCGTGATCACCTTCCTCGGCGTCGACATCGGCGCCGCGATGGCCGGTGCGGTGGTCACCGAGACAATCTTCAACGTGCCGGGTATCGGCCGGCTGGTGACGATGTCCGCCCGTACCGGTGAGTCATCCGTCGTGGTCGGCGTGGTGACCATGCTGGTCCTGGTCGTCCTGGTCGCCAACCTCCTGGTCGACCTCCTGTACGCCGTGCTCGACCCGAGGATCCGCTATGAGTGACCAGATCGTGGTGACGACGCGGACGCAGGGTCTTCCGACCGCCCCTGGTGGCCGGCTGGAGCGAAACGAGGTGTGGAGATGAGCGACCTGACGAGTGCGGGCGCAGCCGTCGGCGGCGCGCCGGTGACCGGTGACGGCCCGCCGATCGGGGCTCCGGGCGGCGAGGGCAAGGAGCGCAGCGCCAGCCTGTGGGCGGACGCCCGGCGGCAGTTGGTCCGCGACCCGGTCTTCATGATCTCCTTTTTCTACATCCTCGTGGTCAGCTCGATGGCCGCCTTCCCGAAGCTGTGGACCAGCCAGGACCCGCGGGACTGCACCACCGACCGGTCCCGGATCGCACCGAGCGGGGAGCACCCGTTCGGCTTCGACATCCTGGGGTGCGACTACTACTCGCACGCCATCTACGGCGCGCGGCCGTCGATGGTGATCGCCGTCATGGCCACCGGTGGCATCGTGGTGTTCGGCGGGGTGCTCGGCCTGCTCGCCGGCTACTACGGCGGCTGGGTCGACTCGATCATCTCCCGGGTGATGGACATCTTCTTCTCGCTGCCGTTCCTGCTCGGCGCGATCGTGTTCCTGACCGTGATCAAGCGGCAGAACATCTGGACGATCGCCGCGGTGCTCTTCCTGCTGGCCTGGCCGACCATCGCCCGGATCATCCGGGGCAGCGTGATCTCCTCGAAGGACCTCGACTACGTGCACGCCGCCAAGGCGGTCGGTGCGAGCAACGGCCGGCTGATGTTCCGGCACATCCTGCCCAACGCGATCGCCCCGATGCTGGTGTACGCGACCATCGTGCTCGGCTCGTTCGTCGCCGCGGAGGCCACGCTGACCTTCCTCGGTGTCGGGCTCGCGCCGCCGGCCCAGTCGTGGGGCATCATGATCTCGGTCCACCAGGTCTACTTCCTGGAGGACCCGTGGTTGCTGCTCTTCCCCTGTGGTCTGCTGGTCGGCACGGTGCTGTCCTTCATCCTCATGGGTGACGCCCTGCGTGACGCCCTCGACCCGAAGTTCCGGTGAGTCCCATGACTGATGTGAACGTCAAGCTGGACGCGCTGCCGGGCCTCGACCCGAACGCGTTGCCGCTGGAGGTCAAGAACCTGCAGGTGGAGTTCCGCACCCGCAACGGCATCGCGCACGCCGTCAACGGGGTGAGCTTCGACCTGCGGGCCGGCGAGACCCGGGCGATCCTCGGCGAGTCCGGCTGCGGCAAGAGCGTGACCGCCCAGGCGATCATGGGGATCCTGGACACCCCGCCCGGCTTCGTCACCGGTGGCGAGATCCTCTACCGTGGCGTCGACCTGCTCAAGCTGCCGGAGTCGGAACGCCGCAAGGTGCGGGCGAACCGGATCGCGATGATCTTCCAGGACGCGCTCTCCGCGCTGAACCCGGTCTTCACCGTCGGGTTCCAGCTCGCTGAGCTGTTCCGGAAGCACCGGGGGATGTCCCGCCAGGACGCCAAGGCGCGCGCCATCGAGCTGCTCGACCTGGTCAAGATTCCGGCGGCGCGGCAGCGGGTGAACGACTACCCGCACCAGTTCTCCGGCGGTATGCGGCAGCGCGTCATGATCGCCATGGCGCTGGCGCTCGACCCCGAGGTGCTGATCGCCGACGAGCCGACCACGGCGCTGGACGTGACCGTGCAGGCCCAGATCATGGCGCTGCTGGCCGAGCTCCAGCAGGAGCGGAACATGGGCCTGGTGCTGATCACGCACGACATGGGCGTGGTCGCCGACGTGGCGGACCGGATTTCGGTCATGTACGCCGGTCGGGTCATCGAGGAAGCAGGCGTGGACGACATCTACGCCAGCCCGGCCCACCCGTACACCAAGGGTCTGTTGGAGTCGATCCCGCGCCTGGACCTCAAGGGCCAGGAACTCAGCGCCATCAAGGGGCTCCCGCCGGCGCTGACCAACCTACCGTCGGGCTGCGCCTTCAACCCGCGTTGCCGGTACGCCCAGGACGTCTGCCGCAAGGACCCGGCGCCTTCGCTGCTCCAGGTGTCGCCGAGCCGTACGGCCGCCTGCCACTTCTGGAAGGAGGTCAAGGGCGATGAGTGACTTCGTGCTGGAGACCCGCGACCTGGTGAAGCACTTCCCGCTCACCCGGGGCGTCGTCTTCAAGAAGCAGATCGGCGCGGTGCGCGCGGTCGACGGGGTCAACCTGCAACTGCGCCGGGGGGAGACCCTCGGCATCGTCGGCGAGTCCGGCTGCGGCAAGTCCACCCTTGCCCGGATGCTGGTCGGGTTGGAGACCCCGACCTCCGGCGACCTGTTCGTGCAGGGCAAGAACATGTCGAAGGTGGGTGCCAGCGAGCGGCGGCGCGGCCGGCGCAACATCCAGCTGGTGATGCAGGACCCGTACACCTCGCTGAACCCGCGAATGACCGTCGGCGACATCATCGGCGAGCCGTTCGAGGTGCACCCGGACGTGGTGCCGCAGAGCCGGCGGCGGGGCAAGGTGCAGGAGCTGCTGGAACTGGTCGGTCTCAACCCGGACCACATCAACCGGTACCCGCACCAGTTCTCCGGCGGCCAGCGGCAGCGCATCGGCATCGCCCGGGCGCTGGCGCTCAACCCGGAGATCATCCTCTGTGACGAGCCGGTGTCGGCGCTGGACGTGTCGATCCAGGCCCAGGTGATCAACCTGCTGGAGAAGCTCCAGAACGAGCTGGGTCTGTCGTACGTCTTCATCGCGCACGACCTGTCGGTGGTGCGGCACATCGCCGACCGGGTCGCGGTCATGTACCTGGGCAAGATCGTCGAGATCGGCACCGAGGACGAGATCTACGAGAGCCCGACGCACCCCTACACCCAGGCACTGCTGTCGGCGGTGCCGGTGCCGGACCCGAAGCTGCGCGGGCTTCGGGACCAGATCGTGCTGACCGGTGACGTGCCGTCGCCGGCCAACCCGCCGTCGGGTTGCCGGTTCCGGACCCGCTGCTGGAAGGCTCAGGACGTCTGCGCACAGCAGGAGCCGCTGCTGCAGATCCGGGACAAGTCCGGCCACCCGAGCGCCTGCCACTTCGCCGAGGTACGCGACGTGGTGCACGCGACGGAGTAGCCGCACAGACGCCGTCGGCCCGACCATCCGTACCGGGCGCGGCGGTGAAGGTAGTGCCTCCTCAGTGATCCGGGGCGTCGGCCGTAACCAGCGGCTGGCGCCCCGGTCCTCGTTGGGCGTTCGAGCGCGCCGAGCCGATCCGGTGAACGGCGGCACCCGGCGTGCGGCCACCGGGGCGCCCGGCGTGCCGCCAACGGGGCGCGGTGGCGTGCCGCCAACGGGGCGCGTGGCGTGCCGCCGACGGGGCACGTGGCACGTGCCGCAGACGGGCCACTGGAGGCGTCGGGGCCCCTCGCGCGACCAGCGGGTTGGCATGGGGTCGCGGGTGACGGGTCGGTGCGGTCGGACGCCGCGCGACCAGCCAGTCGCCGGCAGGGCGTCGTCCGCCGGTCAGAGCGGACCGCGGCCAGCCCGCAGCAGCAGCAGGGCGAGCTGCGTGCCGTCGGCACCGAGGGCCGCCCGGAACCGTTCCAGGATCTCCTGCTCCCGGGAGAGCACGAGCCGGGTGCCGCCGGAGGCCATCCGGGTGGCGCCGACCTCCCGGGACAGTGCCGCCCGCTCCTGCCACAGCTCGATGAGCGCCCGGTCGATCTCGTCGATCCGTACCCGGATCTCGGCGATCCGGGCGGCGGCGGCCGGCTCCGCGGTGCCGGTGCCCCGGTTGCCCGGCGCAGGCTCGGACGCGGACGCCGACGCGGGCTCGGGCCGATCGACCGGGCCGGTGCCGTTCGGGGTCGTGCCGGAACCGGCCGGGCCGCCGCTCTGCTCCATCACGTCTGTCATCTTCGGGTACCTCTCGCGGTGTGGTGCCCGGTGCCCGGATTCCGGGACGACAAAAGCCCCGGACTCCGAGGAGCCCGGGGCTTTTCGCAGGTCTTTTCGATCAGGCGCGACCTACGGCTGCCGGACTCCCGGTGCCGTAGTAAAAGTAGTAGCGCTGATCGAACACGCCGTCGAGTATGCCGTCCGACCGGGGCGGCGCGCAAGGAAAGCGTTAAGAAGGGGCCCTTCCTTGCACCTCGTCCCGTTCGGGGG
>NZ_POTY01000261.1 GCF_003236315.1 Micromonospora craterilacus
TCGCGGCATGGTCCACGTCGGTAGCGTCAGGGACTGGTCGGGAAACCTCGCCGCGAGGTGTCCCGACCAGTCCCTGACGCTACCGACGTGGACCATGCCGCGAGGCCGATTGCCGTCATCGGTCAGTGGTCCTGGCGGGCGCGGCGCGCCCGGTGGCGGCGCCACACCGCCAGCACCGCAGCGAGCAGGACCACGGCGAGCAGGGCGTGCGTGCCGATGCCCAACTCCCGTTCCAGGTAGTGGAGGGATGCCGCGCCGAGGTAGCCCAGCAGCGCCACCGCCGTCGCCCACACCAGCCCGCCGGCGACGTTCGCCCAGCCGAACGCGGCCCGGCGCATGCCGCTGGCCCCGGCGATGATCGGGACCACCGTCCGCAACACGGCCACCCACCGGCCGACCACCACCGCCGCGGCGCCCCGGCTGGACACCAGCCGCCGCGCCCGGTCGAGGTCCACGTGGCGGCGCGCGACGGCGGGCGCGTGGGCCAGCACCGCCGGTCCGTAGCGCCGTCCCAGCAGGTAGCCGATCTGGTCGCCGATGCACGCACCGGCCGTCGCGGCGGCGATCACCGCCCACAGCGGCAGCCCGCTGCCGTGCGCCACCACCCCGCCGACCAGGACCGCGGTCTCGCCGGGCACGACCAGCCCCAGCAACGTCGAGGACTCCAATGCGGGCAGGAGGAACACCAGCGCCAGCACGACCACCGGCGGCAGCCCGGTGATCAAGGCCAGCACCCAGTCCATCCTCTGATTGTGGCGTTCCGGCCGGCCCGGGACCCGCCGATTGAACGGCGGAAAACCGCCGAGCGGCACCGGGCGAGCCCGTAGGGTTCGACTCGACAGCAGGCCCACGACCGCCTCCGGGGAAGGCGAGGACTGGTGGTATCCCGGACGCACCGCCCGTCGCCCGCGTTGCTGGTCAGCCTGGCCGTCTCGGCCGGCCTGCTGGTCGCGTTGAGCCTGCTGGTACGCCAGCATCCGGTCGCGGCGTGGGAGCGGGACCTGTTCACGCTGCTCAACCGCCTGCCGGCCGGTGTGACACCGGTGCTGGTCGTGATCATGCAGGTCGGCTCGTACCTCGCGGTGTTCGCCAGCGCCGCCCTCGCCGGCCTGCTGCGGCGGTACGCGCTGGCGCGGGACCTGCTGCTGGCCGGCAACCTGGCGTACTGGCTCGCGCTCGCCAACAAGGCCGTGGTGGCCCGGCAGCGGCCGGCGGCCCTGCTGGCCGACGTCACGCTGCACGACACGATCACCGGCTCGCTGGGCTATCCCTCCGGGCACGTCGCGGTCACCACCGCCCTGGCCCTAGCGGCGGCGCGTGCCGTGGGTCCCCGCTGGCGCCGCCTGCTGTGGGTGACCATCTTCGTGGTCGCCGTGGCCCGGATACACGTCGGCGCGCACCTGCCCGTCGACACCATCGGTGGGCTCCTGGTCGGCTGGCTCGCGGTGTGCCTGACCCGGCTGATGGTCGGGGACGTGGGCCCGGAACGGTCCGCCGGCGGCCTGCGCCGGGTGCTGCGGCACCGCGGCTTCGACGTGGTACGCCTGGAGCCGCTGACCGGCGACGCCCGTGGCTCGTGGCCCTGGCTGGCGGTCACCGCCGACGGGCGGCGGCTGTTCGTCAAGGTGACCGGCGGGCAGCAACGCGACGCGGACTGGGCGTACAAGCTCTACCGGCGGCTGCGCTACCGGCACGTCGCCGACGAGCCGCCGTACCTGAGCGCGAAGCAGCAGAGCGACCACGAGACGTACCTGACCCTGCTGGCGGAGCGGGCGGGCGTCCGCGTCCCGGCGGTGGTCACGACCGCCACCCTGCCCGACGGCGACGCCGTGCTGGTGCAGGAGTTCGTCGACGCCGCCCCGCTGGACTCGATTGTCGGGCCGTTGCCGGTCTCGGCGGTGGTGGACGTGTGCCGGCAGGTGGCGCGGCTGCACCGGGCCGGCATCGCGCACCGGGACCTGCGGGCAGCCAACATCATGGTCGGCGGCCGGGTCGTCCATCTGGTCGACTTCGGGTTCGGCATCGACGGCGCCCCGGCCGACCAGCAGGCCCGGGACCTCGTCGAGCTGCTGGTCACGCTCGCCGGCCGGGTCGATCCGGCGACCGCGGTCGGCACCGCGATGGCCGAGATCGGTGCCGCGCAGGTCGCGGACAGCCTGCCGTACCTGCAACGGCCGGTCGTCTCCCGGGCCGGTCGTGACGCCCTGCGGCGGACACCCGGCCTGCTGGAGCAGGTACGCGAGGAGATCCTGCGCCGCTGCCCGGAGCGGGAGCCGCGGCTGGCCCGGGTGGTGCGGATCTCCCGGCGCGGCATCCTGCTGCTGGTCGCGCTCGGCCTGCTGGTGTACGTCCTGCTGCCGCAGGTCGGCGAGGTACGCACCGCGCTGCACCTGATGGTCCACGCGCACCCGCTGGCGCTCGTCGCGACCGCGCTCGGTTCGGTCGCCACCTACCTGCTCAGCGCGCTCGTGCTGCGGCTGGCCTCCGCCAACCGGATCCCGTTGGGGGAGGCCAACATCGTGCAGGTGGCCGCGTCCTTCGCCAACCGGCTGGCCCCGGGCAGCGTCGGTGGTGCCGCGTTGAGCCTGCGCTACCTGCACCAGAAGGGGTTCAGCACCGCCGAGTCGGCCACCGTGGTGGCGGTCTCCCGGACGGCCGGGGTGGTGTCGGTCGCGCTGCTGCTGCCCGTGCTGCTGCCCTTCGCACGCCAACCC
Source organism: Micromonospora craterilacus (assembly GCF_003236315.1). GTDB lineage: Bacteria > Actinomycetota > Actinomycetes > Mycobacteriales > Micromonosporaceae > Micromonospora > Micromonospora craterilacus. Next base: position 2,715 of record NZ_POTY01000261.1, read on the forward strand.
ACCCGTACCGTCGAACACGCCGCCACCGGCAAGGCGCTGCCGCTGCTGCTCGGGGTCGTGGTGGTCCTGCTGGCCGCCACGGCGGTGCTCTCGGTGCCGCGCCTGCGCCATCGCGGCCGTACCGTGGCCCGGCAGAGCGTCGGTGCGCTCCAGGCCCTGACCCACCAGCACCGGCTGACCCTGCTGGTCGTGTCGGCCGTGGCGCTCACCCTGGCCTACGGCCTCAGCCTCTACTTCGGGTTGCTCGCGGTCGGTCAACCGGTCAGTCTCGCGCTACTGCCCCCGGTGATCCTGGTCTGCGTGGTCGGGGAGGGCGTCGCCTCCGCCGCGCCCACGCCGGGCGGCCTGGGGGCCACCGAGGCGGCCCTGGTCTCCGGGCTGCTGCTCTACGGCGTGCCGATCGACACCGCCGTCGCCGGTGTCCTGATCTACCGGCTCGCGACGTTCTGGATACCCGCGCCGATCGGCTACGTCGCGTTGCGCATGCTGACTCGCCGACACCTGCTGTGAGCGTCCCCGTTGCGGATAGCTGACCGGGCCCAGGAAAAGACGCCTAAAATGCCGGAATGAGGCGAAATCGGAGGATTGCCCTCGTGGTGCTACTGCTCGCCGGCAGCGGCTGCACCGCCGCCGAGGAACGGCGACAGCCACCCCGGACGCCGCCGGCCGCCAGCCCGTCGCCGTTCGGCCCCCTGGTCGCGGGAATGCCAACCTACTCGCGGGCGGGAGACGTGTACGCGGGGGCCGGCGCCGACATGCTGGCCGACCAGGTACGCGACGACAGGGCCCTGGTCTACGTGCCGAACACGCAGAGCAACGACGTGTCGGTGATCGACCCGAACACGTACCAGGTGGTGGAGACCTTCCCGGGTGGCCCCGAGCCGCAGCACGTGGTGCCGTCGTACGACCTGCGGACGCTGTACGTCGCCTCCAGCAAGATCCCGGACGGCGGGCTCGTGCCGATCGACCCCCGCACCGGCAAGCCCGGCGAGTTCCGGAGACTGGAGGACGTCTACAACCTCTACTTCACCCCGGAAGGCAAGCAGGCGATCGTGGTCGCCGAGGCGTACCAGCGGCTGGACTTCTACGACCTGGGCAGCTGGGAGCGGGTGCGCTCGAAGCGGTATCCGGAGTGCGCGGGCATCAACCACATGGACTACTCGGCCGACGGCAAGATCATGTTGTTCAGCTGCGAGTTCGCCAACCGGATGATCGTGCTGGACACCGTGAGCCTCGACAAGCTGCGGGAGTTCACCCTGACCGAGACCTCCGACGGGATGCCGCAGGACACCCGGCTCACGCCGGACGGGCAGCACTTCCTGGTCGCCGACATGCACGCCCACGGCGTGTACGTCTTCGACGCCCAGGCCACCCGGCAGACCGGCTTCATCCCCACCGGCCGCGGCGCGCACGGCATCTACTTCAGCCGGGACAGCAAGCTCGCCTACGTCACCAACCGGGACGCCGGCAGCATCACCGTCCTCGACCTGGCCACCCTCAAGCCGACCGCGACCTGGAAGATCCCCGGCGGCGGCAGCCCGGACATGGGTGGACTGTCCGCCGACGGCAGCAAGCTGTGGCTGTCCGGCCGCTACCACAACGAGGTCTACGTGATCAGCACCCAGGACGGCAAGCTGCTGGCCCGGATCCCGGTGGGCCGGGGACCGCACGGCCTGACCATCTGGCCGCAGCCCGGCCGATACTCCCTCGGCCACACCGCGAACATCCGCTGACGCCGCCGGCGGCGGGTCGCCACGTCCGCGCCCCCGGCGGGTCGAAGTCACTGCCGGACCGCCAGCAGCTGCGACACCGTGACGAACTCGTAGCCGCGCGCCCGCAACTGGTCGATGATCTCGGGCAACGCGCGCAGCGAGACCAGACGATGCCTTTCGCCCACGTCGTGGGCGAGCAGGATGGTGCCGGGTTGCATGTCGGCGATGATCCGCCGCGCCTGCCCGGCCGGGTCGCCGGGGAAGTCCGCCTCCTGCATCTGCTGCGACCAGAGCACCACCTGATACCCCATCCGGACGGCCGCCGCCGTGGTGCTGCCGGCCAGATGGCCGTACGGCGGGCGCAGCAGTCGTGGCTCCTGCCCGGTAAGCGCGACCAGCTCCCGGTGGGTACGCGCCAGGTCCTCGCACGCCTCCTCGTACGAGAGCCGGGCCAGGTCGTGGTGCGCCCAGCTGTGGCTGCCCACCTCGTGCCCGGCGAGCCGGCCGCGGACTAGCTCGCCGTGCTTGCGGGCCCGCTCGCCGACCATGAAGAAGGTGGCCGACACGCCGTGCTGATGCAGGGTGTCGAGCACCATCGGGGTCCAGTTGGGCCCCGGCCCGTCGTCGAAGGTGAGCGCGACGAGCTTGCGTTCCGTCCGGACCAACCAGTTCATCTCCAGCCGGCCGCCGCCCAGCAGGTCGGGGTGGCCCGGCACCACCGCGCTCGCCGCACCGCCGCGCACCGGCAGCTTCCGGTCGGCCACATCCGCCGCCTCGGCGAACCCGACCACCCCGAGCCCGGCCCCGAAGGTGACCAGGGCGCCGCCGCGCAGCAGATCCCGGCGTCGGCTGCGCCTCAACCCGGCCATCCCCACCCCACCGGCGGGATGGCCTCGGCGACGACGGAAGCCATGTCGACCCGGTCGTCCGGGCCGGCGCCGGCGTCCCCGGCCCGCGCCATCAGCTCGGTCAGCGTCGGCCGCAGCCGCTGCGGAGAGGCGATGTAGCTGGTCAGTGCGGAGCGGCTGAGGACGGCGGCGTTGGCCCGGCCGTGCCCGGGGATGGGCCGGTAGGTGATCGTGGGCCGGCCGGAGGCGAGCGCCTCCTGGCAGGTGAGGCCGCCCGCGTTCTCCACCACCACGTCCGCGGCGCGCATCAGGGTGGGCATGTCGTCCACCCAGCCGAGCACATGCCCGGGGAACCGCCGGAGCCGGCGGTAGAGCCGCTCGTTGCGCCCGCACACCACGACGGGCTCGGCGCAGCCGGTGGCCAGCACCTCCGCCGCGGTCCGCGCCACGTCCCCGATGCCCCAGGAACCGGCGACGATCAACGCCAGCCGGGCCTGTTCGGGCAGCCCGAAGCGTTGGCGGGCAGCCCGGGCGGTCAGCTCGGCCGGTGCCGCGAAGCGGGAGTTCACCAGCGGACGGACCACCCGCACCGGGCCCGCGCCGCCGGCCACGGCCTGTTGCCGGGAGAGCTCGTGCACGACGCAGTACAGGTCCACGCCGTGCGAGATCCACGTCGGGTGCACGGCGAAGTCGGTCACATACGTGACCAGCGGCGCGGTGATCAGCCCGGCGGTCCGCATCGGCCCGAGGAGCTGGTTGGCGAACGGGAAGGTCGTCACCACGGCCCGGGTGTCCGTCGGCAGCCGGCCCAGCATCCGGCGGACCGCTGGGCGCAGCGTGGCGCGGAGCAGCTCCACCGACGACGGCGACCGGCCGGTCGCGCTGAACAGCGCGTCGTAGCACCACGGCAACCAGCGCAGCAGGCCCCGGTAGGTCTCCCGGACCGTGGTGTTCAGCGGACGGGGGAGCAGCGACAGGAAGTTCAGCCGGTCCACCCGCAGGCCCCGGCCGGCCAGCCGGTGCGACAGTTCGTCCGCGGCGGCGTCGTGTCCGGCCCCGATGTCCGCCGACACCACCACCACCCGGCCGGTGCTGTCCCGGCCCGGCACGGGGGGCCGGATCCGGCCGGTCAGCCGTCCGCCGTCGGTGCGGCGGAGCGCCGGCCGCGTCGACCCGCCAGCGCCCGGACCTGCCCTTTCCGCCTCCGGCGTGCACTCCGTCACCGGGCGCGCATACCCGCCCCGGCGGATCTCAGTCCCGTCCGTGCCCCGCGGCGTCACATCTACTGCGCTGCCACCCCGCGGGCCTCGTTTTCCCGTCGTCCACGAATCCATGCGGCGGCGGGTCCCGAGGCGTACGTCCGGACCCCGACGGTCTTTTACCGAGCAGGTCGGACCGGGTGTGAGGGCCGCACAAGTGGGAAGGCAGCGCCCGCTCCGGTGAGGCGGTGAGGGTCATGGCTGGCGGAACCTTCGTGGTGGTGGGTGGCACGAGCGGGCTCGGACTCGCCGTCGCCCGCCGGTTGCTCGGTAGGCAGCGGGTGGTGGTCGTCGGCGACGAGCCGTGGGAGGTCGCGGCGGTGGCCGACGAGCTGGACTGCCCCGGGGCGGCCTGCGACATCACCTCCTACGAGCAGGTGCGGGAGTTGTTCGCGGGGGTGGTCGAGCGGTACGGCGTGATCGGCGGGGTGGCCCACTGCGCCTCGGTGTGGGCCGGGGGTGACCTGCTCGACCTGAACCCGGAGCGGATCCGGCGGGCCGTGGAGGTCAACGTGCTCGGCACGACGTACGTGCTGAAGGAGGCGCTGCACCACCTGACCCGGCAGCGCCAGGGCAACGTGGTGTACGTCGGGGCGCTGGCGGTGACCAGGTCGCGGCCGGGCATCCCGGTCTACCGGGCCACCAAGAGCTACGGCGCCAGCCTGGTCGAGTCGCTGGCCGAGGCCCAGCAGAGCAACCGGGTCAAGGTGATGCAGCTGCATCCCGGACCGATGCCGACGCGCCTGCAGGAGCGCGCCGGCGCCGAGTTCCTCGACGAGGTGTACGCCCAGCCGGAGCAGGTCGCCGCGGAGGTCGTCCGACTGCTGCTGCTCGCCGCCGACGACCTCTACGTCAGCGGCGAGCAGGTGCTGCGCGCGGACGGCCGGTGGTGACGGCCGGCCGAACGCCGTGAGCTACGGCGCGGGTACGACCTCCTGGCCCAGCGGCCAGATCGCGGCCGGGACGAGCTTGAAGTTGGCCACGCCGAACGGGATTCCGATGATGGTGAGGCAGAGGCTGACGCCGGCGACGATGTGGGACAGGGCGAGCCACCAGCCGGCCAGGACCACCCAGATGACGTTGGCGATGCCGGAGGCCACCCCGACGCCCGGCTTGGGCACCAGGGTGCGGCCGAAGGGCCACAGCGAGTACGACGCCAGCCGCAGCGACGCGACCCCGAACGGGATGGTGACGATGAGTACGAAGCAGATCAGCGCGGCGATGCCGTAGCCGATCGCCAGCACGATGCCACCGCCGAAGATGAGCCACAGCACGTTCAGCACGAATCGGATCATGAGTCCATCATGACGGCCGGGCGCCACCGGCCGCCCGGTGGCGGCCGGTGGCGCGGGCGGGTCAGCCGGTGACGCCGGTGACGTTGCTGCCGGACTTCGTGACGCGGTAGGTCACCTGCGCACCGCTCCAGAAGTGGAAGGTGAGGGTGACCGGGGCGGCGTCGCGTACCTCACCGAAGAAGGTGGAGGTCAGGCTGATCCGGTTGCCGGTGTAGTCGGGGGCGAAGGTGACGTCGAACTCCTTGAACGAGGTCCAGTTGTGCGGGCCGGCGTTGCTGCCGTCGGCGTACTTCGCCTCCATGGTGGCGAGCTGGTCGCCACGGAACTGGGTCGGGACGGCGAACGAGCCGGTCGATCCGGTGGCGTTCGACAGCACCGGCGTGTCGTAGGTGATCACGTCGATCCGCCACGGGACGCCGGCGGAGAACCGGGCCTGGAGGCTGGCGTTGACGCCGTACGCCCGGCTGCCGACCAGTCGGGTCAGCGCGCTCGCGGTGATGGTGAGCTGGTTGCCGGAGACGGTGTAGTCGGTGCCCTGCGCCAGGTTGGTGCTGCCCTGGCGCAACCCTTGGAAGGTGGTGCCGTTCAGGTTCAGGGTGAGCGACTTGGCGGTGATCGAGCCGGTACGCGGCACGTACACCTGGTCGGACGAGGCCGTTCCGGACCGGGTGGTCCAGCTCGACTTGATCTGGGCGAACAGCTCGGCGTCACGCCACTGGAAGGTGGTCCGGTTGAAGTGCTGGCCGTTGTCCCAGAGCTGGGTGGTGATCTGCCGGCTGCGGGCGTAGTGGCCGAGGAACTCGAAGAACTTGAGCTTCTCGCCCTGCTGGATGGTGCCGGTGTGCCGGTCGAAGCCGAGCAGCCCGTACTCGCCGATGACCACCGGGATGCCTCGGGTGACGAAGGCGTTGTAGACCCGGTCGAAGGAGTCGGTCAGGTCCTGTTGGGTGGTCGCGTCGAAGCGGGTGCCGCCGGCGACGTTGACGCTGAACGGCCAGTAGCCGTAGAAGTGCACGGTGGCGATCAGGTTGCGGTCGTTGAGCTGGCTGATGGTGGTGGCCAGTTCGTTGACGCGGGGCTGGTCGGCCGAGGTGTGCAGGGTCGGCAGGACCAGCATCCGGGTGGCGTTGTTGCCGCCGGAGGCGCGCACGATCCGGTGGAAGTTGACGTTCAGCTCGTTGAGCAGTTGCGCGTTCTGCGCGTCTCCGGAGCTGTTGGCGAACTGCGGCTCGTTGACGCTCTCGAAGTGCAGCCTCGGTGAGGCGTCCCGGAAGGCCGCGGCGATCTGGGTCCAGAGCGCGTTGTAGCGGTTCAGGACGGTGGTCCGGTTCGTCGGCATCTCGTGGATCCACTGCCACGAGTCGTGGTGAATGTTGATCATCACGTAGAAGCCGTCGTCCAGGGCCCAGCCGACGACCTCCTTGATCCGGTTCAGCCAGGCCGCGTCGATGGTGTACGACGGTGCCGGCCCGTGGTGGTTGCTCCAGGTGACCGGGATCCGGATGCTGTTGAAGCCCTGCGCCCGGATGGCGTCCAGCTGTGCCGCGGTGACCCGGGGGTTGCCCCAGGCTGTCTCGTCGGCACCGACGGCGTCGAAGCTGTTGCCGAGGTTCCAGCCGGGCTGCATCGCGGCCACGTACGCCATCGGGTTACCGGC